>JAZLJO010000015.1:0-45922 GCA_045617905.1 Candidatus Enterousia sp.
ATGGCAGGACAAAGGAAAACCTTTCAGAATTCCTTTGTAAACGACAATCCAAAACCGCCATAACAAGTATCTTGATGATGAACCGTCGATATTTAATAGAACGCATTTTTTTCGGAACTGTTGTCGAATTAAATTTCCAAAATACAAAAAAATCTGATTTGCCCAATGAGTCATACCACAAAAAAATCCCCCAACGAATGGGGGACTGTGTCAGAAATCTTTATTCTGTATCTGGTAAATCAGTTGCATAAAACAACGATTTACAACAGTTGGACAATAATGTTCACCAAGCATTGTTCGAAAATCATCATCTGTCACAACAATATCGTCATTAGTTCGTTCAAATTCAGATTCCGCCACAGGACCGTTTTTACACCATATAGTATTCCCATCTTGTATTTTAATTTTTTCAGGCAATTCAAAATCTCTCGGCATACCCATTAAGACCAGAATTTCATAAGGTGTTCTGTATCGTGCGTCAGATTGTGTTCCGTCTGTGCGACAACGACCAGCAGGGAAGCGTAATGCAGGTGCACCAAAATGAGCCGTTTCACCTGTAATTGTTGGTGCAGGTCTATCACCATGAGCTCTTACAATGGTCACTTTTTTGCGTTTGTTTTTATCATCACGATATTTAACAACGGCTTTTCCGCCAGCTTCTGTTTTTTTCAGTGCTTCAACAACTTCTGGTATCAGTTTTGGTGTAAAATGCAAACGGTTAACATCCATTCTGTATTCACCGGCTTCAATAGATGGTATACAATGTAAACACACTTCTTCTGACAATTTAAATTCATCTGGTTTTGGAAATTTCCAGACATTATCTTCAGTGATTTCAGTCGTGCCAAGAATCTTTTGCACCAATTCTTTTTTTATACCTATGACTACTGAACGACTACGCTTTTCCCCTGTGTTATAACAAGCGGCATCTAAATAATCAATGTTGATAATATAACCTAATCGGTCAGCTTCTTGTTCAATATAGTCACAAATGTTATCATATCCTTTGTTTTTAATTTCGTCTGGACATGCATCTAAAAATTCTTCAACATTTTCACACATGAATACATCGTTGTAATCATTCACCGCATCTAGAAATTTCATACCAGTCATGATTAATTTAGATTCTTCCCGATTTACATCTTGATTTCCAGCTTTTGAGAAGGACTGACAACAAGGTGACATTAACACAATACGACATTTTCGTGCCTTATGTGCTTCCACGATTTTGTCATATATAACATCATCCGTAATAGAACCAGCTATGACATTACATATTGGATATAATTCCTGATGTATCGGAGCACGGTCATCAGCTTTTAATTCGTTTGCAACCGAAATTTCAATATTCAAATCTTTCAACATATAAGTTCCAAGACCGATATTCGCAAACAAACTGGTTGCATTCCATGTTTCATCAAATTTAAGATTGTTCGACAAAACTGTGTTAGAAAAAATACCATGACATTTATGTTTCCTTATTTTGGGTTTTCCTTGTCGTTCTTTTTTAATTGTTATCGCAGCATTTATACTAGGAATATCCCCATCTTCAGCAGCTTCTTCCTTTGCTTCTTTAACACAAGCTGCATCCAATTCACAGATATTTCGCCATGTTTTGTTTTTCTGGAACCCATATCCTGTCATTAGTTTATCTTTTCCTTCGCGTGCTTTTTCAACTTCTGGACCACTTCCAACAGTATTACCAACCGCTCTGACTGCGTCTGCGATTTTAACACCTTCATCCAATACCATACCAGCAACTTGCTGTGCAAAATTAAGTGCTTGAAAATATAATCCAGAATTTACCGGACAAGATTTCATAACTTCAACAGCTGCTGTAATAGCAATATTCCCTTGTGCAACAAATGTTGCTACATCTGCAGGTGTTGCAGGTGCAGATGGTGCCACAAAAGTAGCCACTGCTGTTGAAGATGTTGTTGATGTTGCTGCTGTCGCATTGTTTAAAGTAGATTCTAAATATTTTGCCATTTTATAATCCTTTAAATCATTTTTGGCTGCAAAAACCACCTAGCGAAAATCGCTTTATCTGCCTAAGTTAGTCTTTGCCGGTTAAAATTTGTGTTTGTAAAAAAGATGTTTACAAACGGCTTTACATGATTTAGAATTACTTTGTTTAGAGGTCATTCTGCATCATGCAGTCTGAATTGCAAATTGGGTTGTCTTTTGTGATGACCCTTTTTGTTTTCGTGACGACAGCAGTATGCAGTATAAAATTAAAATAAGCAAAAAAAGTACCCGACAAAGTATGTCGGGTATATTTCTTGACATTTGATTTTTATTCATTATGCACTATGACTACATATATTTTTCCTTTGCTCTTGGTTCTCCATGCAAAAATATAAAATCAAGGAACTTGTTGAGTTCATTTAATTTATAATAATTATGAGTAAATAAAGTTGGACTATACCTTTCTATTTCGGTTTTGTTATCTTTTATTTCTGATGGAATACCTGTATACATATGTGGTTCATCCCTTATTAATTTGCCCTTAATATCTTTTGTGTTCCAGCGTTCTAATTCTCTTTCAGAGATAGGTAAAGCCTTTTCAACCTCATACATGCTAAAATATTGTTTATCTGTAATTGTGGTTCCATTGTTATCTATATCAATAAGTTGTCTGGCCATTTTACCTTTTTCATAACCAGGCACAGTGCTTAAAAAACCCATACAATTTTTTGGTAAAGAACAATTTTGGAAAAAATTTTGTTTCCAACCTATATCAAGTAGAAAACTGTTAAACAGAATTAAAAGAGAACGATTCTTTTTTACAGCAGATAATATTTTATCTTCGTGTTTTCTATCATTGTATTTGTATTTATTGCCATTAAGTAAAATAAAAACATTATCTGCCAAATCAACTAGTGATTTATAACCGATTTCATGTGCAACTTTGGTTAACTTGCTTGGATAAATATTAACTGTCTGCTTTGAATATCCGAGTTCCGATAAAAATTTACTAAAATCTTTTTCCATCAATGTCATATTTAATCCTTTGCGTTGTCCATATTTTGCACCAAGGTAATTATAATCGCAAGTTTTTATCAAAATTGGTGGTTTGCCCCATTGGTCAAATCAGATTTTACTGAAAAAGTCTTGTTGATTTTTTTGCTACGCGCGTAAGGGATTTTTAAATAAGCAGACATATATACATTGGTGTAGGTATGTGGGAAAGGATATGGGGTATGGGGTGCTCTGGTGGGTATATGGAGTATGGGATACCCCCGCTGGATAAAGCGAAAATATTTTATACTGGATAACGTTGCAAAATCTTTTCAATACTTTTACCCAAACTAAGTAAATCTAAGATATCTCGTGTTCGACCTAAGCATATACATCTGAGCCACATCTTACAACCCTTCGCAAAAAGCAGTTTGTCGAAGGGTTTTTTCAAGTAAAAACAAGCAGTTGTATCCATCAACACACCGTTCGATAATATCGTTTTCAAAAACTCTCGTTTGTTTGAGTTTATCGAACTGGACATTATTTCTTCGAAATAAAAGATTTTGAAAAAATTAATAAAAGATAAATAAAATAATGCGCCAAATGACACATTATTTATTATTTTTTATCATCTGAATTTTATCATGAAATTTTTGGGCATAAATATCTAATTTTGTCGGTTTAGAGAAATTTTCAAAGGCTTTAATTATATCATCAATCAGTTTATTATATGACAAATTCTTTAAATCTTTCTTATGTTTTTCAATAAATTCCGCCATTTCTCCATATGTTATTATTTTATATTTTTCACATATTTTTTTATCTTTAGCTTTTATCTCTGCTTGTATTTCAAGTTTTCTTGAACTAGGTGCTGTTACAAAACATATTATTTTTTTATTCGTATCTTTCTGTGCAACTTTATAATAAGTAGACAATTGTGTAATATCATCTTTTATGCCGTTCAAACCACTAAAAACTTTATTTTCTATAATTATTGTACAATTATCACTTGTTGCATAAATATCGCATCTTCCACCGGGAACAGACTTCTCTCTTTCTACTTTTGGAGATTTAATATCTATTTTTTTTATCGCTAAATTTTGATATAAATTCTTGTAATAAATTACCGTGGCTTAAAATACTATGCATTATATTGGTAAACACTTGTTCATTGTCTGACATATGTATTAAATCTAAAAAGGTCTTTGTGTCACTAAACTTATTCTTTTTAACTTTTATTAACTTTGCCTTTTGCAGCAGACCTTTTTTTAACCATCCCGCTATATCTAATTTCTTATAATCTTTTTCATCTGAATAAACATATCCCTTATTTCTTTGAAAATTATAATTAGATAATGCAACTGGTATAGGTCTAATAGCTTCATACATTTGACCTGCTTCAAAAGTTGCAAATAAACTTGTATCTTTTGTGTCTTCGTAAATATCTTTTAAGGCTACCCCTCCATATTTAATTGCATCTACATCTTTACGTCTATTTAGTTTCTTTTTCAATTCTATAACATACAACACATCAAAACTAGACGCTGCGCTTTTTGTTTTTTTGTCCTCCCAGTCAACACCATATACTCTGCAATATCTTTTTCGTTTGTTTGACCCTCATCATTTGGGCATTGTATATTGTCTGGACACCTGCCATACGGAGTATTGTAGACATATAATTTTCCATTATCTGCTTTTACAAAATCTATAATCTCATGCCCGATGTTAGCATCATTATTTAGCCAATCGCCCAAAAATGCTTTGTTTAAAATAACAACCTTTCTTTCTGCCATTATAAACTCGTTTTATTAATTAATCCATAAACCATGCACTATGAATATGCACTGATGAGCGTCCTGCTTCACTAAACAACATATCAGCATAAGGCAACAGGTTTTCTGCACCAGATTCACCAAGTATTATTTTTGAATCTTTTGAAGTGCGTGTTTGAAAACTCGCACGTGTTGGAAAGTTTGCTTTAATAATGTTAGTAACAACATCAGAAGAATATCTTTGGGTTGCTATCACAAAATGTATTCCTGTAGACCGAGCCTTTTGAAGTAAATGTTGGAGATTAACTTCCATATCTTTCTTAGCAACAACCATAAGATCTGATAATTCATCTATTGCCACAATAATATACGGCATATCGTTTTTATGTGTCTTTTCTTTATATTCTTTGATTGTTTTTACTTTATGTTTCTTTAAGATTTGATACCTTTCTTCCATAGTCTGTACCATAGATTTTAAAATATTAATAGCTTCATAAGTATCATTTATAATCGGCATATATAAATGTTTTTCTTTTTCCCATTCGTTTGTTCCGGCAAATTCTATACTTTTGGTATCTATTATTATGAATTGGCATTCTGACGGTTTTAATTTTTCAGATAATGACTTTAGCATTGATTTCAGCAAATTTGTTTTGCCTGATCCTGTTCTTCCGCCTATCAATAAATGTGGAAATTTTTGCAAATCTTGAATGATTGGGGTACCAAATGTATCAACCCCTAATATCACAGGTAAAATTGCATTTGTTTGTTTAAATTCTTGTGTTTTAAGAAGCTTATCTAGAAAAATCGTCCGTCTTTCTATTTTTGGAATTTGAAATATAATTTTTTTATCATTACAGATTGCAAAACATTCGTTTTCTTTTGCAATTTTCTCAAAAAAACGCTTCTGATTTACTCGTATGATGTTTAAATATAAAATTATATACAATTGGACCTTCTTGAACATATTCTAAATGCCCGTCTAACTTTTTAGCAATCGTTTCATAAAAATCAACAATCAATTTTTGTTCTGGTGTTAATGCCATAATATTTATCCTTTTTGTTTGTAATGGATTTATTTCTCTATTGTTTCTTTGCATTTTTTTATTAGATTAATCAAATCTTCAAATTTCATATTTTCTTTTAATTTTATATATTTATAAAAAAAGCTGTTTCCAAAGTGGCATATTTTTTTGTTTAATTTGAAATTATCAAGTTTTAAATCGTTTAAATCTTTTTCTTTATTTGCATATAACCGAAGTTGTAAACCCTGTAATTGAAAATTTAAATTATTGTTTATTTTTATATTCATCAAAGCAGTTCCTCGGAAAAATTCAACATCCCGGCAATTTAAATTTTCTTTCGACAGTGCTTTTTTCAGCTTGGACATATGTAATTTTTTTATAACATCACCCAATCGTAATTTTTCTCCGCCTTCAATATCTATTTTTGGGTTGTAAATATTTTCATTAGATTTCAGTGTATCTTTTATCAAATCTGTTATATAACCCAACATTATTCTATACTGTTCAAAAATATCTTTATCTTTCTTGTTTATATTTGAATCGTATTTTTTTAATTTTGTTGCTATCTGTTCATAAGATAAAAAAGTCCAAGAGACGCCTTCTATGTCCAAACAACTATCAGCATCTTCAAAAAAATCTGGTTTAATAAGTCCTGTAATAACCCCCTTTTTCAGATTTCTTTCCCCAGAATATTTTTTTAGTTGTTCTTCATTCGGCAATGCTTTGAACTTGTTTTCAATAAAATATTTATTATCATCATTTGTTTTAATACATATATCAACATTACCAGCGTCTTTTATACGATATTCCCTTGTAATTGTTGGATTATCGTCTTTTAGCTTATCGAAAAAGATACTTATAATTTCTGGATATTTTTCCATCAATGTCGCCCACATATTGGAGTGAAACAATTCTTTATTACCTAAAGACATGTTAAACACCAATGATTTGCGTAAATAATCTATTTTTTCTTGGTTGTCACTCATTTTTTCCACTTTTTTTATTATTTAATTGTCAATTTTTTCTTTCCAATCTAATTGTTTTTTCTCAAAATCTATTGAACAAGCAGCACTACTTGATTTCAAAACGTTTTTATTTTTATCAACTTCTGACCAATTTGCATATTTAGGATTTTTCTTAGCTTTCACATAGTAATCATAAGCTTTTTGACCGTTAAACAATACGGTTATATTTTTATTACATAATATAGATAAGTCATTGTATTTTATATTTTTTATATTCTTGTCCAAACTGCCGTCTCGTTCACAATATTTTATAACATCCCATAAACCAATCCCTTTATTCTTTAATGTTTCAAAATCACCGGGATTCAGTCCTAACAAAGTCCAAAATTTATTCTTAGAATTAGAATAATATTCATGAGAATTTAGAGATTTATCCCCAGGAAATGTCCCTAATATAACTATTTTCGTGGTATCGTCTATATTAAATGGTTTCATTGCACATTTGTCATATACCACATCCAGCAAACGGACCATTGCCATTGTGTCTTGTCCGCAATATTCATGCAGATTCGCCATCATTTGTTCGGTCTGTTCTAGCGTTTGTTTTCCGGTCATAAATGCCATGAATTGGTCGCTGGCTTCGGTCCCATTATGTATTCCCAAATTTGCATAGGACATTTCAGACACGAACGCCGGTAATGTTTGTTTGATAGATGCACTGCCATTTTGACATGGTCGATATAACCCACGTTCACGAAACGGCATTAACAAGTCAACCATTCTATTGTTTGTCGCCATCAACTGTTCTGCATATTCCGGAAAATCACGTGCCATTTCTGTATTACGGCCTTGTTCAAAGATTTGATTGTAAACAATCACAGATCCAGTATCACCAATGGTTTCAATTAACTTTTTAATCAATCCTGGTCTTGGATCGGTACCGGATTTATTGTGAAGGTACTCATAATGTTCTAATTCTGTCTCAGGATTTTTTTGTACATGTAATGAAAATTGAAAACAAATCTGTTGATACGGTCTCGAATTATCAAACATTGGTACCGCAGACATTATTGATTCATAATCCAAAAAGTATAATGGCCAATGTAATTTCTTCGTAAAGTCACGCAAAATATCTTTATTTATTACATCAACATTATCCAAAAATGCTTCTATATCACCAGGATGTGATTGATTAGCGCGGATACCAGCAGGAACATTGCTTAAATCTGCACCATATTCAGAATATACTTTATCTGCCATTGCGCCTTTAAAAGCATCAAACACAGAATATTGTGGTACATCTTTCCAACAATGATGTTTATACGGACATTCATAGAATTTGTTACATTTTACTTTGGATATCGCGATACCAAGCTCTGGGCCATCCAAAACAGCTCTTATCCTTTCGATTTTATGCTGTACTGTTTCAATATCTTGTAAATCTGCTGTTACATCATGCAAAGCAAACAATTGCTCCAGTTCTAAATCCCCGTGACGGACATATTCCTTGTTTAATGTCATAATAAAACAATTTCGAACATTAATTCCGCATTTGGTAAAAACATAACGTTGAAAAGATGCATCTATGTAATGATAATCGTGGGGTTCTGTGGTTGATTTGACTTCTATGATATCCCATGTTCCGTCATTGTTGTTACGAAGAATATCCACTGCACAATATTCACCTGTATCAGTGCTTAATGTTGCTTCATAAATAAATGGTGCTTTTCCTGATATTGCTGATTTAGTTTGTGTAATTGCAGCATCTTCCCACGGTTTTGCAGTAATACGAACACCACCAGGAAATCTATTACAAGCCAATTCACCAACCGCAGTTCCATTATCCAATACTGCCTGGTTCTTTTCTGTTTCTAGGTCTTTACGATATTTCTTGAACCATAATGCATTCAGGCATTTTATTCCAAGCACATAATCTGATTTTGATATTTTTATCATATGTAATCCATTTGTTTAATCTATTGTTATAGATATCCTAAATACGATTAAAAATGAAATCCTATTTTTACTTTGTGTTCGCGACAATTTTTAACTTGTTGTTCCTGGCGCAATCTTGATAATAATTCAGATTTATCAGTAATATCCAGTAAATCTGCTTGATTTTTTACCACCATAAAATCTCCAGGTGCAAGATTTACCAGATCAACAATTTCTTCTTTTGACACGTCTTGTTTGAAAAAATCTTTGAAGGCGGTTATCACTTGATCTGGTTTCAAAAAATCATATTTGACCTTGAAAGAAAATCTACGCAGTGCTGCTTTATCTATATTATCCATCAAATTGGTTGTACAAACAAACGGATATTCTGCCGCTTCCATTTGGGTTAACATTTCATTAACACTACTTACTTCCCAAGAATGTCCGGCATGAGTACGATCCATCAAAAAACTGTCTGCTTCATCAAAAACTAACATAGCTTTTTGGGTATGAGCTTCTTGAAATGCTTTTGCAATATTTTGTTCTGTTTCGCCAACCCATTTACTATTTATATCACTTGCACGTTTTTTTATTATATTTAATCCTAACAAGTCCGCTAAATGTTCACAAAAAGCTGTTTTCCCGGTTCCAGGTGCACCATAAAGACATAACGAAAAATTATTCAATTTCTTGTTATTGATTTGATTTGCTAATTTTTCTAAATCAATATCTGTATTCAACAGTTTTGTATCGAATTTTACACCGTTTGATTTTTTCTTTCTTTTTACTTTGCCAGTCATAGCCATTGTTAAATGTTCCAAAGTATAATCGACGAAATTAATATTGTTCACAATTTTTGCGTTCTTAACGGCGGTTTCTATCATAGATATTGGTACCTGATATTTATTTATCAACCCTTTTATATATTCATCAGAAATTTCAAGTTCGTACTTTTCAAATATACGTTTCCACGCATTAATTTTTGCACGTTCATCGGGGTTAGATACTTCCAGCGCAACCGAAAATCTACGAACATATGCTTTATCCATATCTTCCAAATTATTTGTTATCCATATCACTGGGCGTTTATTGTTTTCCAATATGCGATTTATATATAATTTACTGGGGCTGTGCCTGCTAAACGGATAGAGAGAAAACACATCTTCTGCTTCGTCAAACAAAATGACCGACCTTTCTTCATTTTTTAATACAGTTTGCATCTGCGCCAGATTTGATAATCTGCCATCTTTTTCTTGCTGTTTTTCAGATGTGGTATATAAATTTAACCCAGCACGATTACAAATGGTTTTTGCTATTTCTGTTTTTCCTGTTCCTGGCAAACCATACAAAAGGATATTTATACCTTTGCTGTTTGTCTTATTACCATTGGTTAAAATTTCGGATACTTTATCAAAATCATCCAACATATAATCAAAATTTTCACGTTTTAGCTTTGTTGATAAAGGACTGCCAACCAAAACATCACGCACTTCCTTACAACTTTTAAAGTTCATAGTTAATAAACCTAAAAATGTTTTATTAAATTCATTATCCTCGTCACTATTTTTTAATATACCAGACTCAAACAACGGTCCATTTTGAGCAAATGCTTCCCTGATTTCTTGGGCAGGCATTTTACATACAGTTGCTATAAAATCCGAATTATTTTCATTCAAAAAATAATCACGATCTATATCATCGTTATAACACCCCAGCAATCTGCGTAGCATCATATTATTTTTCATGCAAATCAAAAACTGTAATAAACGTCTGCAATTATCTGGCAAATCAAAAGTATCACATATCATTGTAAAATTTTTATCAAAATCTGGTTTAGTTATATCGACTTTATAATCGCCCTTTCTGGTATCAAATATTTTTGATACATGTTGGTGCAAACCGTCTTCTGGTGACAAAACATTACGCCATAATTTGCCGTCTAATAAATTTGTGACAAAAACAGCCTTGTCATCATCAGAAGTCAATTTATCATTACCATTTAATACAGCTCGCAAGCAAAATCCGAACAAATCTGAAGAATATTGTGAAATTTTACAGATAAAAAAATCCATATCTTCTGGTTCATATTCGCTGTTCACCATATTTCTTAAATAACACAAAATAATTTGTCTATCTTTTATGTTCATAATAGCCTCTTTTGTCTGGTTCACATTTAATATAATTAATCTTTTGGACAGAATTGGTCCATTTCTCTTTACTTATGAACAAATATTTGATATCATGTCGGTATATAAACTAGAGAAGCAAAAATGTCTGAATCCCGCAACAATTATAAGAAAACCGATATAAAATTAAATCTTATTAACGCATTACGAGCCAATTATATGACACGTGAAGATATTCGGAATTTTTTATCTTCTGAATATAAACGTTTGGGTAAAACCCCTGCAGATTGTAAAAACATTGCTGAATACAAGGTAAGTGAGAGAACGGTTAAACGCACACTAGATTCTATCAAAGATTCATATGGTGACCAACTGGAAGAAGAAGTCGGTGCTTATAAATTAGATTTACATGATTTTCCAGACACAATTGATGATACTGAAATTCGGGCTTTGGAATTTGCCATTCAAAAAACAGCAAATAATCTAAATGAACACAAATTATTGGAAAATTTGAAAGCAAAACTTACCACCAGATTATACCGTAAAATTGAACATACAGAACCAAAACGAGCAGCGAGCAAGATAAACGATATTGATCAAATGATAAACGCTGATTTTGCTTTTGTTGGTCCGCGCCCAGACATAAGATTTGATCCAAATATTAAATCATTGCTAGATTCTGCAATAAGTAAACAGCATGAAATACGCTTTATGTATAACAATCGTGAACATACTGTCTGTCCTTTGGGAATTATGTATGGTCCTAATAATGTTTATCTTGTTGCTTATATTTGTAAAAACGGCAAAGTCTGCACCGATCCTAGACATTATATCATGGCAAATATTACCAATGTGGTTGATACGGGTAATCGGTTTAACAAAGATAACAGTTTTTCATTAAAAACATATGCCAAAGATATGTTTGGAATTTATAACGATGGTGCTGTATATGATGTAGAATGGTTAATCAAAAATCCAGAAGTTATAAAATTAGTAAAAAAATATCAATTTCATCCAACCCAGAAATTTATAAACAACCCAGATGGTACATTGACAATAAAAATGCGTACTGGCGGTCTACGTGCAATCAGTGTATATCTTACCCAATGGTGCGGCGATATCATACCAGTTAAACCAAAAGAATTACTGGTTGAATATAAGAATTTATTAAAGAAATGCCTGGATTCTATGAAAACCTAAAAAACGTCAAATTGGCATTTTATTTTTTATCATATTTGCCAGGATAATATCTAGGATCTGACAGTCCATAATGCTGGATCTTCTTATGCTCGTTCTCTTTCAATATAATTAAATTTTCAGGGCGATTATCATATCCATCGTTTGTTATATGATGTATTTGACCTTCTGTTTCTCCGTAAACATAATCTGGCAACCAAGCATCCGCGACCATTTGATAAACGAATGCAACGGATGATTTTATTGCAGACCGTTATTTTTTGAGCCCACAACAAGATAATATTGAAAGAGAACTTGATTCTGTTTTTACAAATTCTACAAGTAATATTGTTTCTATAGAAGGTGATGCCGGAACTGGAAAATCTTTGTTATTATACGATTACGCGAAAAAATTAATTTCTAGAAACGAACAACCATTAATTATTCACGTTGCCAAGCTAAACCAAGGGCATAGAGATTTAATGCAAGAACACCATTTTTCAATTTATGAAATCAAAGATTTTATGGAAGTTTTAGAAAATTTAAATAATTTTGATATCATTTTAATTGACGAAGCTCAACGATTAAAAACTAGCCAGCTTAATAAAATTATAGATTATGTTCTTTCTCACAAAATCAATTGTGTATTTGGATATGACGAAAAACAAAAACTCTCTCAAAAAGAATATGAAAATGGAGCTGTTGAAATAATCAATTCAAATTCTATAAAAAAGTATACATTAACACATAAAATTCGAACAAATAAACATATAGATAAATTCATAAAATCTATGTTTAATACAAAAAACGGTAAAGTTGGCAATTTAAGCAATGTTTCGTTGGTATATTTTAATAGTCAACAAGCAGATGTTTTTAATTACATTACAAACAAAGAAAATTATAAATTTATCCGTTATACGCCATCAATTTTTTCAAATATTGATAATCGATTTCTTGTTTTTGAAACACCACACGAAGTAATTGGTCAAGAATTTGATAATGTAGTGGCATACATGGGACCTAGATTTTATTATGATGATGAAGGGTTATTAAAAGCCAGAAACACAGACGGAAATCCTTATGATTTTTTAGGTATGTTTTATCAAACTGTAACACGGGCAAGAAAACGTTTAGAGATTGTTGTAATAGATAATCCTACGGTATTTAAAACACTATCAAACATACTAAAATAAGCACCCACTGATATATTCTTTTCATTATGATATAAACTTCCAGTCTTTTAGAAATATCTCACAGATTCTACCTAAAGCTACGATTTTCTACCTGATAGGTGCGAGTTATGTCGAGCCACAAATTAAGCGGGATTCGGCAGATTCCCGCTTTTTTATTCTCTGTTTTGGGACAAATTTGGGACACACCAGATAAACGAATATAAAAACCCACAACACAATTCACATTAAACCAGTGCACCAAACCATCGGATTTGTGGCAAGTTTTGTTTTCCATATCCCCCAGTGTCCTAAGAATAAAATGGGATACACAAGAACCCTTGAAATTCTGCTGACTTGACCTATATTGGCAAACGGATTGTGATTTTTATACTGTTTCAAGTATTTTATAGTAAGTTTAATGTTTGTTTTTTTTAATTAAGCACAAGTGCTTGAAGCCGCTAATTTGAAAAAATCAGCCTCTGAAACACCGGTCACATCCAATAATTTTGATATTGTGTGACATGATGGCCAATGAGGTTTACCATATTTATCAAACCGTTTGCTTTTGTTAAATATTGTTGAATCCAGACCGCATTCTTTGGCCAAAGCAGAGCAGGATTTACCAAGTTTTGCTGCCAAACAATCAATTGCATACCATATACCAGAATTTGTCATTTTATATACTCCTAGTTTTTATGCATTTTTGGCATTATGACACAGTTATGGACAGATTCCTATAAGAAAAAAATCCTGTTTATGTTCCGTAATAAAAAACGTAATGAAAAGATTGTTTGAAAAAATAAATGTTTTAGAATAATATCTATACACGAATATATGGTGGTGAAAATGGAATACGCGAAAATATTGGAATATTTGCAAAAGAAATACTGTACAGATAATGTAAAATATCTGGGGCATGGGACGGATTCAACCGCATATGTGATAAATGATACATATGTTTGTCGTTTTCCACATCATGGTGTGAACATTTATGAAACCGAGGCGGCAATTTGTGATTATATAAGACCGAATATATCGATTAAAATACCACAAATAGAATTTATAAATGATAGTGTGGTTGGCGGATATGCGGTTCATAAAATGATTGTCGGTAATAAATGGTCTTGGCATAAATTTGCCTACAGTTCAAAACAAAATAATTTGGCGGACAGTATTGCGTTATTTTTAGCGCAATTGCATAAAACAAATGTCGGATATATAAAAAACAATATGAACGTTCCAACAATAAAATATGTTCCATTTGATCGTATTGAAAATACAATTCGACCGTTTTTACCCAAAATATTAATTAAACGATTAAAAAATAAATATAATCAAATTATACAGACAACACGCCAGGATGATGATTTTGTTTTATGTCATATGGGATTAAAGGGACCTAATTCGGTGGTTGATGACGCGGGACAATTATGTGGGGTGTTTGATTTTGGAAATGCTGGAATTTATGAGCGTTGGTGTGATTTGGCGGTTATTTGTACCAGCAAAAATCGTCGATTGATGAATCGAGTTTTGCGTAAATATTCACAATACAGCGGGGTAAAAATTAATAAAAAAAGAATCAATGATATGATATTGATGGAGGCATTTTGGGCCAAACGTTGGCGCTTAGAAAATAATGGTGAATATACATGTGGCAATAATTGGCAAACTGCAAAAACATGTGCTCGTTGTCTTAGTGTTATGTATGGGATACCATATCTTATGCGAAAAATTATTTTGATGCCGTTGATATGCTTGTATGCGCATATGTATAAAAAAACGGTACACGTATAGATGTATATATTTTATACATTTTGACCGGCAATATATCCAGATGCCCATGCCCAATGTAAATTGAATCCGCCCAAATCACCGGCGACGTCTAAAACTTCGCCTGCAAAAAACAGATTAGAACATAATTTGGATTCCATCGTTTTTGATGATATTTTATCTGTTGAAACACCACCGCGTGTAATTTCAGCTGATGATAAATTATATAATTTTATATCATCCGGTTTTATATGCCATTTGGTGATTTTGTTAACCAATTCCTGTATTTGTGTTTTTGGGATATCTGCAATATTTTTATTATTGTCACCAACAATCCACTTTGCTAATTTACTGGGAATATAATCAGACAAATAATTTACGATTTTAGTACGTCCAGATGTGTTTTTTATGTCTGTTATCATTTTATAAATATCAATATCAGGCATTAAATTAATTGTAAAACCGTTTGAAATATTGCGAACTGTTGTTCGATATACAGCAGGGCCACCGATACCAAAATGTGTAAATAACAAAGAATCATTAATTGTTTCGCCATCAACCGTTATTTTTACAGGTAATGAAAGCCCCATTAAGTCTGATGTAAAATTTTTTATTGAAATTGCACACAGTGCAGGGCGGGGTGGAATAATTTTATGCCCAAATCGTTTGGCGATTTTATAGCCAATATCAGATACCCCTAACGTAGAAAATGAAATTCCACCTGTTGCAACGATAACTGCATTTGAATAAAAAGTGTTATTTATTGTTTTGATAGTAAATAAATTTTCATTTTTGCTTACATCTACAACAATTTGATTTTGTATAATTGTGGTATTGTTTATGTCGTGCAATATGTTATTAACAATATCTGGCGCACCAGATTTACAAAAATATTGTCCGGGTGATTTTTCATACCATTTTAATCTGTGTTTTTTCATCCAATTTAATACATCTTGATACGTTATACGTGACAAAACACCACGTGTAAAATCTGGATTGTCACCAAAATAATGGTCGTATTTTGCAGCCATATTTGTAAAATTGCACTTCCCCCCACCGGATACAGCAACTTTGCGTGCCGGTGTTTTTCCCATATCCAATATCAATATGGAACGACCATTCTTCGTGGCCGCCAATGCCGCACACAGACCTGCGGCCCCAGCACCAATTATAATAGCATCGTATTTTATCATTGTTTCTGATCGAATTTGCTTTTGCATAGTAATGATAAAATAAACAAAATATATAAGTCAAATTAAATAAACAGATACGTTTATCGGTTTATTGATTACCATTTATGGTACAAACGTCGCCCTGAATATCACCATTTGTAATTCTTTGACGTAACCATTCGGTGGAACCAAAAACAATGGCACCTGTTGCTGCAACCTTGGTATATGTCGCCGGTAAATTTTCAATATTATTTTCAATTGAACGCCCCCGCATTAGTGATTTTACAACATTATTCATATTACCAGATATCGAAATCTTTGGATCATGAGCAAAATTTAATACACTTTTACTAAGCCCCTGAACCGCTTTAATGCCGCCATATATACCCAATAAAGTTGATGTAATTTCGGTTGCACGCAATGCAATAATTTGATTGTCTAAATCTTGTGTGCGGTCTTCAAATTCCTTTACTAGGGTATAATTGAAATAACAACTGGCCATTGGGGATAATTCATTGTTTATTTCTCCGATTATTTCATCAAATGTTTCAATGTATGCATTAACAGTTGCAGAATCTGCCGCATTTTCATGAATACATAAACCTGCGGTGTTAATAAATTTTTGCAAATTTTCACCAAAACATTGTTCTATGCCATCAATATCATTGTACGGGTATTTTTTTGCACATTTTGATATATTACGTTTTACTTGTTGCCCATATGCAATTTGTTCATTACATTGATCTGTTATAATATTTTTTTGAACCTGGGCTGCGGCTCCAAGAGATGTGGCTGTTACAGATATTATAACAGTTGTAGCAGTTCCACCAGTGGCTACGGTTATTGCAACAACTGCTGCCCCGGTTCCAACAATTTTTGCAATTTTGGCTGCACGGTCTAAATCAGATGCTGCAACACCATCTTTTAATGTGCATGTTTCCAATGTTGTATCCCATACGGCACCACCAATACTGGCTTGGTTTAACTGGTCGCATTGTTGCTTAGTAATGCCATGACATTGGCCACCCAAATATTTGCCACCATTTCCTGCCAAACAACGCAGACCATCGGTGCCACCGCGTGCGGTTAAATCAATGGCCTCGTTAATATCATCAAAAACAAATTCAATTTCTTGGGACGATTGTTGACCATCAAATGTTATAAAACACGATATTAAATCATCACGTTCAGTTAATCCACGTTGCCAGGTTTTGAAACCATCTGTACATCTGAATGTGGATATTTTTGCATTTGGTATTTGGGTGAGAACCTGATTTGTAACATATCGTTCCAATAAAAATTTTAAATCATCGATGTATCGTAATTGTAATTTTTCAAATTTAAAATTATCAATTTTGATATTCTTGTTTTGATATACTAATGTGTTTTTTGGGTTATAATTTTCCCCACGTTTATCAAAATCAGTAATGCAATAACCATTTCCAGAATTGTTTGTATGATATTTTGCTTTGTACCCAAAGGCAATCCGTAAATTTTTATCCAATGCAGCACAACCAACCATCCCCAGACCGCGACATGTTGTTCGTTGTAACCCATCACCTGGTTCCCCCCCCAATATTTTACACATTGCGGCCGCTGTGCTGGTATGAATTTCAGAATCCATACTTTCTGATAAATCGTCGAATTGAAATTCAATTTGTTGCGTTTTTCCCGACATATCGGTTGCCTGGCATGTCATATAATCATCATTTAACCAATTTTTTATATTTTGGGTGTCACAACTATAACGTGCATTTTTTCCGCCAAATGAATTTATACGCATATATGTAATCGCTAATCGTTCGCCGATGTACGGACTGGATACCTGAATGTCTGAAAATAAATCGGCTTGTAACCCAAATGCCATGGTAATTGGGCAAATGTAAAAAAATATAGCATAAAAATATTTTTTTATTGATGACACAATTCCACCTTTTCTAATTGTGATAATTCACCGTTTACATCTAATGTGGCAATGTTTTTTATTTTCTCTATAAATTGTTGATCTTCGTCATTCGCCGGTGTTGGATTTTCATTACGTATATATTCTTGATATTCTGATATTAAATCATTGCATTTTTGTATTTCATTTTTGATAATTTGTCGCATTTCTGATACTATTTCGTCACGCTGGGCCAAAATTTCTGCACTATGTTCTTTGGCGGAATTTTTGTTAATTATTGCATCGCCTACCACACCACCAACAACACCCAACCCGGCTGCAACGGCCCCAACGGTTAATTTTTTCTTAGTATCAGATTTTTGTTCGGACCATTTTTCTGAATCCGTGCTGTCTGGATTGGACAGGGCATTTGCCACAGATGTAAAAGCACCGTTTTGTTTACCCGTTGAAATATCATCGTATAATCCGCTTTGGGAGGTGTCCAATATTAATTCTGATTCAATTCCAGGTTGAAGCCCCAATGATTCTTTACGGACTTTTAAATCATTAGCCAGTGCAACGTATTCTTGATATAATGGCAATAACGCATTTCCACCCGGCAGGGGGATTTGGGTTTCGCCACCACGGAAAGACTGGCCGTTACCATAATCACATTTAAATGTTGCCAAATATGCCGTCATATCACGTTCAGCTGCTTCATCGGCTTTTTTTTCAGCCAATGCCGATGCCAATTCCATCCCACCAATGCCTGTCGCCGCCATTGATGCCGCACCTAATAATTTATTGGCGGTTGATTGTTCTTTGTCACGCATTGCCTGGGCGTTATCCTGTAATTCGGTTGTGTTTTCATTTAACGCAGATAATAATTCTTCAATACGGTCATATATTTTTCTTGTGTCTGTACCATCAAATGAACTGCGCCACCCCATGTTTGCCATATTTTTGTGTATCGTAACCAACTCTTCACATTTTTTATCACATTCATCACCATCAGCCGTCCCAAATGCAGTGCCATGCATCAGGGGTAACAATACAATCGATAAAAATATAAAATTACGAATCCACATACTCTCAGACTATGATATGCATTGTAAAAAAATAACGGGGTTTATGTAAAGGGTTTTTATTGGGATTTTTTGTTTAATCAAAAAAAGCCCCAAAGATGGGGCTAGTATTGTTTATTCCTGATTATCTAAGCCTTTTAATAAAATGTCCTTTAATTCGTTTGGCATCATACCCGTGCTGGAATATCCACAATCAACATGGTGAATTTCACCAGTAACTGCACTGGACAAATCACTGAATAAATACATTGCAGCCCCAGATACGTCTTCCAGGGTCATATTACGGCGCAAAGGTGTCTGTTCCGCATTCAAACGCAACATAGCCTTGAATCCGCCAACCCCAGATGAGGCCAATGTCATAATTGGACCAGCACTGATTGCGTTAACACGAATATTATTGCGACCCAAATCTGATGCCAAATATCTAACACTGCTGTCCAATGCAGATTTTGCAACACCCATAACATTGTAATTTGGAACAGACTTTTCCCCACCAAAATACGTCAGTGAAACAATCGAACCACCATTTGTCATCAATTTTGATGCGCGACGTGTCAAATCAACCAATGAATACACAGAAATATCCATCGTGTTTTTGAAATTATCACGTGTTGTATCGGCATAACGACCGGTCAATTCATTTTTGTCAGAAAATGCAATTGCATGTAACATGCCATCCAAATGCCCCCATTTTTTTTCAATCGCACCGAACAAGGCGTCCATCTGTTCGTCGTTTTGAACGTTGCATTCTTGGACAAATTTTGCCCCCAGTTGTTCTGCCAATGGACGAACACGTTTCTCCAAATTTGGCATTGCATATGGCATTGCAATTTCTGCACCCATTTCGTGTGCACGTTTGGCGATTGCCCACGCCATTGACCAATCATTTGCAACCCCAGTAATCAGAATCTTTTTTCCTTTTAATAACATTTTATAATCCTTTCAATTTGTTATATTATTGGACATACGAAAACATAGCACTGTTTTATTATAATCGCAACTGTAAAAAATGTCGTTTTTTGTGTGGTTAATTTTCGGTTAAAAATCCACCAGATTGTAGTTTCCACAGGCGGGCATATTCGCCACGTTTGTTTCGTAATAATGAATTATGCGTTCCCTGTTCAATGATTTTTCCATCACGCATTACAACAATTCTGTCCATATTACGCAACGTTGATAATCTGTGGGCAATTGCAACAGTTGTGCGATCTGATGCCAATTCTTCAAATGATTTTTGAATTGCAACCTCAGTTTCACTGTCCAGGGCTGATGTTGCTTCGTCCAAAACCAGAATAGGGGCATTTTTTAAAAATGCTCGGGCAATCGCAATGCGTTGTTTTTGGCCACCAGATAATTTTATACCACGTTCACCGACCAGACTGTCATATTTTTTATCAGATGCCATAATAAATTCATCAGCTGCGGCACGTTTGGCAGCATTACGAATTTGTGGTAATGATGCATCTGGTTGGCCGTATGCAATATTATCCCGCAATGAACGATCAAATAATGTTGGCTCTTGTGGAATAAAACCAATTGCCCGTCGTAGAGAATCCTGGGTAATATCACGAATATCAACACCATCAATTAATATTTGACCGCTGTTCACATCATAAAAACGCATTAATAAATTCATCATTGTTGATTTACCGGCACCACTGCCACCAACCAAACCGACGCGTTCGCCAGGATGAATTGTTAAATTCATATTGCGTAAAACCCATTTACGTTTATATTTAAATGAAACGTTTTTAAATTCAATCAATCCACGTGTTACAATCAAATCAGGTGCATTTGGTTTGTCGATAATCATTATTGGTTTTGATAATTCTGTATATGCTTTCGTTGCCGTGGCCGCATCTTCAATCAATTTCGGAATTTGTAATATCAAATTACCAATTGAATTAGAAACTTGATTGAAAACAGATATTGTAAATACTGCACCTGATATTAATAATTCGCCACGTGCAAACAAATACAAACACATTATTAATACGCAACCGAATCCAAAATCCCACATGAAATCAAATGGTGATAACATTAATGTTTGCATTAAACGTGATTTTATATGCTTTTTTACCTGTTCTTGGCGTGGTTTATCTAAATAGTTATGTTCTGTTTGTGCGCCCGCAAACATACGAACGATAAATGAATTCGTTAAACTGTCAACGATATGTCCTGATAAATTACTTTGTGCGTCACTGGCCGCTGTGGCGGCATTTTTAACTGGATGACGCATATAAAATGTATATAATAAACGGCTGATGAACATTATTGCAAATATTATGGTTATCCAACTGTTTATTTGTGTCATTAGCCAAACATTTATGGAAATTGTTACGATTAAGGCGATTATTCTTAAAACTTCATCCATAACATTTATGCCACGTGTTAAATATGTTATCTTGGTATTTATGCTGCCAGATTTAACATCGGTCCAAAATGCCATAGATTGTCGATGTAAATAATCTGTCATGGTTTCTGATATCTGTTTTACCATATATGCATTTCGTTTTGCATTCAATATACCATCCAATGCGCCGCACAATGACCAAGATATATTTAAACCGACAATTAACAGAACGGTTGACAGGTTTGATAAAATGAATTCCTGTATACTGGTTACCGGTTGTTCAAACATTGCGATGAACCATTTTTCGGTTAATGGCCATAAAACCATTGCCGAGCGTAAATACATTACTATTACCAACCAATATATTAACAATTTCCATTGGCCACGCATGGCATATCTAAGATAGAAACGAGTCAGTGTTTTGGGTAATACATTTAACTTGGTATCTGTTTTACATTTAAAGATCTGCATTGTGTTTTTTTCCGGTTTCTCAATAGATTTCTGTTTAGAACAAATAAAATCCCATAAACAATACATTGTTAATGTACTTTTGGACAAAATTTGTGTGGTAAGTGTATCAAGAAGATATAATAATTCAATAAAAATAAAGACAAATGTTGGTTGAATTTTTTTAAGTTTAAATGAATATCAAAATTGACAATATAGTATTTCTGTATTACTATACCTGTTATGGTAAACAAATTTTATAACATTAAAAATGAATTGGAGCAACGTGAATATGACACGTTGGCACCATATGCAACAAAATCACGTGAAACACTTGGACGACCAAATCCACGATGTGAGGCTTATTCATTTCGGACAGAATTTCAGTGTGATCGGGACAAGATTATACATTCTAAGGCGTTTCGTCGTTTAAAACATAAAACACAGGTGTTTTTATCACCATATAATGATCATTTTAGAACGCGTTTAACACATACGTTAGAGGTTGCACAAATTGCCAGAACAATGGCCCGTGCATTGCGTTTGAACGAAGATTTAGCCGAGGCTATATCTTTAGGACATGATTTGGGACATACGCCGTTTGGTCATTGTGGGGAACGTGTATTAAATGAATTATTGCCACACGGTTTTCAACATAATGTACAAAGTGTACGTGTTGTTGAGGTTTTAGAAAATATGAATTTATGTCGTGAAACCGTTGATGGTATTTTAACCCACTCGTGGGGCTATGAACCAAAAACGCCAGAGGCAAAAATTGTTCAATACGCGGATAAATTGGCATACATAAATCATGATATTGAAGATGCAGTACGGGCAGGGGTAATATCTGAAGATGATTTACCACGTGATTGTCGGGAATATTTTCCGGTTGGACAATCAAACAGATTGGAAAAAATGATTGCGGATGTTATTAAAAATTCGTTGGATAAACCAACGGTGTCAATGACGGAACAGGGCTGGTTCTATGTAAATAAATTACGTGATTGGATGTTTGAACACGTTTATACTGATCCTGTTGCCAAGGCTGAAGAACCCAAGGCCAGTCATATTGTTAAATCATTATATGAATATTACACAGAAAAATTGGCAAATCGGTTTGATGCACCGCAGGTGATGCAAATGGTTACGGATTATATTTCGGGTATGACGGATGTTTATGCTATTCGTAAATATACAGAATTGTTTGTCCCACATTCACAAACCAGTGTATCAGACAGTGATGATTTATTGAATAAATTGTCCTAATAATCATAGGTAATAATAAAAAACACACCAAATGGTGTGTTTTTTATTATTTTATGTCGGAAATGGAATCAGATATTTTATACGATAAATCTGCAATTAAACGACTGTGTGTTGCGACAATTGCATCATAATCGTATGTTCCAGATTTTTTATGTGGCGTTTGTGTTTGGAAAGTACGGCGTTTTTGTGTAATTGTTTTCCCATTTGTGTCTGTAATCGTCCACCATGCTGATATTGTTGTATCACCATCCGAGGCTGTTTCAAAACGAACAATTTCAATGTTAACAATATATTTTGCATTGCGACGTGCATCACGCCCCGGACGGGCGGCAATATTTTTGGCATATGAATTCATATTTTCAGATATTGCAACAGGTATGGCAGAATCTAAATTTTCAATCCATCGGTCAAATTCTGCCAAATAACATTCTGTAGATTTTGATTGTGATATTACAATTTGTGGACGTGCAACCGATTGCGGTATGGTTACAGATTCAATTGCAACATTTGTTTGTGAAATTGGCCCACGGACCTGTTGTGATACACTTGGGATATTTAGACGATAAAAATGTGTTGGTATTACAGACGGTCTGCCCAGACATCCCGATAATAAAACGGCGGTTGTTATAATTAACGATTTGTTTTTCATATTAATATCCCCCTTTGCCTTTTAATAATGCATCTGGATGGCGTTCCAGATAATCGCTAAGTTGTGACACAGAATTGGCTGCATCACTCACATCACGTATCATTTTATTTAATTCGTGTATTGTTTGTAATAATGGTTCTGTAATTTCCGTGGTAAATTTATTAATGCTGTGTGCAGCTAGGGTCGATTGGTGAACCAATTCGGGTAAATCGTTGTTTAAATTTTGCAGTAAAACGTCTGTATTGTTGGATATTTTATCCAATGGAATTTTTTTAAATGTATGTGATAATTCGTCCAGTATTGAAGGCATGGTTGGAATTTCTGGTGCTTCAATATCATATTTGTGCCCAATACGGTTGTCTGGATAATTTGGATAAAAATCTAATTCAATTATCATTTGACCGGTTAACATGCTTTGCGTTTTTAATTTTCCTTTTAAACCATGGGTGATTAAATCTTGAATGTATTCTTTTGTTGAAAAATTTGTCTGCGCCGGCATCGCCTTGGGATCAAATTTTATGTATACAGGTATGATAATTTTATCTTCATTATTTGGCAATAGTTGAATTTTTTCAACTTTGCCAACCGGGACCCCGCGAAAATATACCTGTGAACCGACGGACAATCCGTTTACTGACCCTTCGAAAAATAAAACTGGTGTCGTATCACAATGAACAATGCGTGCCGCAAAAAAGAACATAAATATTGCCGCAATTAATAACAGCCCAAATATCATAAATCCACCCGTTAAACGTTTGTTTATTTTTTGCATTTTTTCCCCCTGGTGTTCCCACGTGTTAAAAATTCAATAATTGTTTTGTTGTTTGTTGTTTCTAAAATATTTGCAGGCATACCACGCGCACCAATACCATGTGTGATATTATCCAGATATATTGAATTAGTTGCGATTGATTCAATTGAATCCAATTCATGCGTTACCATTATAATTGTTGTACCATACATTTTATTTATTTTATAAATCAAATCATCTAATTGTTTTGAACGGATTGGATCCAAGCCTGCGGATGGTTCGTCGAAAAATAATGCTTGTGGATTTAATGCCAATGCCCGTGCCAAGGCCACACGTTTTATCATTCCACCACTAATTTCTGTTGGAATTAAATCTGCTGCATTTTCCAACCCAACAACCGCTAATAATTCCGTTACGCGGTTTATTGTTTCTTTTTGTGGCATATTTGTTTGTAATTCAATTGGTAATGCAATATTTTCTGCAACAGTCATAGATGAAAATAATGCACCACTTTGAAATGATATACCAAACGTTTTTAATATATTTACACGTTCGGAATCAGAAACACCCCATAAATCTGTTCCGTTTATTAATATTTGCCCAGATTGTGGACGTAACAATCCAATTAATGATTTTAGTAGTGTGCTTTTCCCACATCCACTGGGCCCCATAATCATAAAAATATCGCCACGATTTATTCTGAAATCTATGTTTGATACAATCGGACAATTATCATATGCAATTGTTAGATTTTTAACAATAATAAAAGGGGTTGACTCTGTTGTATTCATTTTATATCCCCAACCAATTGAATATTAGTGTCAAAATAGCGGTGGCCACCACACACCATGTTATGCCAGCAACCACAGCGTGTGTTGTTGCACGACCGATACCATCTGCACTGCGACGCGAATTCATTCCATAATAACATCCGCATAACGCAATAATCCACCCATAAATCCATCCATGAAATACACCAATTGCAAAATTTTTAAATGTTAACCAATCGTATGTCATTGACCAATATTCTGTCATGGATACATTTATTAACATTAATGCAACAAATGCCCCACCTAAAATTCCGACAATATCTGCGATAATTGTTAATATTGGCATGGCCATCGTTAATGCCAACATACGTGGTAACACTAAATAATCAAATGGGGATACACCCATAACTGTTAATGCATCAATTTCTTGGTTAATTCGCATGGCACCAATTTGTGCTGCATATGATGCACCTGTGCGTCCCGCCATGATTATACCAGTCATGATGGCACCTAATATGCGTGTCATTGCAATTGCCAACAATGCGGCAACATAAATATCGGCACCAAAAATACTCAGTTGCATTATGCCAACAAATGCCAATATTATACCAATCATAAAACTGATTAAAAAAACAATTGGTAACGCACGGACTGATGCCTGTTCCATTTCATACCACCAATCTGTGGTACGAAATATGGCACGTTTTTGTATCAAGTGTCCAAATGACAAAAAAACGGATATGCAAAAATGCAAAACAATTACGATACGATTTATAATATGCAATCCTTTTTCGCCCGTGATATCACACAGACGCAGACATAAATTGTTGCATTTTTTCAATGAATCATGTGATGTATGCATTTGGTTTTTCTTTTTCCCTGCCTTGTTTCCTGCTATGTTAAAATAAATTTGGTGGATAAGTCAAACGTAATAAAGTGTGTTTTTTATCCGCATAAAGGGCTTTGAAATATTTTTTGTTTTGCAAATTTATAAAAATTAACAGTATAATTCGTATTGCGATGAAAATTGAATCAAGCGGTATTTTGATATCTTTACGACCATTTGGAGAACGTGATTGTGTTGCACGCATTTTTTCGCATGATTATGGGTTGATGTCTGGTATTATGCGCGGTGCACAAATTGCCAGAAAAAATCGTCCATTGGTAGGCCAGGTTGGTGTTGTATCGTGGAACGCCCGTTTGAATTCGCAATTAGGGGTTTTTCATTGGGAGGCGAATAAAAATTTAATGGCCCCAATAATGATATCACGCCAATGTTTGATGTTTGCAAATTGTGCATTTGATTTGATTGTGACATTGTTGCCAGAACGTGTGGCGTATACGGATTTATATAACCAAACAAATGTATTGTTAAATGATTTGGTGAATAAAGATGCAACAAGTGTGTATTTAAATTGGGAAATATCGTTATTACGTGAATTGGGATATGCATTGGATTTGTCACATTGTTCTGGATGTGGTGGGCATGATGATTTAAGGTATTTATCACCGCGTACGGGGCGGGCAGTATGTGGTAAATGTGGTATGCCATATATTGGGCGGTTGTATGGTTTGCCATTAAATTTAACAATTACGGAAAAATTTATTGATGGTGCATGTGCGGATCAGGGAACGCATATTCCGGTATCACGCAAGATATTGACGACAATAATCAGTTAATAAACTTTTATAATTTATTCCCTTGCATTGGGGGAAAAATTTTTTTACAGTGCAACTGTTCAATTATTAAAAGGAGAAAAAACCATGACTTGGACAATATTGCTTTTGATAGTTGGTATCGCGTTGTTTGTTTTCGGCACAATGTTGTTGAAATTTGACGACAAAAAACCATCTATGGGGGCCACTGTGGCAAAAAAATCTGTTAAGGTTGTTGCCATTATGTTAATCGCAGGTTGCGTATGCCGTCTGTATGTTCCATATTACCTGACATCTGTTAATCCAGCAATCGTTCAGGAAATGGTACAGGGAATGCAGGAACAGCAGAATGCTGTTAAAAACAAAGAAATCCGTAAATTTGTTCGTTCAAATGCGGATGTAATGTCAGCAGATGCACCTGTTTTGGGTAATCGCGAAGGCGCAAAAACGATTTATATCTGGACAGATTTTTCATGCCCATATTGTCGTCGTGTTCACGGTGAATTGGAACGTGTATTGGCCGATCGTGATGATGTTCGTGTTGTTGTTAAGAACTTTTCTATTCACGGACCTTTGTCTGATGCACCAGCCAAAGCAGTTATCGCAGCTAAATTGCAAGATGCCGATAAATCTGCTGCATTGGTTACAATGTTGATGAATCGTAATTTCTACACTCAAGACGATTTGAAAGATCAGGCAAAAATTGGTGAAAAAGTTGAAAAGAATGTTATGAAATTTGCCAAAGAAGCCGGTTTGGATACAGAACGTTTGAAACAAGATATGAATGGCGAAGTTGTTGCACGTGAATTGTCAAATGTTCGTGATTTGGCACAAACATTCGACATCAGTGGTACACCATTCTTGATTATCGAAGAACAGGCGTTCCCAGGTGCGATTCCATATGACCAAATTATCAAGGCATTGGATAAATAATAAAAAATCCCCCAAATGGGGGATTTTTTATTACAAACTTTTTCCAAATTTCCAAAGTGGTCGGACTGAAAAATAATTTCTAAAAAAAAATTGGCGTGCCCAGCAGGACTCGAACCTGCAACCTATTGCTTAGAAGGCAATTGCTCTATCCAATTGAGCCATGGGCACACGTATGCATATTATAAACATATTTTACAAAAAAACAAGATTTGTTTCAGAAATGTTTTTTGTAGAAAAAATCAAATGTAAAAAGTAAAAAATAGAATATTTTGTTTTTTTATCGATTTTTATATGGTATTATTATACCGTATTAATTTTTCTTGACTTTTCTGCCGCGTTTATGCATAATTTGCAAGCTTATAATAAATAAATAAAGGTAAAACAACAATGGCAGCGACAAAATCGTTAAAAAAGTGCGAATTAGATGCCAAATGGTATTTGATTGACGCAACTGATTGCACATTGGGACGTTTGGCTGTGTTTGCAGCGAACATCCTGCGTGGAAAGAACAAGCCAACATGGACCCCAAATATGGATTGTGGTGATCATGTTATTATTATCAATGCAGATAAAGTTGCTTTGTCTGGGAAAAAGGCTGATAAAACAAAGTTCTTTTGGCACTCGTTATGGACAGGCAGCACCAAAGAACGTACATTGGGGCAGATGCGTTCAGAAAAACCAGAAAAATTGGTTACAAACGCAGTGAAACGTATGATGGGACGTCGTACGGCAGTTGCATTGGCAAACAAACGTTTGACAAAATTACATGTATATGCCGGTGCGGAACATAAACATGCGGCACAAAATCCAGTTGTTATAGATTTTGGTGCATTGAATCGTAAAAACAAAAGGGGCGAATAATGACAGAAACAAAAAAGACTGCGACCGCAGCAAAGGCAACAACGAAGGCCGCCCCTGCAAAAAAAGCAGCTGTAAAAACATCTGAACGCGTAAAATTAAATAATGCAACGTATGCAACTGGTAAACGTAAAGATTCAGTTGCACGTGTATATTTGGTTCCAGGTAAGGGAAATATATTTGTTAACGATATTCCTGTTAATGAATATTTCCGTCGCCCAGTGTTGCAAATGATAATTGCACAACCATTTAATGTTACAAAACGCGAAGGTGCATATGATATACATGCATTGGTTGCAGGTGGTGGTTTGTCTGGTCAGGCTGGGGCTGTGAAACATGGTATTTCCAAGGCCTTGGAAAAAATTGAACCAGAATTGCGTGCTGCATTAAAATCTGCAGGGTTCTTGACACGCGACAGCCGCGTTGTTGAACGTAAACACTTTGGACATCACAAGGCTCGTCGTTCAACACAGTTCAGCAAACGTTAATTTTATACGTTTGTGGAAAATTCAAACCCGCCGTATTGGCGGGTTTTTGTTTAAGAAATCGTTCCTGTGGTTCATAATTTTTTATTTGATATAATTTCAGTATAATAGAAATAAAGGGGATTTTTTAACATGAGAAAAATATGGTTATTTATTTTAACAATGGTTATATCTTTTGCACCTGGATTGATTGGTATGATATTTACCCCGATGGGACATTCGGATGTGTGGTTTAATGGTTTGCTGCAATCGGGTTTGACACCGCCACCAATGGTGTTTAGTATTGCATGGATTGTGTTGTATGCACTGTTGGGGATTGCGTTATTTATGATTGTAAAAAGGCCAATCGCCCCACAACGAAAAACAAAATCATATTTACTGTTTGCCGCGCAAATGGCATTAAATGCATTGTGGTCATATGTATTTTTTGGATTACATATAGCAACTGCGGGGTTATTTATAGTTGTGTTATTATTATTTATTGCAATGTGGCTGGAACGTGCATTCCGTTGTATCAGTACAACTGCATCAATATTAACATGGCCGTACATATTATGGCTAATGTTTGCCGCATATTTGAATATGATGATTGTGTATATGAATTAAAAATGCCCTTAACTGGGCATTTTATATTTTTAATATTTTAAACTTTGGATCACCCATATTTAAATGTTTCAACCCTAACTCTTGAACATAATCTGGGCTAATATTTTTTAATAAATCAATATGACGTTTCAGATTGTTTAAATCGGCATGGGCCGCATTTAATGCGATTTGTTCTTTGTTTACAGCCCAAATATTTATAACATAGCGTTGAATATTTCTTTCACCGTAAAATATTCTGATAAACATCCCAAATGCAAAAATTAATATGATTAACCCGATTACGCCACGCCATCCACCGGACAATGCACAACGTAAAAATTCAAAGATTTTTTTGATTTTTCCTTTCATACGTGACATTATATCATAAATGTTTAGTAATAATCAAATTTTTGCTGCCCCGTTGGCGGGGATTACAGATAAACCGTTCAGGCGCCTGATACGTATGTTTTCGCCAACAGCACCAATTGTTACAGAAATGATTTCTTGTCATTCACTGGTTGGGGCACATAAAAATTGTTTACGTAATTTTGATCATTATGATGACGAAGGAAATATTGGAACCCAAATTTTTGGTGCCGATGTTGCATTAATGGCAGATGCGGCTAAAATATTACAGGATGCTGGTGCAACCTGGATTGATATTAATATGGGGTGTCCCGTGCCAAAGGTGGCATCACGTGCCGGGGCGGGTGCACATTTAATGCAAGATCATATTTTGGCGGGAAAAATAATGTCTGCGGTTGTGCGGGCGGTACAGATACCTGTGTCTATAAAAACCAGGTTAGGTTGGGATGAAGCACATTGTGATTGGTTGGATTTGATTAATGTTGCCGCACAATCTGGGGTAAAATTTGCAACACTACACGGTCGGACTCGTGCTCAAATGTATATTGGACCGGCTGTATTACCACAAATATCAAAAAATATACCAATTCCGATTATCGCCAATGGTGATATTCGTACCACAGATGATGTAAATCGAGTCATGAATTTGGGATACAGTGGGGCGATGGTTGGACGTGGTTTGTTGGGGCGTCCATGGGCATTGGCGCAAATTATCGGTGATACGGCCCCAACAGATGTTGGTGCAATTATTTTAAAACATTTGGAATATATGTTGGAATATTACGGTGAACGTGCAGCAATTCCGATGTTTAGAAAACATGCTGCATGGTACAGTGCCGGCATAGCAAATTCGACAGATTTCAGGATAAAAGTTAACACTATTACAGATGCAGCAACATTGAAAATGTTAATTTGTGAATTTTGGGGTTGCACTGGGGCTGTATAGTTTCTATGATATACAGCGATATACAATTTTTTAATACAATGAAAAGGAACAAAAAATCATGAATAAAAATGAAATGGAAATCCAGAATGAAATGACAGTTGGTGAAATTTTGCGTGATGCACGAACAAATGGACGTCGGAAACGTGAAATACCGACAATTTCAAAACAATTGTGCATTCGTGAAGAATTTTTGCAGGCATTAGAGGATGGAGATTACAAGACGATTCCAGAAACTGTATATATATTGGGATTTGCGCGTAATTATGCAATGGAATTGGGCTTGGATCCAGATGAAATTGTTACAAAATTAAAACGTGAAATGGGAATGTTACCGGCAGAATGTCCTGTGGCAGATGACGGCAAAGAAAAAAAGGTCGAATGTGATTGTGCGGTTTCGTCTGCGACTGTGAATTCTGGTGATGGGGCGGCAAAGGCCAACAATACAGTTAAAAAACATACCAAGGATTTTTTTGCACGTTATTGGACTTGGTTGTTTGGTGCTGTGGTTGCGGTTTTTGTATTGGTCGCGGTTATTACTGTGTTGGTAACCCCAACAACATCATCAAAAACATCGACAGGTTCTAATCAAGACAGTACGGTTGCAATGGCCGAAGTTGTAGATCCAGCATATTCTGTCGAAGTTCGTGAACGTTTCGGTATTGAAAATCGGGAACGTGCAGATGTTATTATCCAGGCTGTTCAGGAATCTTGGGTTAAAGTAGAAGATGCAACTGGTAAAATGGTATTCAGTCGTGTTTTGGTCCCAGGTGATGTGTATTATGTTCCAAATGAAAGAAATTATCGGGCTACATTCGGTAATGTTGGTGGTATGGATGTTTGGGTTCGGGGGCAACGCTTGCCAAAAATTGGTGCAGACCACGTCAGAAAATCTGATATTCCAATGAATGCAGATATTTTGTTACAAACATATGCACCTGTGGCATCAATTAATGATTAAAGTTTTTTGACAAAGTAATTTGCAGGGGCGAAGAAATTCGCCCCTTGCTATTGAAATTTTATATATTTATTCTATATTATTAATCACTATGGCTGGAATAATAAAAATTCGTGGTGCACGCGAAAATAATCTTAAAGATATTGATTTAGACATACCAAAAAATAAATTGGTGGTCTTTACTGGCGTATCCGGTTCCGGTAAATCGTCGTTGGCATTTAATACAATTTATGCCGAAGGACAACGCCGGTATGTGGAAAGTTTGTCATCGTATGCTCGTCAATTTTTAGATATGCAAAAAAAACCAGATGTCGATTTGATTGAAGGTTTGGCACCAGCAATTTCAATTGAACAAAAAACAACATCGAAAAATCCGCGTTCAACGGTTGGGACTGTAACGGAAATTTATGACTATCTGCGTTTATTATGGGCGCGTATTGGCGTGCCACATTCGCCGGTTACGGGATTGCCAATTAAATCGCAAACCATCGCAGAAATGGTTGATTGGACAATGAAAATCCCGACCAAAACAAAGATATACATAATGGCACCATTGGTGCGTGAACGCAAAGGCGAATATAAAAAAGAAATTGCATTTTTGATTAAGCAGGGATATACCCGTGCGGTTATTGATGGTGACGTGTGTGATTTGTCGTCAGCCCCCGCATTGGATAAAAATAAAAAACATAATATTTTTGTTATTGTTGATCGATTGGCCATGCCGACATCCGATGCGGACACCGAAACAATGGAAGAATTTCGCAGCCGTATGTACGCATCGTTCGAAGGCGCCCTGCGTTTGGTTCCAGGATCTGTTCTTGTTCGTCGTTTGGATACAGGTGAAGATATTTTATATTCACAAAATTATGCGTGTCCTGTCAGTGGTTTTACCGTTCCAAAAATAGAACCCAGATTATTTTCTTTTAATGCACCAATGGGGGCATGCAGTGCATGTGATGGTTTGGGAATGCAATTAAATATGTCGCCTGATTTAGTAATACCGGACCCATCAAAATCTATTTTGGATGGTGCAATTGCACCGTGGTCGCGTGGCGGAATGTTAACACAGTATGAAAATGTTTTATCCGCATTGCATAAACAGTATAAAATTCCATTAACACGCCCATGGCATTCATTAACAGATGAACATAAGAATTTAATTTTATATGGCAGTGGTGATCAGGTCGTTAAAATAAATTGGAATGGTTTCGAATACGAAAAGCCGTTTGAAGGTGTAATTCCAAATTTGGAACGTCGTTGGCGTGAATCTGATTCTGATACAATGCGTGCAGAATTGGCAAAATATCAATCAGAAAAACCATGTCCAATGTGTCATGGAAAACGTTTAAATATTCATGCACTGTGTGTAAAAATTAACGGGTGTGATATTATTGATGTTTGTGATATGTCAGTTGATGATTCAGTGCGTTGGTTTACAGATTTACCAAATCATTTGGAAAAACAGGAAAATGATATTGCACGTATGATTTTACGTGAAATTACCAGTCGTTTACATTTTTTAAAAAATGTTGGTTTGGGGTATTTAACATTATCCCGTATGTCTGGAACGTTGTCTGGTGGTGAAGCACAACGTATTCGTTTGGCTTCACAAATTGGCAGTGGATTGTCCGGGGTATTGTATGTATTGGATGAACCATCAATTGGATTGCATCAAAGTGATAATGATAAATTATTGGAAACATTAAAAACATTGCGTGATAAAGATAATACGGTTATTGTTGTTGAACATGACGAAGATGCGATGCGCAGTGCAGATTATTTGGTTGATATTGGCCGTGGTGCGGGTGTAAATGGTGGACGTATTATTGCACAAGGTTCCCCAGATCAGGTTATAAAAAATCCTGATTCTCTAACGGGGCAATATTTGTCTGGAAAACGTAGAATAGAAGTTCCAAAAACGCGGCGTGCGGGTAATGGAAATTCTATAACAATTTGTGGGGCACGTGAAAACAATTTAAAAAACGTAGATGTTGAATTTCCATTGGGTAAATTTATTGCATTAACAGGTGTATCTGGTTCAGGTAAATCTACATTATTGTTGGATACGTTATATCCCGCGTTGATGCGTACATTATATAATTCAAAAATGGAAACGGGGGCTCATGATGTAATTCGTGGAATGGAAAACGTGGACAAGGTTGTTGATATAGATCAATCGCCAATCGGACGCACCCCCCGCAGTAATCCGGCAACATACACTGGGGTATTTTCAAATATTAGGGATTTTTTTGCGGCATTACCAGATGCCAAGGCACGTGGGTATTCTGCAGGGCGTTTTTCCTTTAATGTCAAAGGTGGTCGATGTGAAGCCTGTCAGGGTGATGGTCAAATAAAAATAGAAATGAATTTTTTGGCGGATGTTTATGTTGAATGCGACAAATGTCACGGGGCCCGGTATAACGATGAAACATTGTCGGTAAAATATCGTGGTAAATCTATTGCGGATGTGTTGAATATGTCTGTGGATGAGGCCTATCGATTCTTTACAAATGTCCCACAAATTGCACGTAAATTGGAACTGTTAAAACGTGTTGGTTTGGACTATATTAAATTGGGGCAAAGTTCTTTGGATTTGTCAGGGGGCGAAGCACAACGTATAAAATTATCCAAAGAATTGGCGGCACGCAGTACTGGACAGACAATATATATACTGGATGAGCCGACAACAGGATTACATTTTGAAGATGTAAAAATGTTGTTATCTGTTTTGCATGAATTGGTAGAGCAGGGCAATACCGTAATTGTCATTGAACATAATCTAGAGGTTATCAAGACCGCAGATTGGATTATTGATTTGGGACCAACGGGTGGTGCCAATGGTGGACGGGTTGTCGCCACCGGTACCCCGGAACAGGTCGCAGAAAATCCAAATTCAGTTACGGGAAAATATTTACAAAAGTATCTGGACAAACCTAAAAAGAAAAAATAATATTTTATTAAAATAACCCAAGGAGAAAAAAATGTTTGGTTTTGGAAAAAAGAAAGGTATCGATACAACAAATATCAATGAACAGGAATTAAAACAGGCCGAAGAAAAAATGCCATCTGGTATGAAAGAAACGGCACAACGTATGATGAATGGGCAATTTGATTTAAACGATATGTTGGCCCAATTGAAACAGATTAAAAAGATGAGTAATTTTAGTGGTCTGTTAAAAATGGTTCCTGGTATGTCTGGGGCTGTTAATGCGATGAAAGAAAAAATCAAAGATGGCAGTGTTGATGCACAAATTAAAATTTTAGAAGCCATGACCAGCGCAGAACGTGCAGAACCAGAAAAAATATTTGCCAATGCCAAGGCACGTATTGCCGAAACGGCCGGTTGCACTGTTCGTGATGTTGAACACATTATAAAACAATACACAAAAATGAAACAGCAAATGGCAATGATACAACGTATGGGGGGGATGGATGCTGTGATGCAACGTATGCAACAGGGAACAATGCCGGGTGGGGCGCCGATGCCAAATGGTGTAAAATAATAACGTTCCTGTAAAAATTATGAAAATATTAAATAAAAAAATTGCTGCAAAAAAATCATCTGTTGCCTGGATTCAACGCCAGGCGGCGGATCCGTATGTTGCACGTGCACATCGCGATGGTTATCGTGCACGTGCGGCATATAAATTAATTGAAATGAATGAAAAATATCATTTCTTGAAAAATGGTCAGGTTGTTGTTGATTTGGGGGCGGCCCCTGGGTCATGGACACAATATATTGCACGTGATTTTCCACGCAGTCGTGTTTTTGCGATGGATTTATTGGAAATTACACCAATTCCGGGGGTTGAATTTTATCAGGGGGATTTTACCACTGATGATGCATTGAATTGGTTGGTGGAAAAATTAAATTTACCCGATGATGCGTCCAAACATGGTAATGTTGATGTTGTTATGTCTGATATGGCGCCAAATACCGTTGGGCATAAAAAAACAGATCATATTCGTCAAATGGTATTATTAGAATATGCGTTTGATTTTGCATTACGTGCATTAAAGCCCGGGGGAACATTTGTTGCAAAATCATTTACCGGTGGCACAACGGGTGAATTAATTCGTCAAATAAAAACACATTTTGATTCGGTGTATCAGGTTAAACCACCCGCATCACGCAAAGACAGTGTTGAAATGTTTATTGTTGCAATTGGATATCGTGGGTAATAATAGTGTTTTGCGGTGAAAAATAAATGGGGGAAAATTATGGTAAATAAAAAAGTATCAGAAACATATAATATGGAACGTGTTGAAAAATTATTAGAAAATATAAACTGTAAAATCAAAAACAGAAATATATTCACGTGGAAAGTATTGTTTGGGTGGTTGATATGTATTCCTGTTATGTTGATTGGTGTTGGATTGACTGCGATATCTGGTGAACCGGTATTTACTGCTGTTGCATATTTGGTTGCGATTATATGTTTTTTTGTTAATTTTATAATTGGATTAACCGCATTATATAAATCAACAAAAGACAGCGATTAATATAAGTAAAATCCCCCAAATGGGGGATTTTTTATTTTTGCGGTGTGTTGTAATACACTGGGGCTTGTCCCAATTGTAGTTTATCTTTCATAGTTGCATTTTTCTGTAATTTGAAAAGTCCCTTTGATATCTGTTATGGATGTCCCCGCAGATAAAAAGCAATCAGTAATACTGTTCGCATTTGCTGGACTGGTCCCATATTTGCCAGATGATAAATATTCTGGACATTTGCTGCATTCTGAATATAGATTGCTGGGGTATTCACCTGCTTTACAGTCTATTATGCAATCCAGTAAATATTTATGATATCCATTTTTACATGAAAGAGGGGCATTAACGGTGTTGCCCGAACCATCTACACCCTTGCCATCTTTACACATTGTGCCGAAACGGGCGCATTCAGCCTGACCAGTGGTATTATTTGTATTGCCTGTACATGTTGAGAATGTTGCAATAAAACAGTACATGGTGCCATTTGAATCATATACCCTGGCATTGCTACAATTTTGTTCGGTACATTTAACAGCTGTTGTTGTTCCGCCTGACGAATCTCCGCCATTAAACTTTAATTTATTACCGGTAATAGTATTAGTTATTGTTCGTCCAGCAGCGCTACCGCTGGTTATATTTGCAGATGAACAACTGCATGATAATCCATCGGAAGAAGAAGTCCAGTTACTGCAACAAATTTGGCTGCCGGCGTATACCGGACCGGTATAAGGATTTGTACCAATTGGTCGACAGTTTGAAAAAACTTGGGAACATTCTGATGTACCACAACTAGAACATGCAGAAAACGCATCAATATGATTTAGTATTATACAAGATATCATGATTGTGTAATGAAATATTTTCATGATAATACCCCTTCCGTTTGATTATAAAACTTAATATATATATATATATATATTGCAAGAATAAAATGGCGAATACATCCGTTTAAAGCGTCGTCGATACGCAAAATAAAGAAAGTGGCGATTTTTTATACAAAAAAATAACCCGCCTGTGGGCGGGAATATTACTTAAAACTTTCGGCGGCGGTTCTGGCCAATTCGTCACAACGTTCGTTGAATTCTTCCCCCGCGTGTCCTTTGACCCAATGCCAATGAATTTTTATTTGCGATGCCAATTGATCTAATTGGATCCATAATTCTTGATTTTTTACCGGTTTTTTATCCGCCGTTTTCCAATTATTTCGTTTCCAATTCTTTATCCACGATTCCATACCATTTTTTACATACTGACTGTCGGTGTGTAATTCAACATCGCTGTGATGACGGGCGGCACTCAGGGCACGAATTACCGCCGTCAATTCCATTTTGTTGTTAGTTGTATTTTTTTCGCCACCACTGCGTTCTGCAACATTTTTGCCGTCTGTTGCGACAAATGCCCAACCGCCTGGGCCGGGGTTTCCTAAACAACTGCCATCTGTCCAAATTTTTAACATTTTTATTCACCTGTTTTTATGGTATAATATCACACATGAGATTTGATGTAAAACAATTAAAAGAAATGTCAAACTGCGTTCGGTCAAATGCATTGAATGCAGTTCGTAGTGCCGCCAGTGGTCATGTTGGAATTATTTTAAGCGCTGCGGATATAATAACAACAATATATGCCAATTTTTTGCGTCCATATCATGATAAATTTATTTTGTCATCCGGTCACGGCAGTGCATTGTTATATTCTGTTTTGAGATTGGCGGGTTATGATGTCGGTGATTTAAATTCGTTTCGTAAAATTGGTGGATTGCCAGGTCATCCGGAATTTGGTATTGATGGGGTATATGCAACCACAGGTCCCCTTGGCCAGGGTGTTGGAAATGCGGTCGGAATGGCAATTGGGGCAAAAATACAAAAATCTGATGAAATGGTTTATTGTTTGTGCGGCGATGGGGATTTGATGGAGGGGGTTGCAAACGAAGCAATAACATTTGCCGGACGATATAAATTAAATAATTTGGTATTGTTGTGGGATGATAATAAAATCAGTATTGATGGTGTGGCGTTAACCGATGTTAATGTGCCGGCACGTATGCGGGCGGCTGGGTGGAATATTATTCGTGTTCGTGGTGATGATTTTAATGGTTTGAATCGTGCATTGCATCGGGCGACAATGTCGACGGCCCCAACATTTATTCAGTGTCGTGATGTTATTGGACGGGGGGCCAGTGTTGCCGGAACGGCCGCCGCACATGGATTGGCAATTAGTGATGATGAATTGGGTGAATTGGTGAAAAAATATTCATCAGATATTGGGGTGGAGTTATGGAATATTGTTGCCAAAGAAAAAACGGGAAAATGCATTAAAAATCAATTGGATATTGATGTAAAACAAATGCCAGAATTAGAATATATGCATGATATATCAACGCGTGAATTATCCGGTATGTATTTACAGATGTTATTTTCTGCGGGAATTAATTTGATTGGTGGCAGTGCAGATTTATCGGCCAGTACGAACGTTAAAACGTCTGCACATCATGATATTACGTCTGATGATTTTGATGGTAATTTTATAAATTATGGTGTGCGTGAACACGCAATGGGTGCGATAATGAATGGTATGGCGGCTGCGGGATTACGTCCATATGGTTCAACGTTTTTGGTTTTTAGTGATTATTTGCGTCCCAGTATTCGATTGTCTGCAATGTCGGGTTTGCCTGTAATATACGTGTTCACGCATGACAGTATTGCTGTTGGTCAAGATGGACCAACACATCAACCAATTGAACAGTTGCCATCGTTGCGTTTAATACCGCATTTGAATGTATATCGTCCATGCAATGGGGCCGAGGTTGCATATGCATGGCGTGCGGCGATTGCTGATACGAAATGTCCGTCATGCTTGGTTTTATCACGTCAAAAAATTAATCAGATTCCAACGCCACCATCTGCGGATTTATCACGTGGTGCATATGTTATACTGCCGGCAACATCTAATAATGTTCGGGCAACAATTATTGCCACCGGGGCCGAGGTTCCATTGGCTGTGCGGGTTGCAAAAATTGTTGGTAATGATGTTCAGGTGGTCAGTATGCCATGTGTATCGACGTTCCGGTTACAGGATTGTGAATACCGTAAAAAAATATTACGGGGATATATTGTTGTAATCGAAGCGGCTGCAACCGCCCCATGGTTTGAATTTGCCGATGCTGTGGTTGGTATAGATCGGTTTGGTATATCTGGGCCTGGGGATGCAGTTTATTCACACTTTGGTTTCGATGCGGATACAATCGCACGTGATATTGCAAAGAATTTAAAATAGTTTTATTAAAATGGCAGATTATGAATTTATAACATCAAATGGGCAAAATGTACCCGTTGTTATTGTTGCACGGCGTGGGGCGCGTAATATAACATTGCGTCCAAAAATGCGGCCGAATTTTGAAATTCATATCACAAAGCCGTGGTTGGTTACCACAAAAACAGCCTTGCAATTTATGGAACAAAAACGTAAATGGCTGGAACAATATTTTAATAATAAAACGCAACGTGTGCATTTACAGCCTGGAAATATAATTAAAATATTTGATCGTAATGTTTTTTTGCAACATGACCCGTCACGTCGTGCAAATAAATACATCGAAATTGATGCAGAACATGGAACGTTGATTGTCGGTGGTGGGGCGGATATGTTTGAACGACGTGTGCGTGATTATATTCGCACAGAATTTATAACCGTGGCCCGTCAAATGATAAAAAACGTGCCACAGGATTTATGGCCGACGCGCATTGCGGTGCGTGATACAACAACCCGCTGGGGCAGTTGTTCATCCACAGGCACAATATCATTTTCATGGCGTTTGGCATTTGCACCGCGTGATGTTATGCGATATGTTGTGATGCATGAATTGGCACACAGGCGTCATATGGATCATTCGCCTGCGTTTTGGAATTTTGTTGGGGACTTATATGGTTTTGGGGTGGAACGTGCAAAACGCTGGTTAAAGGTTAATGGGGGCTCATTACATCAATATTTTTAAAAAACTTGAAAATACATATGTTTTTTCATATAATGACAATATGATACAGAAAGCGTTTGTTTTAATTGTTTTTCATCATGCCCATTCGGGCACTTGTTTATAGCGAACATTTTCAATTTATGATAGAAACGACATATGAAAATATGTCTTATGTTTACGGTTTACAAACACAGGAGAATAAAATGGATTTAAAACCAACCAAACCATTGTCAGGATTTATTGAATTATTACCGGCGCAACAACGTTGTTTTGACGAATGTGTTCGTCGTATGCAGAACGTTTTACGTACCGCGGGGTTTGAATATTTGGATTTACCCGCCATTGAACGGGCCGAAGTTTTAACAGACAAAGATAATTGGGATGAAATTGAAACACAGATGTATCTGTTTCAAAAGGGCGATACCAAAATGGGCTTGCGTTATGAGGGAACGGTTGGGTTGGCGCGTTATGTCGCAGGGCATTTGAATGATTTGGTATTTCCATTTCGTGCAACACAGTTTTCAAAACGTTATCGTGGTGAACGTCAACAACGTGGACGGTATCGTGAATTTTATCAAATGGATATGGATATTATGGGGATTGATAATTTGTCTGAAAATTACGATGCTGAAATTATATCTGTAATTGGACGTGCATTGGATTCGGTTCGGGAATTCATTGGTGAAAACTGTGTCCATATCGGCAGTCGTCCATATTGGAATGCGTTGTTTGCATATTTGGGATTTGATGACGCACAAAAGAAAAATATTTTTATTTTGATTGATAAAAAGGATAAATTAACAGATACAGATTTTGCCGATGCGTTGCATGAGGCATTGAATGACGATAATGCTGAATCACAGATTTTATCGGTTTTTACGGATGGATATGAAAAATTCAAAAATAAATCGGAACAATTGGATGTGGCGATTTCACAATTAACCGAATTTATGAACACTTTAAAATCGTTTGGTGTAAAAAATGCTGTGATTGATTTGTCTATTACGCGTGGGCTGGCGTATTATACAGGTTTAGTATTTGAATTTAAATTGTTATCACATCCGGAATTAGGAACAGCGGCCGGTGGCGGTCGGTATGCAAATTTAACTGCAAAATTTAGTAAAACAAAAATTGTTGGGGTTGGGGCTGCAATTGGTTTTTCACGGATGTTTGTTGCATTGTTGGAATCTGGTGCAATAGATTTAACGCCATTTATGCAGCCCGCATCTGTTGGTGTATTAATAATGGGGAATCAGAATCTGTCGTATGCGTGTAATGTTTTAAACACATTGCGTGATGCGGGTGTTTCATCTGTTGCGTATTTAGATGCAGATAAAAAATTCAAAAATCAAATTGAATATGCAAATAAAATAAATGTGTCTTTTTGTGTAATCATAGGTGATGATGAACGTGAATCACAAATGTTAACGGTTAAAGATATGTGTTTGGGTGAACAACAAAAATTGACAATCGCAGATACAATAAAATTATTCCAGGGGAAATAACAATGATAGTAGAACAAAAATTAAAAGATATTCAATCGCGTGCTGCAGATATTGCCAATCAAATGAATTCTGGCACAATCGGTGGTGATGAATTAACAAAATTATCCAAAGAATACTCACGATTGGCGGAAATATTACCATTAATTGATGAATATTTTCAGACAGTGCAGGGTATTGCAGATGCAAATGAAATGTTGTCAGATCCTGAATTAAAGGCAATTGCGGCACAACAATTGGATGAATTAAAACATGCGTTGCCAGACATTGAAAAAAAATTACAAATTGCATTATTACCACGTGATGCGGCTGATGATAACGGGGTAATTATGGAAATTCGTGCCGGTGTCGGTGGGGAAGAATCCGCATTATTTGCAGGTGATTTGTTTAATCAATATAAATCATATGCTATGCGTCAGGGTTGGAAAATAGAAATCATCGAAGAAACTGCAACATCATTACGTGGTTATAAAGAAGTTGTGTTTAAAATAGATGGTGCCGGTGCGTTTGGACGTATGAAATATGAATCTGGGATTCATCGTGTTCAACGTGTCCCTGAAACCGAGGCCGCAGGCCGTGTCCACACCAGTGCGGCATCTGTGGCTGTATTACCCCAGGCCAAAGATATTGATGTTGTAATTGATGACAAAGACATTCGTATTGATATTTTCCGTGCCTCAGGCGCCGGTGGGCAACACGTTAATAAAACCGACAGTGCCGTACGAATAACGCATTTCCCATCGGGCATAGTTGTAACGTGTCAAAATGAACGTTCTCAATTCCAAAACAAAGCGGCTGCGATGGATGTTTTGCGTTCAAAGCTGTATGAAAAACAGCGTATGGAACAACAAAATGCATCCAATGCATCGCGGCGCAGCATGGTTGGCAGTGGCGATCGCAGTGAAAAAATCAGAACATATAATTTTCCTGAACAACGTGTAACCGATCATCGTATAAAATTAACGTTATACAAATTGGATGATATATTGGCGGGCGGAAATGGATTGGATGAAATGATTGATGCATTGATTGCCGCCGATCAATTGGAACGTTTGGCTAATATGGAATAATTGATAATATATTTATATCTTACGGTCCAACAATTGTGTGGACCGTTTTTTGTTGCCCCAGAAATCGGAAATTTGCCGCCAGACCAGGCAAATCGGGCCCTGCAAAATTGATAAATTTTGTGGGTGATGCTTGGCCGGGATCCACCGCAATGCGGCCGGTATGACAACATAAAATCATTATTTGACCTTTAATTCAAAATTGTTGTTAAACAATATTTTTTTACACGATAAAAAACGCATCAATAACCAAATATATAATTGTGATAAAAAACTTCACTTTTTGATTGACAAAAAAAAAAAAACGGATATTATACATACAAAGCAGGGGGAATTCCATCTGTTTTGTATTTGTTTAAGGAGCGAAAAATGAAACAAAACGTATTCAAAAAAGTTTTACCATATAAAATGCGTAATGCCGCAATGGCATTGGCGGCAACGGTTGCCGGCATGACCACCACATCATGTGAAGAAGACGAAATTTTACAAGAACAACCAAAAAAAGAACAGATTCAAAAACACAACGTTGTTTTGGTATTAGAACAACCTTTTTCTGTATCATTTAATGATAGCTTTAATAGGTTAAGGGATTTGGACAATATTAAGAAAATTGCGTCTGCCATGGATGTGGATTCTGTTATTGTTACACCAGAGGTTTCTGAACATTGGGGGGCATTAGATGCGTTTGATATTAGAATGATAAAAGAGGACTGTTTGGAACCGTTATTTAATTCAGTTTCAAATGTGTATGGTAAAGGAGATTTTAATTTTAAATCTGGTGAGGCGTCTAGACAAAAAAATGATAGTATATGGTATATAAATCACGGATTTACGATTAATGCAAAAACACGCTAAGTGAATCAAACATGATACCCACGGGCAAATTTTCCCGTGGGTATGTAAAACTTTATAATTTTGAACTTACATATTTATACTATGCCGCGGAGAGGGAATATTTTTAAAAATCTTATTCGTACCATTTTACATGGCGTTGTGTTTTTTTATGCTAATTTTGCTATTGCTGCCTGCAATGATGGTGAGTACGAGTTTGGAACGTCATGTAAGTCTTGTTCTTCACTTCCAGATGGTGGTGTAAGTTTTACTCATTCAGAGTCTCCAAGAAATAGTTCTGCGACATGTTATGCTACGGTTGGAACATCCAGTGATATGACTGGAAAGTATATGCAATGTACTGCTGCATCAGAAAATCCGGATACCCGTAAAAGATTGTGTACAGGTAATAATGGAACGGTTAAAGAATTTACTTGTGAGGCAGGTTCATATTGTAATGGCAGGTTATATTATAAAGGGGACTTTTCAGTTGGTGTGCAATTAGGAATGGTAAGTTGTCCAAGCGGTTTTACATCTGATGCAGGGGCTAAATCAATATCCGACTGTTACAAGGCGTATAATAATTCTTCTGTTACCAGCCTTGCCGCTGGTTCAACGATATGTTACACCTGTGGTACCGAAAATTGTAATGCGGATACTGTTGCACAAAAATGCGGTGATACGGGGACAGGTAAATACAAAAATATGTATTGCAGTGGTGCTAGTTCTAGTTCTTTTAAAATGTATTATAATAGCAGCGGTTGTTTTGGTACGGTTGATACCTGTCCGACAACTACAAACGCTAATAATGAAAATTATTACGTTCATGTGGGGACCGGTGTAACGTGGACGTATGGTGCCAAAACAAGTAGTGCAAAAGATTCTGTTGGGGCCATGGAAATAACTGATTGTTATCGTAAAACCACGGGGGATGCCTGGGCGTATAAACAGATTGAACACGGTGGTTTTCGTGCAAACAAAAGCCCAAGTGATTCACATACTGGCCGGTTTTATTATAGCACGTCGGCCAAGAATTATGTAGATACATACGATCAATATAAAAATAAACGAGTAGAGTTTTGTGGAAAATACGGAACCGATTATTACGGTGTGAATAAGTATACTAGCACGAACGATATGGATTTTTGTGAACTGTGCAGCACCCCATATACGGACCAGGTGTATGACAAAATTATCACAGATCTAAAATATAACAGTGCGTCGCTAGACATTACTCTTGATATGTGTACAGTTGATTTGTATAACCACCCCGGAAAATACATAGCAACCGCTGGTGGTGGTTTAATCAATTGTCCAGTTGGATATGCCTGTACTGGGTGCGATGGTGATATTACACAGTGTAGTATTCCAACGACCCCTTGTAGTAAATCGGCGGATGGTAATTATAGTTTTAAGTGTAAATGTGGTGAAAAAACTACCGTAGGAGCATATTCAACCTATGAGGCTTGTATAAACGCAGTTAGTGAGTGTACAAATACCAAAGTCTGCAGCACGCATAAAACGCTTACTAAGGGTAGTACAGGTGGTCGTACTATGTGTAATAATGGCAAATATCAGGATAAAACCGGGCAATCAAAGTGTGAATATTGTGCGGCTGGATCTTATACAAAAAATGATGCCAGTGCGTATACAGCGTGTACCACTTGTGAAAAAGGAACATATCAAAATACAGTTGGCAGTTCTTTGTGTAGAAATTGCGACGCCGGTACCGCCAATGATAGTACGGGGGCTACGCAGGCATCTGCTTGTAAAGAGTGCCCGCTAAATACATACAGTAGCGCCGGGAGCAGTGTCTGCACCGTATGTGTGGGGGGGACAAAAACAACAAAAGGGGGCCAGACATCATGTATTAATTGTAAAAATAATACGGATACATCAAATGCAACTTCCTGGGGCAGTTGGGGTACTTGGAATTATAATAAAAACAGTATTTCCAGCACTGAGGGGTGTCAAATAAAAACATGTGAAAACGG
>JAZLJO010000016.1:0-28091 GCA_045617905.1 Candidatus Enterousia sp.
CCGTTTTCACATGTTTTTATTTGACACCCCTCAGTGCTGGAAATACTGTTTTTATTATAATTCCAAGTACCCCAACTGCCCCAGGAAGTTGCATTTGATGTATCCGTATTATTTTTACAATTAATACATGATGTCTGGCCCTCTTTTGTTGTTTTTTTCCCCCCCACACATACGGTGCAGGCACTGCTCCCGGCGCTACTGCTATATGTATTTAGAGGGCAACTTTTACATGCCGATGATGTCGATTGTTTTGTCAAGGCATTCGCGGTACCGGCGAGGCAATCTGCTGCACCACCCGTTTCGCCATACGGAATTAGGTAGCCGCCATTACTAAGTGCCCCGTACACAGTAATACATTCTTCGTGGGAGGCATATGTTATACCCGTACACGCTAACATGTTACCAGAACAGGGGTCGCCGCCGCTAACGCTGCATTTCAACCTTATATCAGGTGGGCAATAAGATCCATTGGGACATATTGTTAAACCTTCTTTTGCATTTTTGATGTAATAACCTTTATTATCATCATCACCCAAATTAACCAAGCATCTTGAGAATCTATAATTCAAACTCGTTCCGTTTGTATCTTTCAAATTCATGCCACTTGTAAAACCAGATTCATCTGTATACGATAATATACATGTTGAACAAGTCCCACTCGCATCTAACCCATACAAAGAGCTGCCATTTTTGGCACAAAATACCCAACGTTTTTTACTTGTCGAAGATGTTCTGATATTGGTATAATCTTTGGTGCCTGTGTCATAATAATATTTATTTGCATAATCACCATTTGCTGGGGCACGAAATGCACCATGTGCATCGTATGAATAAACCCATGTGTCGGTAGATTTCCCAGTTGGAATACGATAACACTTGCCAATGCTGTCTGCCAGAGACTCAGCCTCATAAGTCCACTCCGAAACATCTGCATGAATATAATATTTGTTGTCGTCTATCATTGCATTCACGGTACCACCGCTACTCGGACATGTACCAGTTGATCCCAAATATCCACTTTTTCCGTAATACATTTTTGCAACGCCACCAGTACACCACATTTTTGCCAAAACATCACCTTTGCCACAGGCTTGAACACTATCGCTATATGTACATGTATCATTCTTGGAACAATCATATTCGACTGTATACCCTGCTTTTAAATACGTTGGCTGTGGTGCCCCTTTATTATCTTTTAACTGTGGATGAATTTGGTAACAACTCACGTTAGATGTTGCACCTATATCCGCATAAAAACCACTGGGACAACTTGCAAGCGGGGCTAAGCCCATCACACTACTTCCACCTGGATAATATGTTTTTCCACCGGGGCAATATTGTGTTGGATAGATATATTTTCCGTCTGTTCCAGTTGTTGTTGTAATATATTCATTGCAATCCTTTTCAGCCCACGATTCACAGGGGGCATTTTCATAAGACTCTCTATATTCTTGTGTGCTATTTCCGTCTGGTGCGCGACGCATATTTGTACACACCCAAAGCTTTCCAGGCGTCGTATTTGGCCTGTAACAACCAGTTATACCATTTTTTCCATCATTGGTATCAAAACACGGATGCGATGACGGACATGTGCCGCCCTGTACCGATTGGCCCCTTTCCTGATTATAATATGCAAAAGGCGAACTGCTATTAGTACACTCCGCCATTACAAGGGAACTGTATAAACACAACAATATAAAAAATGTTTTGATAAAAATTTGCAAAATCCCCCCCATAAATATTGCCGTATTCCATACACAATCAAAATATTTTTGGGGTAAACACCCCAAAAACATCTAACAACAAGCCACATAAATTAACGGCCATTTGATATATTTTTATTAATTGAAAAACCAAAATTTGCCAACCACGCACTGTCGGTTGGAACCTTAGATGCCTCACCCAATTTAAAATTCATTTCACCCGTTCCACGAATTCTGGATGGTTCCTGTTGTGAAAACTCTTTAAAGCCCCTGCTGTTTATAACTACGCTTACTGCCATTTTTTTTCTCCACTCATTACCACCACAGGCCCGAAAATAAACGGTATCAACATCATCACGTTTTAATAAATCGGCAATATAATCGGCATCCATTATTTTTTGGATATCGTTTGGATATTCAATTGTCCCTGCATCATCATCGTTTGGATAAAAATTCAAATATTCGCTGTGTTTTTGAATTTTTGGTTGTTCCGGTTCGATATCATCTTTTTCACATGATGTGGTGGTCATGCCGGCAACTGTTGCCGCCAATGCCATTGTGGCATTACGCAATTTATATGGTAAAACTTTTTTGAATACGTTTTGTTTCATTTTTCGCTCCTTAAACAAATACAAAACAGATGGAATTCCCCCTGCTTTGTATGTATAATATCCGTTTTTTTTTTTTGTCAATCAAAAAGTGAAGTTTTTTATCACAATTATATATTTGGTTATTGATGCGTTTTTTATCGTGTAAAAATATATTGTTTAACAACAATTTTGAATTAAGGGTCAAAATAAGGATTTTATGTAATTTACCGTTATCTTTTTGGACCTTTATCAGTGTTCGAAAAACAATCATATCACCATGCGATACAAATCCGGTCACGTTAACCATTTTTTTGGGGGGTGTTAATAATTGTAATTAACACTATCAATGCAATAGACACAAAACAATTAATTGGCAAAAATTCTGTTCTGATAACCGTTACCGCACAATTGGCCAGTATTATTCCGGGAATTTTATGGTTAGATTGTTTTGATGCAAATACCACAGAAAAAAACAATTCAAATGATTATCGCAGCCCCATATATTTTTGCCAGCTATGCATACGGAATATATAACAGGACCTGTATTTACCACAATATAAAACAAAATCGGATACACTCAAACTGTTTTTCTGCTGATAAATTTCAAAAACACAAAAACTATACATACAGTAAAATAAATGAAATTTTGCGTTTTAGATAAAACATAAAAATCCCCCGATTGGGGGATTTTTATTCCAGCGCATTATTTTTATTTAACGCTTTTTAAAATCAAACTGGCATTTGTGCCACCAAACCCAAACGAATTGCTGATAGCGACATCAACTTTGCGTTTTTTGGCAACATTTGGTACCAAATCAAAATTACCAACTTCATCTTCTGGTTCTTCCAAATTAATTGTTGGTGGAACAACACCATCACGGATCGCCAATGCACAGAATATCGCTTCGACTGCACCAGCCGCCCCCAATAAATGCCCAGTCATTGATTTTGTTGATGACATACAAACATTATTGTTATCTGCAAACAATGTTTTTACTGCGGTCAATTCACCCATGTCACCCAATCCCGTTGATGTACCATGTGCATTAATATAATCAACATCGGCCGGTGTCAAACCTGCATCTTTTAATGCAGCCTTCATTGCACGCATACCACCTTCGCCACCCGGTGCTGGGGCGGTAATGTGATACGCATCACCGGACAAGCCATAGCCGGCCAATTCTGCATAAATTTTTGCACCACGTTTAACAGCATGTTCATATTCTTCCAAAACCAATACACCAGCCCCTTCGGCCATAACGAAACCGTCACGATTTTTATCCCATGGACGCGATGCATGTTCTGGATCATCATTACGCGTTGATAACGCCTTCATTGCAGTAAAGCCCGCAACACCTATTTTGCAAATTGCAGCCTCTGCCCCACCTGCGACCATGATATCTGCATCACCGTGTTCAATTAAACGTGCCGCTTCACCAATCGAGTGTGCTGCTGTTGCACATGCTGTTACAACTGATAAATTTGGTCCTTTTAATCCGTATTTTATCGACACATTACCCGCTGTCATATTAATAATCGATTTTGGAATAAAGAACGGACTAATTCGACGTGGACCACCATTGTACAATTCAATGCAGTTGTCATATATTGTTTGCATTCCACCAATACCCGCACCAATGGCAACACCAATGCGTTCTTTATCACCAGCATAATCTATTAAATTTGCATCACGTAATGCTTCATCCGCAGCACAAACACCAAAAATTGTAGAACGATCCATCTTACGTGATTCACGCGGTTCTAAAATTGTATCTGGGTTAAATTGTCCTTCATCTGTACCAAAAATTGGCATTCCTGCAATTTGTGAAGCCAGATCAGATGGGTCAAATAAATCAATTTTACGAACGCCGGAACGTCCCGCCAAAATATTTTTCCATGCATATTCTACGCCGGTTCCAACTGGGGATACTATACCCATACCGGTTATAACAACTCTTCTCATTTATTTGTTTCCTTTATACAGTTAAAAAACTTGTTATGTAATTGTAAACCACTTGTATTAAAAAATACAGAAAAAAAATCCGCCGACAAAAAAATTTGCGACGGAAATTTGTATCTGCTCTGAACTACATTTTATATTATGCAGCCATCTTAACATCGTCTGATTCTGAAGCAGACATTTTAACAACCTTTGCTCCCGAATTAGTGTGCGCTTCGATATATTTAACTGCATCACCAACTGTGTTCAATTTTGCAGCTTCTTCGTCTGGAATTGTAATATCGAATTCTTTTTCAACTTCCATGACGAATTCGACAACGTCCAAAGAATCGGCGCCCAAATCATTTACGAATGTAGAAGTTTCTGTAACATTTTCTTCTTTAACATTCAATTTTTCGGCTACGATTTTTTTAACTTTTTCAAATGTTGTCATTTTTTATCCTTTGTTTCAGTTATACTTGTGGCCCATTATCACGGGCGTCGATATAACAACCTATCATTTTATACGGCCACTGTCAAGAATTATAACAAACAATAACAAAGTTGACAAAAATCACCAATTACAAAGGACTGGTCAAATCATTTAATAAATTATTCATATTTTCACGCAATTGCGCCTTATTAGGTGTCCAAACCAATTGCCGTGTTAAATACTTGTATACATCGTCCATTGTCAGTTGCGGCATACCAGCAATCGAGACAACATGACGCCATGCATAGCGCGGATCCGTCAAATGTCCGCGTCCACGGCCTGGGAAAACCCAACGACCATTTTGCGGAACATCCTGTAAAACAACAACAGCCGCATCTGCCAAAGGACGTTCACCCCACATACATAAATTAAAATCCAAATCACGCCACTGCATCGCAAATATTTGTGATTTCGGGGTAAATCCATATACCAACATCAAAAATGCCGCCCGTAAATTTTGATTTTCTGTTTCGTTAATCGCCGTCATCAAACGTTGAAATCTGATTTTATTTAATGGACATGCATGGCGAATACGTGGAATTTTATCCAAATGTACAACAGGATTTTCACAAACAAACCCCGAATCAATTGCGTACGAAAACACACTTTGCAACAATTCTTGCATACGTCCAGAAATCGCGGGGCCTGATATAGCCGCAATAACATTACGAACATCATCAGATGATATTTTTGTAATATTTTTATCAAACAAAGACGCCAAGTGTCTATTTATCGCACGTTCTAATTTTGTACGTGAATATTCACTGCGCCTAACCCGATTTTCCATATACATTGTAATCAATCGCTTGAATGTCACAGCACGACGATGCCGTGGCATCGTCGTTACACGCGTCAATATTTCTGGAACCGCTGCACGTGCCTGTTCAACAGTAATTTCTGGGTATTTACCAATTATTATCCGTTTATCACGATTATTTACGCGTTTACGAACAAAAAATGTTGTAACCCCACGACTGGTTATATACACACGCAAACGTGGTTCAGATAAATCTTGGAAAACATCAAAACCATGCGACGGTGCCGGTAATTTATCCAAAATAAACGGTGTAAAAAAGAATTGATGTCCCATACTATCCCCCCATGAAAAATCAAGAAACCTTTAACGCATTTATAAATGCAGATTGTGGAATTTCGACATTTCCAAACGTACGCATACGTTTTTTACCCTCTTTCTGTTTTTCCAGCAATTTGCGTTTACGTGTAATATCCCCACCATAACATTTTGCCGTTACATCTTTACGATATGCCGCAATTGTTTCACGTGCAATGATTTTTCCACCAATTGCGGCCTGTAACGGTATTTTAAACTGATGTCGTGGTATCAAATCTTTTAATTTTTCAACAATTTGACGTCCACGTTTTTCTGCAAATTGACGATGACACATGAATGATAACGGTTCAACATTTTCATCATTTACCAAAATAGAAACCTTTACCAAATCAGATGCCTGATATCCCTGCAACACATAATCAAACGATGCATATCCAGAAGACAATGATTTTACACGATCATAAAAATCGAAAACAATTTCTGCCAATGGTAACTGATACACCAAAACCGCACGATTACCAACATATGAAATATTTTCCTGAACCCCGCGACGTTCAGAACACAATGACATTATTGCCCCCATATATTTATCAGGCATCATTATTGTGGCACGAACCCACGGTTCTTCTATGGATGATATTTTTGTTATATCAGGCATATCAGCCGGATTTTCCAAATCAACAATCGTCCCATCACGCAAATAAACTTTATACAACACGCTGGGGACCGTATTTATTAATGTCAAATTGAATTCACGGGTTAAGCGTTCACTTATTATTTCCATATGCAATAACCCTAAAAATCCACATCGCAACCCAAAACCCAACGCAGATGACTTTTCCGTTGTAAAATGAAACGATGCATCATTCAATGCTAATTTTTCTGCACTTTCACGCAGGGCCGGATAATCATCCGCAGCAACCGGAAAAAACGAAGAAAATACAACCGGTATTGATGGTTTAAAACCAGGTAACGCTTCAACCGTATTCACACGGGCATCCGCAATTGTATCGCCAACCCGGCAATCATGAATTGTTTTCATTCCTGTGATAATAAACCCGATTTCACCGGTATTTAATTCATTTGTATCAACCATTTTTGGGGTAAAATATCCGATTTTATCGACAACATATTCTGCACCTGTTGCCAAAAATTTTACCTTTTGCCCACGTGACAATTTTCCGTCAACGACCCGAACCAACACAACAACACCTAAATAAGAATCATACCAAGAATCAACCAACAATGCCCGCGTTGGTGCATTTTCGTCACCACTGGGGGCCGGTAATTTTTGAACAATTTCTTCTAATAATTCTGGGACACCATCACCTGTTTTTCCAGATACACACAATGCATTTGACGCATCTAAACCAATAACATCTGAAATTTGTGCACGTGTTCCATCTACATCACTGGACGGTAAATCAATTTTATTTAATACAGGCAACATTTCCAAATCATTATCCAATGCCAAATATGCATTTGCCAATGTTTGCGCCTGGACCCCCTGCGTTGCATCAACCAAAACCAACGCCCCTTCGCATGCAGCCAGGCTGCGTGAAACCTCGTACGAAAAATCAACATGCCCTGGTGTATCCATCAAATTTAATTGATACAGTTGTCCATCACGTGCAGTATAATTCAGACGCACTGTCTGGGCCTTGATTGTAATTCCACGTTCCCGTTCAATATCCATAGAATCTAAAACCTGGGCCTTCATTTCGCGTGACTGCAACCCACCAGTTATTTCTATCAAACGGTCTGACAAAGTTGATTTTCCATGATCAATATGTGCAACAATTGAAAAATTTCTTATATTTTTTTGATTCATTTGTATTCACAGCCTTTTGCGGCAATGATATACCAGTATTAAAATCCTTGCAACCAATTTTTACATACCACAACGATAATATATGTTTTTTTCATATGTTATCTTATAAAGATCCGAAAAATTATCGACGATCAAAGTGTTTATTCATAAAAATTTTACCGTCTTGTTCTTCACTGGCACTATAACCTTTTTTTTCATAAAAAACACGGGCCGTTTTTAATGCCTTAACCCCAACACCAAATGCATTACGTTTATTTTTAACGTATTCTTCAAAATTATTCAATAATTTACCCCCGACACCATTACGCTGCAAATCATAATCTAAAAATAACCAATCAGCCTCGGCATATACCTTTCCACCGAACATATCAACGGATCCAACCAAAAAGCCTACAACCCGCGTTCCCATTTTCGCTGTATAAACAATATGATCTTTTAAATCATCCAAATCTTTATCTGCCAAATTCAAATTACAGAAATATTCGGTATTCATTTGGTCTGCATAATTTGAAATTATACAACAACATTGATTCCAGTCATCACACGACATACGTGTTTCTTTGTTGATAACAACCGTCTGAAGCGTTTTTTTAGTCTTTGCCATTTACATTTCCATTGACGTTTTTGGCAAAATCAAGATTTTTTGCCATTAAATTACATTGTTTTATTGCCATTTTATATTTATTTTTTACGTAAAAATTTACACTTTTTTCATCATCAACCGCATATAAACATATATCCTCTGCATGCAGAGAACTGGCATATTGTTCATATGCCTTTAATAATTTACTGCCAATTCCATTTTTACGAAATTCTTTATCAACAAACAACAAATCAACCCACATCGGTCCATCATTTTGATCACGATGGCCATAAATCAACCCAGTTGGAACGCCGTCCAATTCATATGTAAACAATATATGCCCATTCATATTGACATTTGTTTGGACTGTTTTATAAAAATTTTGTGCTAAATCGGGTCGCACCTGACCGATTATTGGACACAACATGTCACGCAATTGATTTGATATATTATAAATCTGCTGTATTTTATACACAAATTATCCGTTTTTATTACATTACCGTGTTATATATTATCACCAATATCTAAATTTTCCAATAATGTATCTATACGATTCGCTGTTTCCAACGTATTATCATATTCAAATCGAATTTCAGGAACATATTTTTGATCCATACGTGCCGCCAATTCAAACCGCACCATGCGTGTAACATCATTTAAACGTTTTTGAACAATCGCAATATCCGGATTTCTGGAATAATAAAACAGACGTACAAATTGCAAGCCACCATGCGCAATTGCCCCAACCAAAGATACACCCGATAAAATTGCATCATCACTGTAATTATCACGCAAAATTTCCGCAACCAACGTTTGAACTTTAGATGCGATACGTGCCGCCCGATTAGAATTATTTGAAAATTGTCTTTTTACCATACTAAAACCCCAATATTGTTTACTTTTTGATATTGTAAAACAGTAAATATTAAATTACAATCAAGAAAATTTTTTCAGTTTGTATGCACACAGGACAAAAACATGAAATTTGCAGAATATTTATTGGGCAAATCAAAACATCCCGCATTTATATGGATTGTTTTTATAATGACCGTATTTGAATCGATATTTTTATTTATTCCACCCGAAGTTTTCATGGCCCCACCAATCGTGGCGGAACGTAAACGGGCATTACCAATAGTTGTTGCCGCATCGTTGGGATCAGTTGTTGGTGGGATAATATCATATATGATTGGCATGTGGTTATTTGATTCAGTTGGATTATGGTTAATAAATACTTTTTCTGATATAAACACATTGGAAAATACGGTTATACCCATGTTTAACAAATATGGTATATTAATTATAATGATGACCGCCCTAACCCCAATCCCATACAAATTACTGGCCTTATGGTTGGGATTCATAGGATATCCGATATTAATATTTTTGGCGGTTGCAGCAATTTTTCGCACATCACGTTTTGCAATTATCGGATTTTTATTATGGCGATTTCAAAATCAGGCCAACACAATTATGAAAAAGTATTTTTGGCCAATAACAATTGGGGCGATTGTTGCGGTATTAATCGGAACAGTTATCGTAACCCACATATAAGATATATGCGTTATCCCTTGAACATGGTCTTTTTTTATGGTAAAATGCCAACAATTTAGTAAGGAGTTTTATATGAAAAAAACAATATCGAAATTTGCCGTTGTTACCACATTGGCATTTATAACCAGTAACACAATGGCCGCCGCATTTGACGCAAACGCGTTATGCCCTTTATTTGATGAGCTAGGTAATATTTTTAAACTGTTACGTACGTTTGCATTTGTCGGAGCAGGATTCGTAATTGCCAGCTGGGCCTGGGGATATATTTCTGGTGGAAAAGAGGTTAAAATATTAGACGAAGCAAAAACCAAGGGGTTTGGAATGTTGATCGGGTTCATATTACTGTTTGCAATCGGAACCATTCTTCAGGTCTTTTTGAATATGGCCGGAGAAGGTGGTTCTTTAGGCTGCGTTGGAACAATGTGGTAATCGGATTTAAATAAAAAAACACCCCACTGGGGTGTTTTTTTATTTTTGTCGTCCACTCACAAACTGTTGAAGTTTTTGTTTGTCCAATTTTTCCTGACGTTTACGTAAATTATCCCGGACTACAATTTCCACAGCCCTATCGTATGAATCACGCTCTATCTCGTCCATGCATTCCCATGCCCCAACATGTCCCTTGCAATTATTAATTACATCTTTGGCACACGAAAGCACCGTCCAATAATCCACTTCTCTTTCCATCATTTACCCCTTTGGTTAGGTTATTTTGATTCATCAGTATTCGCCAATGAAAACAACACAGACGATATCAACGATTGATACGGGACATGCTGTTGATCGGCCAATTCTTTAATTTTATCCAATATCGGACGTGGAATACGCATATTGATAACACAATCCGATTTATTGAACGTACGATATGCCGCATATTCCTTCAACAAAGATTCTATATTCATCAAAAATAATTGTTGCATAACATTTGGCATACACAAACCTCTATACACTTGTAAATATATATGTAATTACAAATGACTATATCATTGTAAATACACTTGTCAATACATTTGTAAATACGGATGTAATGTCGTTTGTATTGAGGTTAGTATTGATATGTGTAATTACATTTGTATATCGTTGTTTTTTGTGGATTTATTACCTGAAAATATGTAAAATTCAGGCATTGCAAAACCTTTTGGAGGCTTGCATTTTTTTACATAAAATTATAGAATAATGCACACATCAATGATGAAATTATCGCCCATGTTTTGAAAATGGTCCGATTCGAATAATTTCGACAAACCAACAAAACATACCTAAGGAATACACAATTATGAAAAAAATATTATTTTTATTTATTGCATACATATTGGTTATCACCCTGCCCGCACACGCAGAATTACAGGTTGATATTATTGCCGGTACAACAGAACCAACATCTATTGCAATTCAAAAATTTGAAACAAAATCTAAAACAGACGCCGCCACCGCAGAAACAATTCGGTCGGTTGTTGAAAACGATTTAAAATCAACCGGATTGTTTCGCATCGTATCACATGATGCATTTCCCGAATTTGTAAAAATGGGCGAAATGCCGGAATTTGAATCATGGAAACCAATCAAAACACAGGTGTTTGTTCAATCTAAATTGACCACAACCAACGATGGGCAATATAAATTAGAATTTTATGTATGGGACATGACCGGCCAAGAACAGATCGAAGCCCAATCATTGATCGGTTCAAAAAAATCCGTACGTCGCCTGGCCCATATTATGGCCGATGCAATTTATGAACGATTAACTGGTGAAACTGGTTACTTTGATACACAAATTGTGTTTATTGCCGAAACCGGCGATGTTACCAAGCGTATTAAACGCATGGCAATAATGGATTCTGATGGATATGGCATGCGATACCTGTCCGATGAAAAAACATTCGTCATGTCACCACATTTTTCACCAAATATGCAAACAATTATATTTTTATCATTCCGCGACGATGATCCTATGGTTTGGACATTGGATTTAGATACCGGTGCCCAGCGCAAATTAGGAAAATTTGGCGGCATGAATTTTGCTCCACGATTTTCTCCAGATGGAACCAGGGTTGCAATATCATTGGTAAAAAATGGTATTACACATATTTATGAATACGACATTGATTCTAAAAAATTGCGTCAATTGACATTTGGCAATTCTTTGAACACCAGTCCATCTTATTCCCCCGACGGGAAACAATTAGTATTTAATTCTGACCGCAGCGGTAATCAACAAATATATGTTTTAGATTTAGATACCCTTAATGTAAAACGTTTATCATACGGTGCGGGCCGATACGCAACACCCGCATGGTCACCAGATGGTAACTTTATTGCATTTACTAAAATTGCAGACGATACATTTTATATTGGCATTATGAATCCAAACGGTCGAAACGAAAAAATATTGGCCGGCGGTTGGTATATGGAGGCCCCGTCCTGGGCACCAAACAGCCGACGTGTGGTTTATTACGAAACAGAAAAATCTGATAACGATATGGAACGTATCAGCCATATTCGAACTGTTGACATAACCGGCCATAATATGTATGACATTGAATTACCCGAAAACATAAATGGTGTTGAACCGACCTGGTCGCCACGTTTACCCTAAGGCCAAAAAATGTTAAGATTTGCATTTTTATTTTTTATTTTTGGAACGTCTTATGCAAATGCAATTCCTGCAACCGTTGATTATATATTTGATGGAGACACATTTGCTGCCCATATTCACGTTACAAATAATATACAAATACCTGCACGGGTCCGATTAATGAACATTGATACACCCGAAATAAATGGGAAATGTGATTTTGAAATACAGGCCGCAAAACGGGCCAAGGCACGATTGGCAGATTTAATACCTGTTGGCACGGTTGTTGAACTGGCAGAAATCAAGGACGATAAATACTTGGGGCGAATTGATGCATACGTATTTGATTCAAAAAATCGTGACGTTGGTGAAATATTAATTAATGAAAATCTTGGACGCAAATACAACGGGGGCCATCGTGATGGCTGGTGCGGTAAATCCAACCAAAAGAAATAACTTGATTTTTGATATAAAATACCATAGAATCAACACAGAATTTTTACAAAGGGTATAATAAAATGGCATCTAAAAAAGGCAGCAAGGAAGTTATCAAACTGGAAAACAAAGAAACCGGTTATTTTTATACAACAACAAAAAACACCAAATCGGAAAATACCGCTGGTAAAATGAAAATGCGCAAATACGATCCAAAATTACGCAAACACGTTGTTATGACCGAAGGTAAAATGTCACACTAAGGTTTGACGTTTGCAGTTGTAATTTTTTATAAATGTGTCGATTTTTCGACACATTTTTTCTTGCATAATAATAATAATAATAATAATAATATTTCCCCATGATTTTATGGGGGGAAAATGTCTAAAAAATACAATAAATCAATTATAAAAATCGCTACAGCTTTAATTTGTATGATGAATGTAAATAGCGCATTCGCTGGATGTTCTGACATTTTTTCAGACGTTAAATGTTCTGCTTGGGCTTCTGAAACAAAAGACGCTCAAGGACATATTTTGTGTTATTGTAACACATGTGCTGGTGGATATACACAGACGGGCCGAAGTAACAGTTCATCTGGATATATACTAAATAATGGCTGTCACTGTGCCGTAGGATATTATAGTACAAGTGGTAATCCATACGAAAATTGTAAAGCATGCCCAAGTAATTCCAGTACACGAACCACCGGTTCAACTTCATTATCAAACTGTTTATGTAAAAGTGGCTATTACGGAAACGCATCCTCTGGATGTTCTGCATGTCCTGGCAATAAAACATCCACCATGGGCAATAATTCAACTGTAGATTTTTGTTACTGTCAGGCTAACTATTATTACAACAGTACCACAAGTATCTGTACAGCATGTCCAACTGGAACCACTTCACCAAGCGGTTCAACATCTTTATCTGATTGCAAATGTCCGGAAAACATGGAACTGTCCACCAGTTCAAAATGCGTATGCAGCAAAGGATATTACGGAACATCTTCTTGCACTAAATGCCCAGCCGGCACAACAACATCATCCATTGGCGCAACAACCGCATCTTCGTGTATATCTACAACATCTACAGAATGCAAAAACTGTCAATATCAATCACTAGTAATCAACGGAAAAACGTATTGTAGCAAACTGTCATCACCATCAAATGATTGCGGTTCAATAACCCCAATTGGTGCTGCAGCTTATTCACTGGTTTATTCATTGTGTAATACCTCCTCAACATCCGGAAAAGATTTGGGATCAGACGGAAATCTTGGTTGTTACATATTTTCATGTGGAAATACAACATCAAACCATCGTGTACTAAATGACACACATTCTGAATGCTTATGCCAAAAAGGCTATTATGAATCGGGTTCTGATATTTGTAGTCAATGCCCAGACGGTCTAACCACAGAATCATCTGGTGCAAAATCAATACTAGATTGTAAATGCCATTTAACAGATAGTATTTCTTCTGATGAAAAAGGAACTTTTAAATATAATTCTGAGTGTTGTGACCAATAATTATTTATCAGTAAAAAAAATCCCACCCGATTGGTGGGATTTTTTTACATGCATTACAAATTATTTTTTTGATGCACGTGTTTTTTTTGCAGGTTCTTCCACCGGTGTTTCCGCGGTTTCTGCAACAGGTGTCGCCTTTTTTGCGTTTACATCACGATCAACCAATTCAATAATTGCCATTGGTGCCGCATCGCCATAACGAAATCCTGCTTTTAATACACGGGTATAACCACCTGGACGTTGTGCATAACGTGGGCCCAAAACACCAAATAATTTCTTTACTATGGCATCTGAACCATTACCCAATTCTGATGCTGTTAAGCGACGATTCGCAACAGTATCAACCTTGGCACGAGTAATCAGTTTTTCAACGACACTGCGTAAATCTTTTGCCTTTGGCAAAGTTGTCTTAATCTGTTCTTTTTCAATCAAGTTTTTCGCCAAACCAATAAATAAGGCTTTGCGGGCATTTGTGTCGCGATTAAATGTACGACCTGCTTTCTGATGTCTCATTTGATTACTCCTTTGTGTTTCTGCCCCGACAATATCGGGGATTTTTTTTGAGACGCCGTAACCTGAAATTTATTTTATTTCAGTATCACGGGATTTTGCCCCACAAAAATCAGACTTTCTGATTTTCATGGGACAGAATATTATTATTTGTATGGATCTTCATACTTTTTGGCCAATTCAGCAATATTTTCTGGTGGCCAACCTGGAACTTCCATACCCAATCCCAATCCCATGGCTTCTAATTGTGCTTTGATTTCATTCAAAGATTTACGGCCAAAGTTTGGTGTTTTTAACATATCGGCTTCGGTTTTTTGAACCAATTCACCCAACCAATTGATTTTGTCATTTTTCAAACAATTGTTTGCACGAACGGACAATTCCAATTCATCAACATGTTTTAACAACTTTGGATCAAATGGCAATGTATCTTTTGCTTTTTCTTCTTCAGGTGCTGCGCTAATCTGCATTGGATCTTCGAAATTGATAAATACAACCAACTGATCTGTCAAAATACGTGATGCATATGCAATTGCGTCTTCTGGTGAAACAGAACCGTTTGTCTTAACAGTCAATTCCAATTTATCAAAATCAGTGCTTTGACCAACACGGGTTGGTAAAACTTCTGTTGCAACATTCAAAATTGGTGAAAATATAGAATCAACTGGGATTACACCCAACGGCAAACCATCTGCATGTTGTGACGCCGGAACATAACCACGGCCCGTGGCCAATGTTATTTCCATATCCAGACTGGCACCTTTGTCCAATGTGCACAATTCAACATCTTTGTTCATAACTTCAACGTTACCAGATGTTTCAATCATGCCTGCTGTAACAACGGCTGGCCCTTTAACCTTTAACACCGCTTTGTGCTGACCTTCGGTCAATGCCTTGAAATAAACACCCTTTAAATTTAAAATAATATCTGTAACATCTTCACGAACACCTGGGATGCTGGAAAATTCGTGTTGAACACCATCGATTTTTATACAAATTGGTGCACACCCCTGCAAAGATGATAATAAAACGCGACGTAACGCGGTTCCCAACGTTAAACCAAATCCCTTTTCCAATGGTTCTGCAACCAATGTGGCCAGATTTGGATTATGTTCATCAACCTTGACATTCAGCTGTTTTGGCTTAATCAAAGTCATCCAGTTTTTTTCAATCATTTTTACTCCATTCGGCTTAGTTTATTATTTTCGCCAATTAAACACCCACACCATTCGTGCGTATGCGTGCGAATTTTATATTACAAACAGCCAAAAGTCAAACAAATATTCGAATTTTCATTATTTATTTGGCGTCCCCACCAGGACTCGAACCTGGATTTAATTCTTAGGAGGAATTTGTTCTATCCTGTTGAACTATGGGGACAAAACGAAATGAATTTTCCCTATGATTTTAATTCTTTGATTTTAATATTGCAAGTTGTATTAACGGTTTGTATAATGCCTGCGAAAAACAAAGGAAGGCATATGGGCAGTAAATTAATCGGATACGGTTCTTATTTACCAGAACGTATTATGACTAATGCAGATTTTGAAAAAATAATGAACACGTCTGACGAATGGATTGTTCAACGCACAGGCATGCGCGAACGCCATTTTGCCCGTGATGATGAAACCGTGACAGACATGGCGACAATTGCAGCAGAACGTGCATTGGTTAATGCAGGACTAAATATTAATGATATTGATTTGTTGATTGTTGCGACAACCTCTGCTGAATTAGATTTTCCATCCGTTGCTGCTCAAGTTATGGGTCGATTGGGTGCAAAAAACAATGCACCGGCCTTTGATGTCCGCGGTGCATGTTCTGGATATATATACGCCCTGCACTGTGCACGTGGATTTTTTACCGCCGGTATGCACAAGCGCATTATGATTATTGGTGCTGAAAAAATGTCACGAATGATTGACTGGTCTGATCGCAGTACTGCTGTTTTATTTGGTGATGGGGCCGGTGCTTTGATATTTGAACATTCATCGTCCAGTTATTCTGGTATTATCGACACAGTTGTAATGGCCGATGGCTGTGAATTTGATATGTTACATGGCACCCCGGATCATCACATTGCAATGAATGGCCCTGAAACATATAAAAAGGCTGTAACATTGATACCCGCCGCGGCAAGTTATATAATGGAACATGCCGGAATAACCGCAGATAATGTCGATTGGATTATTCCACATCAGGCGAATCTACGTATTATCCAAAGTGGTGCCCAGCGTTTGGGTTTTCCGTTAAACAAAATTATCGTTACGGTTGATAAACATGCCAACACCAGCGGTGCCTCTGGTGTATTGGCCATCGCGTATGCGTTTGACCAAGGTTTAATCAAACACGGACAATTAATCTTATATCCCGCATTCGGCAGTGGTCTGACCTGGGGTGCGGCATTAATCAGGGTGTAAAAAATGGCAACGATAACAAGAAATGATTTGGCAACCAGATTACGTGAAAAATTTGGTTTAACATCTGCAGATTCGTACAAATTAATCGATATAATATTTGATGAAATTCGCGAATCGTTAATTCATGGCGAAGAAGTTAAATTTGCCGGCTTTGGCAGTTTCAAGATATTAACAAAAACACAACGAATCGGTCGCAACCCTAAAACAGGTGAAATGGCGGTAATATCTGCCCGCCGTGTTGCGTCATTTCGCCCCAGCAATGAATTTCGGGAACGTGTTTCGAAATAAAATATCTTGACAACATAATAAATGTCGGTTATAATCCGCTGGCATTTATTCATGTATGGTTTTGGCCCCATCGTCTAGAGGCCCAGGACACCGCCCTTTCAAGGCGAGAACACCAGTTCGAATCTGGTTGGGGCTGCCAAAGTTCAAAATCCCGGTTTTTCACGAACAAAGAAAGCGATTTCTTTAAGGAAAACCGGGCTTTTTTATTGTCTACATAGCAGTTCGCAAATATCAGCCTTAAAAACGCACTCCTAACCTCAATTTGCGAACTTTTTAAGAAAAATAAAGGGTTTTCAAAGATTTTTTCCACATTATCCAAAGTTTCAAGTATATTTGTACCCGTTTCAACATACATGTTATATATTTTTTCTTGTTCTTGAATCTCTTGTTCTGTGCTTTTCTTGGCTTCTTCATAAGATTCTTTATCAATATCACCATCCGCCCATGCTGTTGTTAATCTTTGTTTTCTTGCTTTTAATTCAGTAATACGCTTCAAAACATACTTTTCTGTACCAAGCTTGAATTGATTTTCTTTTTCCAGGTCATTTTGAACCAAATTTCTTATATAACCAAGTGCTTTGTCAGATAATTTGCAATTTACGGTTAATTCTTGTTCCAATTGTGAAAATAATTCATCTTCTCTGATTGGTTTTTGTGAACAACCTTCATCCATGTGGCTACATCTTAAATAACTGTATTCCTTGCCGTTTGGTTTACGATGTTTTTCTGGTGTCATTGTATGTCCGCAATGTGCACATTTAACAATACCACGAAACATAAATTGCTTTTCACCGTATACTCTTTTCGCTGGTAATTTACATCTGCCGTGTAATATATCTTGAACACGTTCAAACAATATTTCATCAATTATGGGTTCGTAGATATGTTTTACTCTTTTGCCCATTATAACCATCACGCCATAATAGAAAGGATTTTGCAACATTGTATGAATTGTCGAGTTTGGTATATCTCGTTCAGGTTTAGTTGGTGTTTTTCGTAAGGTTAAACCATTATCGTGTGCCCATTTTGCAATACTTTTCACAGAATGCTGACCCGTTGCGTATTCTTCAAACATCTTTCTAACCAAAGGCGCACGAACCGGGTCTTGTGTAAGTGTTGCATTACCTTTTTCATCTTTTGTGTTTAAATACCCAAGTGGCGCGAACGATTGCCACAAACCGTTAGACCAGTTTATCTGCATTGAACGATTTACATTATCGCGTAAACTATCAACATAAGATTGTGCAGCTAATACTGTCACATTCCATTGTATCTGTTCATTAGATGTTGAATGGTCTGTAATTGTCAGGTGTTCTCGCAGGAAATGAATTTCCAATATAGATTTTTCTGCTAAATCCTTTAATTCAACAGATTCTTTAAAACTTCGTTGAATACGGTCAACACAGTCTGCAATAATAAGTGTTTTTTTATTTCTTGCTTTTACAAATTCCAACATTTCTTTAAATCGTTTTCGTTCACCGCGTGTTGAAGATTCAGTAATATTAAATATTTTTATTACTTTTATACCCGTTGAAACACAGTATTGTTGGCAATTCATAATCTGTGCAGTTGTGGATTGTCCGCGGGCTTGTTCTCTTGATGATACTCTGGCAAAAATCACCGCTTCTTTTGCTGTTGGACCACTTGGTTTTGCGAACAAATTATTAGTATTAAAAATGTTTTCCATAATTTTACTCCTTATATATTAAAACTTTATCGTGTATTAAATTGAAAATACGTAATTATTTTTCTGTTTTGCTGGTTTTATATGCTTTTGCAGCCATTGTAAAAAAATCAACTAATTCCCATGTCATTGATGTCAGTTTTTTATCTGGTATATGTTCACCCGGGAACGCTTTCTTTATTTCTTTTTTTAATAAATCAAAATCGGTCATTGTATAACATCTTTATTGTTTCATACTGACATCACAACCGTGTCAGAGATGCTATATAGAATTTGAACCCACAACCAATCTCTACGAACTAAACTTCCAATTCGGACAACATTTTTCCAATTCTGATAAATATATAAAAAATGTGGTTTGACCGACAGGGCAAACCATCCTGCATTTATCCTGTTTTAATAAAAAATGCTTAAAATCTGCAGTTCAATATAAAAAACAAAGGTGATGTTATGCGTATTACAAATATTGAACTAACAGATATCAACAACAATTCAGAAACAATCTATGACGTTAAACTAATTGTTGACAATTGTTTGTGTTTAACCGGTATTAAAATCAACCTTTATACAGATGAAATGGTTGTTTCATACCCAGATACAATCGCCCCAGTTGATAATAAAATCAAGAAACAGTTAGAAGATGTAATCCTTGCCAAAGCAACCAACAAACACCCCCTGAACGAAAAATTACTGACCTGGATAAAAAAATAATCTGATTTGACCAACAAGGCAGACCACAATTTTGATAATTATTTCTGTACTGTTTTTTGTTTATAATTTGTTGATTTTTTAATAAGTAAATATTTATCGTTGAACAATAAAAATGCTTCATTGTTGGCAACAAGTATTATCGTTGTCACTTAAAATGGTGTTTAGGCACCCAAAAAATTCCTTCATACAACAAATCTTTAATGAATAGTAAATGTTCATTCCATCCCGGCGGTCTTTTAACAAGCCGACCTTTTTCAATTTGGCAAGACTTTTAGAAATGTGCGCCTGTTCGTATTTTTTCAATTCCTGCTGTATTTCACAAACGCATTTTTCACCGCCTAATAACAAATCAATTATATCAAGGCGCACCGGGTTGGATAGTGCCTTAAATACTTCCGCCTTTTGTTCATTCAAACTTTTATTCATAATTTGTCCTTGACTATATGCCAAAAATGGAATATTTTATATTACATGTCAATTATGGCATATAGTTAAACGAATGTCAACAAAAGGAGGAAGGTATGTTTCTGCGATTTGCAGATTGGTTTGTGTATGATGTTTTAGGGTTGTCCGCAACGACAAGTCTGGGCGAAGCACTTAACTTTTTCATTTACGATGTTTTGAAAATATCGTTTTTGCTGTTTGCTATCGTGATAGCAATATCTTTTTTACGCAGTTATATTGATAACGATAAACTGAAAAAGTTTATTGAACGTCAACCGAAACTGTTGGCGCACTTTTTTGCCGCGCTGTTTGGTGCAATAACACCGTTTTGCTCTTGTTCTTCGATTCCAATCTTTATCGGTTTTTCCGAAGCACAGGTTCCGTTTGGTGTTTCAATGAGTTATTTAATCACGTCGCCGATGATAAATGAAATCGCGATTTTGGTCTTGGCCAGTGTTGTTGGTTGGAAAATCACGGCAATATATATCGCAACCGGTATATTGGTCGGTGTGTTTGGCGGTATGCTGATAGGCAAATTGGGCTGGGATAAATATTTGCAGGATTATCTGTTGAAAAAGAATACAGCAAAACGCGGCTGTTGTGCCTGTTCGTGTTCTTGTGGTGCGGGTGCCAGTCGCCCAACGATAGCCGTCAGAATAAAAGACGCGTTTGAATACGCCACCGGTTTGTTCAAAAAAATATGGCCATTTATTTTGTTGGGAGTTGGTGTTGGTGCGTTCTTGCACGGTTATGTTCCGCAAGAATTCTTTGTGAAATATATGGGGACTAACAATCTGTTTGCGGTGCCGTTGTCGGTGGCCGTGGGGATTCCGCTGTATGCAGATGCAACGACCATTATCCCAATCGCCCAGGTATTGATTAGCAAAGGTGCCGCCATTGGCAGTGTGTTGGTATTTATGATGGCGGTGGTCGCGTTATCGTTGCCCGAAATGGTTATCTTGTCCAAGGTTATGAAAAAAGAACTGTTAATCAGATTTGTCGGGTTTATGTTCGTGACGTTTGTCTTGGTCGGGTATTTTTATAACTTGGTCTTGTAAAAGGTGGCAAAAATGAAAACGATACAGATACTTGGCACCGGTTGCCCTAAATGCAAAAAATTATATGAAAATGTAAATATTGCGGTTAACGGCAACGCTGACTATAAAATAGAAAAAATCACAAACATTATGAAAATAATGAAATTCGATTGCATACTTTTGCCGGCGTTGGCGGTGGATGGAAAAGTTGTCGCATCGGGAAATGTTTTAACACCAGAAGAAATAAAGGAATTGATATGATAAAGAAAATGTTATCTGTGATTGGCGTATCTGCTATGCTGGGCTTTAACGCGTATGCGGGCGATGTTAATGTGTATTATTTTTGGCAAAGTCCGCGCTGTATGACCTGCAAAAAAATAGAAGCCTATACGAAACAATCGGTTGAAAAAATGAACGATAAAAGCGTGCATTTTGTATCGGCGGATTTATCAAAGGCGGAATACAAGCCGGCCATACAAAAATACGGTTTATACACCAAAAGCGTTGTTTTAACTAAAACTGTTGACGGCAAAGAACAATGGAAAAACTTGACCCAAATTTGGGATTATATCGGTTCTGAATCCGGGTTTGAAAACTATATCACAAAAGAAATCCAACAATTCAAATAGTGGGGCGTGTAATGTTTTTTGCTTTGCTGTCCGCTTTGTGGTTGGGCATATTGACATCATTGAGTCCGTGTCCATTGGCAACAAATATCGCGGCAATATCTTTTATATCAAAAAACATACAAAATCCAAAAAGAACGGTTTTGGCCGGGATTTTGTACACCTTGGGGCGGACAATAACATATTTGTTGTTGGGGGCGGTGGTTGCGTCCGGCTTGCTTGCAATACCGGCCATTGCTAATTTCCTGCAAACATATATGAATTTGATAGTTGCGCCGCTGTTGGTGCTGGTTGGATTGGTTTTGGTGGATATAATCAAACTAAAATTTTCCTGTGGCCTGCACGCAACCGATATATGCAAAAAAGTAAATGCGTCATCCGCTGTTGGCGCAATTTTACTTGGCGTTATCTTTGCACTTTCATTATGTCCAATCAGTGCGGCATTGTTCTTTGGCAGTCTGACCAGTCTTGCACTGGAAACAGGTTCTGTGTTCTTGGTTCCGTTTATGTTCGGCATAGGCACAGGGTTGCCAGTCGCATTGTTCGCCATTGTGATTGCGTTTGCAGTTAACAAAGTTGGTCGCATTTATGACAGCATTGCCAAATTTGAAATCTGGTTTAGGAAAATCACCGGGGTGGTTTTTATTATCGCCGGAATTTATTTTTTTATAAATCATTATGTATTTTGATTTAAAAAACGACGGATTCTATTGATACCGTCGTGTGTTTTACGACCAATAATGCACCCTAGGGGGTATTCGGAATAACATTTCTGGATAAAATGCACATTTTTTATTGCTCTTTTTATTAACTATATGAATTAAATAGTAAAAAAGTGCAGATTTCTGCGTTTTTTTGCGTACAAGCGCAAAAAATCACGTCATAATCTATATCGTTTAAATAGTTAATACATTGAAAAAAGGATAAAAAATGTTAAACGAATATAGAAAATGGTTAATCGACAAAGGTTATGCGACGGTAGTTAATAATCGTCCATCAACGGTATATGACTATTGCCGCTCAATCAAATTTGTATTACAAAAAGAAGGTCTGACAATCGAACAATTAGCAGATTCTATTACAAGTATCTGTCCGCAGTATCAAAATGGTGGCACGAAACAGATACTTGGGAAACAAATTTCCCGTTCGGTGCGTTCTTCATTGAATCAATTCAATAAATTTGTGTCAGAATTACAGGTTGCGTAATGAATACGAATAAGATTGCAGAATTGAATGATAAACTGCGTCAGAACATATTTAATCCTGGTAAAGATAAAGTGATTCTGACGCAGGATGTTTCAAATTTACCATTTGATGAACAGTTGAAAATCCTAATAAAGGTTAAACTGTTCAATAATTTCAATGCTGAGAATGATGTTTACCAAGAACATGATTTTGGGAAACTGGAACATAACAATACCGATTATTTCTGGAAAATAGATTATTACGATATTGATTGTGTATATGGTTCAGAAAATCCAGAAGATGAAAATAAAACCTGCAGAATTTTAACAATTATGAAAGCAAACGAATATTAAAGGAATAACAATGAATTGCACATATTTTAAACTTGAAGTAAATGGAATGATTCTTCCTGATATTTTCTTTAATTACGAACAAGCAAAAGCAGCATTACACAATATAAAAGAAAATAATGTCGCTTGTATGGGTAGAGTCATTATGTATTAATCATCCAAGGTGTAAATCAACCCGCTGATTTGTTTCAACGGGTTCTTTTTTATATTTAATCCATATTTGGTCCAGAAATGCCCCAATTTGATTTGGCTTATAGTTTATTGTCTTTTGATTTTCTTATTATCCACGGTTTGTTTATTTTGTGATATGACCTATCGGGCAGACCAGACTTTATAAAAAATATATATGTTTGTGGATATTATCCTATATATTATGATATTATTATGTAAAAGAGCTACAAATATGGGTGTCTAAGATGTCAGAAGAAATTTTATTAAATATCATGTTTACGGGTTCATATTTAGAGGACACTAATATAGGACATGAAATTATAAATTTATTTAAATCTGATAATGGCTCTAATTACATATATGTTTTACCATATGGAACAATGCACAATACACATAACAACAAAATTAAAACCATTCTTTTAGTAAAAAGACATAGTTCAAAAATTTTAGAAATCATTGCAAAAGCAACAGATTTGGAACAAATAATTTATATAAACAAAACATTAACCCAAGAACAAGAAGCCAAACACGCAGAGCAAATTAACTATATTGACAATAATAATATTACTTATGGTGATTTAAAACCTTATAAAATATTTAAGGAAAATGCTGGTAATGAAAAAGCTATGTATATTACTTTCAAAGCAGGCTCTGTATTAAAAGCCACACAACCAATATACATATCAACAGATAAAGCGAATGAAAACTGTTATTATATGGAAGATATTATAAAATTTCCGTCACAAAGTCCAAAGATGTATATTTCTTCTAACACAAAGGGATTTGAAGTTTTACAAAAAATTATTAAAAACAAAGAAAACTGGGAAAGAGTAAATAGTACTCAATCCGTATCAAATAATGACCATAATTATAATAAAACACATTATGATTTTATAGATATTATAAAAAAAGGTTATGATGAGTTGGTGTTTTCTAATCTTTTTAAATATATTTTTGATTCAAATCAAAAAGGATGTTTCAAATTTATTCATGATGTTTTGAAAATAGAAAATGTGGATACAGACAATGTGTTCACCACACAAAGAGAATGGAATAATATAGATTTATTTTTAACTAATAATGAACACGCAATTGTTATTGAAAATAAAATTAAGTCCGATATAAATGGCAGACATGATATCGGTGGTGAAATAGTACAAACTCAATTAGATAAATATCGCAAAATAGTAGGACAAGAATATAAGAAACATCGTAGACATTTCTTTGTGTTTGCCCCAGATTATAATCATATAAACATGGAAAAATACGATAAGAATCGTACAGAAAAGTACATTCTTATCAAATATAGTCAAATTGCAAAGTTTTTTGAAACAAATAAAGATATCTATAAAGATACACCGTATTTTAACGAGTTTTTATATGCATTATCTAAACATGCAAAATCTATTAACAATTTTCATGAAGAAATTATGTATAAACGATTTACTGATGCGATAAACAATATTAGAAAAATTAATCCTTAACCGTATCTTTGATTATCTTATTTGTTATATGACCACAATTTGAGCACTTTTTCGTAATTTCATAAGTGTATGCTGTTGCAGGTACTAAGACTTCTTTACGAGATGTTTTTCCATCTTTATGATAAGTATACAATGTAGTCTTTATGTTGGTTTTATGTTTTTCTATACATTTTTTTTCAATTTGTTGTAGCGTAGATTTTTTGCAACCAGGACATCTGTTATTTAAATATGTTGTCCATCTCCAAATAAAAACACAAAGAACTAGAAATAATATAACCCAGGCAAAATAATTGTAATCCAAAGATTTTTTTATTACAAACCCTTGCTTTTTGTCCGCAGTTTTTATTTCAACCCAACTTTCATACTCTTTTACAATATCGACAGTATCACCTTTATTTAATTTTGTTATAATGTCGCAATTTGTACTAGAACATGTTCTTACATTTAGAACCGGAACACTTACAACTTGTGTGCCTATAGCAAGATGGCAAAAATAACATAAAATTATACTTACAAATAATATACTAAATATTTTAATAAGTTTTTTCAATATACTAAAAAATTTGCTAATTCTTTCCATGAGTTCGATTATACATGATATATTACAAAAAACAAACATTTATTAAATTCGTCAGAATTGCTCTAATTTGATTTGGCTTATACTTTATTGTGTTTTGTTTTTTTATTGTCCACGCTTTGAATTAGGATTGCTTTTTGTTGAATAGGTTAGTAATCTATACACATAGATTGCTAATAAGAATAAGTAAAACAAATGCAACAAAATTTATATATTTTACCAGTCAAACGGTATGGGAATGAATATAACCCAAAATTGGTTATATTGTTATTAAATCCGGGCGATTCAACAGAATTTCCGAAAAGATTACCTGACTACACCATGAATAATGAGGGAGTCTATAAAGATTCTGGTAATTCTATAACTGTTTTAAGAGAATATAATAAATGGTTTGATGATTTTTATACAGTTTTTATAAACAATGACTTACGGGAATCTGATGTATTAATGTTAGAATATTACCCTTATCATACGGCAAACATGTCTGAAATACCAAATAAATCTGATTGGACAAAATATGCCAAAGAATCTTTAATAGAAAATAAGGAATTATTACACAAATTTATATCACAAAATATTCCTGTGTTTGGGTATTATTATTCACATTGGGTGCAAGATATACCACAATTAAAAGAATATTCTCTATTTTATCCAAGTAAAAAACGTTTCAAAAAACAGAAATGTAGTGAATTACATACTTTTTTACAAAAGGTTAATAAAAAATGAGTTTTCTGACCGAACAAGACCCAAAAATGTGCTACAGTTTTGCAACGCCGATTCTTCATTCTAAATATTGGTGCGACTGCATATTAAAAGGTTTTTATAATATGTCAAAACCAGCGCCATACGATGTTTTAAGAGAACAAATATGGAAAGATATGCGTTTAACAAAAAAGCAAATAGATTGTCCAAATCATACAAACATGAAGCGTGCGGTGGATGTAATAGCAGAAACAGCAGTCTATTTATTGTTATTGATGAACCTGATAAAAATAGAAAAAGAAGGACCTTCTAGCTATTATGTAAATGCAGGTACGGGTAAACCATCAAAAGTTAATTATTATTCAATAACTGATTTTGGTAAAAGAATCATCGAAAGCAACAAAAGCATAAATGAAGAATTTATTTTAAATTTGATTTCAACAGATATAGGAAAAATACAGTATAAAAATCTATTATTTTTCTGGTATATGGACAAAATACCAACTTTGGTACTGGAATACAGTAAGTATAAAGATTTTGAACTAGATTTTAATTACTCTATAATTCACGGTATTGGTGACGCCGATTATATTGATGGAACATTAGCTTCAGCACTAGCAGAATACACTTGTTTCAAAGATAATGAAAGTTGGAATTATTTCTTAGCCCAATTAATGCAATCAAAAGTTCTGGTGCCAGTACACATATTACCATCTTTTGAAAAAGCAAACACTATGGCTATACTTCATATAAATTCAGATGAATTAGTAGATGTGCAGGAAAATATTGTCCGTAATGAAACATTGGATTTAATACCCGCAACAACAGCAAATTCTAACAAAGAAGAATTTTTAATGATATTTTTATCTATTCGTGAATTAAACGGATATTATAATTCAGATAGGAAAACAGACACATTACTGTATATTGAATTTAAACACGTCTATAATTGGTTAAAAAAACATAAAAAATATTTAGATTTTATAATTTTTGATTTATTCGATAAATACAATTATACATTGAAAATGAATTCATCTGAGTTCATTAAAACTGTTAAAAACTTTGAAACAATAAAAAAAGAATACAAAGGGAAGGATTTTATCGGAGATTTACGAAATGTCTCTTTGGATAAACATATTAGTAAAAAGAGAATAAAAAAAGATATGTTATAAAAAATCACATAAACACACCAGAAATGCTCATATCTACATTGACTTATACTTTATAACATTTCCCTTTTATGCTTGTTCCTGGCTGGTTTATGTGAATTTATGGATGGTTTTAATCAAATCCCAAACAGTTCCTGTGAAATTATTATATTATCCGTATCAAAATGCTTGTTCTTATCTGCAATTATCTCTTTGGTACAATAATCAGGCGTATTAACAGTAAAAAATGGGTCTAAATACAATATACCACTGTCATATCCCGTATCTTTAAATACTTTCTGCATCGCTCTATGCATACGGTTCAATCTAATATCATTATTATACAAAAATATATGATAATGATATGTATCAAATCTACCTTTTTCACAAAATGCAACAAATGGGATATGATGACGCTTCCAATCATTACCCAATAAACGATATTCC
>JAZLJO010000017.1:0-17846 GCA_045617905.1 Candidatus Enterousia sp.
ACGACAATGTCATAGTTTTTATCTTTGCGCATTATGTCGGCCAATTCTTTTGGAACGGGGCGACTGCCGTCTTTTTTATAAACCCACAGTAATTCCAAAACGTTTTCTGGAATCAATTTGCCATCCGCGGTATAACATTTGGCAACTTTGTCCGCACAATATGCAATGATTTGTTCACGACTGCCTGCGTCACATACTTTCAATATTTCAATGATATAACGATAATCTATACCCATTCCCATAAATTCACGGAATAACCGACGTTCTTGGTGCTTTTCAGAAACGGTTTGACGACCGAAACGGTCTTTGAAATCATCAAACCCATTTGGAACGCCGGAAACCAAGAAATATGCAGGTAAATAACGAATAATTGCGTTTATGAATGCCTTCGCCTTTTTTATATCAGCGGCACCATCACCGTGTGAACCTTCGCCACTAACATTAACAAACTTGTTATTTATAACGTATTTCCAACGAACTGTAGATGGTGACAGGCCAGATTCATCAATGTATATATCATCCCAATCACCTTCACCGCCCAGATATGACCAAACATCTTGTTCGTCGTCATTTTTGCCAACCGGTAATGCACGTCTTTGTATTTCATCCGGATTTATATCTTTCAATCTATCTGATTCTTTGCCGCCAAATGGGATATATCCGTATTTAATTAAATCTGATTTCAATTTTTCTATATGTTTTTCCAACCAATCAGGTGCCAAATGTTTGGCACCGCCGTTACCGCCATCATCTGTGCCTGTTTCTGGCTCTTCGGGGTCTGATTGCTCATAATCGTCGCCACGTTCAGTTAACTGTAATGTTAACTGGTGGGGTTTTTGTAAATCTGATAATTTAACCTGACTTAAATCTATCTTGTTAACCAATCTTTCTATATCAAAATCGATGGTGTCGGTAATTCTTTCAATATTCCAATTTGATATGAATGTTTGGAATATTTCTTCAAATGTATATTCTTGGCGAACAAGTGTGTGGTCACGGATATCAATACGCGATAAAGCACGTTGATATTCTGTTTTGTAATTTGCGTCACATGCCTTGACCAATAAATGATTCTTGATGAATGTATCAATTACCTGTAATGTGCGACCTTTGTTATAGTCAACAACATATGCTTCTTTTTTGATACCGTTTGGTGTTTTGCTGCGAAATGCTGCCTGAATGTATTGTTCTGGCGATGTCATATCACACATCATTATAACTGCATGACAATCGGGAAATGACACGGCCTGTAAACCTTTACCAATTGTCACCAACAGGTGGAAACAATTTGGTTCGTTTTTACATATACGATTCCATTCTTTGAAACGTTGTTCATTGTCAGGAATATAGTCCCTGTCATCGTTATCTTTGGTAGTGGTTTTTGTGCATTTGATGGCGTATTTGTTGTCGCGAACCAATTCATTAACAGCCGCAGCAAACAAATCGCAATATTTACGGCGTGGCGGTAAAACCACAATGGCATTAGTTATCGGCAATGGTTTGCCGTCGATATTAAATTTTCCACCATAGAATGTTTTGGACACCCATTCTTTGATACTGTCTTTGCAGTCATCACTGTCAAAAAATTCACCAAAAGAACTGTCTGTTTTAAAGAATTCATTTTTCGGTGTTATATAAACCATTTCAGGATTCTTTAACCGGAATGCGTCTTTGTTGTCTGAATTTTCATAATCGTCATATTCGTCCAAAACACTATAAACATACGAGTTGTTATCGTCGTAATCTTCGTTAGTTTTTAGTCTGAACGGTGTGCCGGTAATATCAATCTGCATACACGGATTTAATAAACGTATTGTGCCTTGGGCATTATCGGTCATGCGGGCAAAATGAGCCTCGTCAAAAAACACTGCCGCACAATCGTCGTGATTTACACAGGGGAACCGTTTTCTTATTTCATCTAAGTTTTTACCATCAAACCATTGTTTGCTGGCAAAGAACAGATATTTATCTTTTTGTAAATCTTCTAATGTGACCTTGGTATCAGAATCATATAAACATAATTTGAAATTACAACTTTGGTCAAATTTATAATAATCTTCGCGCAATGCTTGTTCTGCATCCAGTTTTGCAGAAATAAAGAATATGTATTTTTTGTCTGGAAATCTTTCAAACAACAAATTCATCATTTCAAATGAACATATTGTTTTCCCAAATCGTGGCATTGCGAATAAACCAAACTTTTTTTGTTTATTATCCAATGCTTTCTTGAATGCGCCGATTGCGTCACTTTGTCTTTTGCGTAATTCGTATTTTGTGCCAAGTGATGTCCCCGCAACCAAATGCCCTATGACACGTTTTATTTCATCAGGCGTGGTATTAAACCATTCTGTGGCAATTTGTTTACAGTTAATGTTTTTTAACATTGCATGGATATCTTTATCCATACCTTTTTCTTTGTTATTTGGGTTCGGAAATTCAAATGAATCATATTCTAAATCGGCGATATCATCAAATGTTATGCGTGCCCCGTCTTTGGTTTTGCCCAGTTCTTCACGCACGCGGTTTTCGGCCGCTTTGGCGGTGGACATACCAAAATACTTACCGGCGTTCGGATCAACTTCACCAATACACCAAGTTTGCCCTGGTTCAATTTCATTGAATTGTTTTTTGGTTGTGTACCAATAAATAATCATTTGTTTTGACATAGTATTCATCCGATGTTTATGTTCGTCATAAGCATAAAGTTTTAACGAACGTTAGAATTTGTTGTTTGTTGATTTGGTGACAAATAAAAATTTATATTTGAATTAAAATTGAAAAAACGTTTAAGCAATAAAGAATAAATATGTAAATTCAATAAAATACATTTTGTAAAATTGGTGCTTGTATGGTGGTGTAAGATAAAATTTTGTTGAGATTTTTTACTTGGTATGCTACTTATGCAGTATAAACGTAAAACGTTGGTTAGATTTTTATGGCAGATAAATATAAAAATCCCCACCAAAGTGGTGGGGATTTGATTTTGGAATAAATTTTATTTACTTATCCATGCATTACAATCTTTTTCAGAACGTTTTTCATTTGTTAAATCGGTTTCGGAATATCCAACCAATGCGTTACCACTTTTGTGGACTGTGTACGAGCATTCTTTGCCATCTGTTTTAATTGTATGTGTTGTTTTATATGTATAACATCCGCACATTGTAAATGCAACCACCATTAATAAAATTGTCTGTTTCATGATATTTTTCCCTTTTTTAATTAAACATCCATATTATAAAACACCAAAGGAATAAATTCAAGTTTTTACATAAAAAATACCCCCGAAAAAAGTTGATCTTTTTGGGGGATAATTTTTTATTTTGGATCGATTTTTGGGGCTTAAATGATCACATCACAAACGAACAAAAAATTAATCTTCCAAGAAACTGCGTAATTTACGTGCACGTGTTGGGTGTTTTAATTTGTTTAATGCCTTTTGTTCAATTTGGCGGATACGTTCACGTGTAACACCGATGTATTCCCCAACCTCTTCCAAAGTGCTGGTTTTGTTGGTACTCATACCAAAACGTTGACGTAAAACAGTTTCTTCTTTGGGGTCCAATTCAGATAAAATCTGTGTAACAATTTTACGCAAATTCTTTTGTGCGGCCGATGTGAACGGATTTTTCGCCGTTTCATCTGCAATAATTTCCAAACGACTGCTGTCATCTTCACTGCCAACGGGGGCTTCTAATGATATTGGTTTTAAATTAACCTTTAACGCCTTGTGGATTTTATCAACCGGTAAATAAATAATTTTGGATAATTCTTCGGCCGTTGGTTGACGTCCATATTTATGCATAAATTGACGTGTTGCACGTTGGATTTTATGTATATTATCAATCATGTGGACTGGTATGCGAATTGTTCGTGCCTGGTCGGCAATACTGCGTGATATACCCTGTTGAATCCAGTTTGTTGCATATGTTGAAAATTTATTTCCCAAACGATAATCAAATTTATCAACCGCTTTCATCAAACCAATATTACCATCTTGGACCAAATCGGAAAAATCCAATCCTAATCCACGATTACTGGATTTTTTGGCAAACTTTATAACCAATCGCAGATTGGCTTCGATCATTTCGCGTTTTGCACGGGCGGCTTCGGCCTGGCCACGACGAACCAATTCTACAACCTTTTTATATTCGGCGGTTGGTTGCCCTGTTTCGTGTGCAATTGCAATTATATCTTCTTGGATTTTTAAAATATCTTTTTCATGTGTATTGGCAAAATTTACCCATACAGGATTTTTGTGGCGTGCCAGTTTTTTTACCCAATTACGATTCATTTCATTGCCGGCATACTCGGCCAAAAAGTCTTCGCGTTTAATTTTATTGGCGATTGCCAAACGTAATAACTTACCTTCCAACCCCATTAATAATTGGTCACGTTTTGTTAAATGTTCCAAAATTTCCGCTATGCGATCATCATTCAAACGAATTTTGCTGACAGATTCAAATAATTCTAAACGTAATTTTGCATATTTCTTTTCCAGCGCGGCATCCGGTTGATCGGATTCTGTTAAATTATCCAACCGTTTAGACTGCAATTTCTGCATACTGGTAAATATACGTTTAATTTTTGTGAATAATTCCAAAACAGACGGCATTAATGATTCTTCCATAACGGGAATTGGTACACCCGATGTTCCGCGCGGTGAATCATCTTTTTTCATTTCGTCATCTTCGTCATCTTCATCTGTGACAGAATTTTCTTCTAAATCATCTAAGTCATCATCATCTAAATCATCAACTTGGTCAACACCTTTGGATTTTAATGTTTCAGATAATGCCGCCAATGATTTCTGTTCGGCATCGCTGGAATACATAACCTCTAAATTTAAAATATAACGCAAACGAATATCTTCGTTTTGCAATTGTTGGAACCAATCCAACATCGCTTGAATGGTCATGGGACTTTCACACAGGCCATATACCATTAAACGGGTTGCCGCTTCGATACGCTGGGCAATTGCAACCTCGCCTGCGGCGGTCAACAGTTGAACCGTACCAATTTGTTTCAAATATGACTGAACAGAATCTTGAACACCTAAAACCAAATTTCCTGTTTGACTGCGTTCTAATTGTTTGGCAAAGTATTCATAATCGTCATCACTGACATCAACCTGTTCAGCCTCGGTATTTAATAAATTGCGTGTTTTATCTTGGGGTTCATCGGAATCGTCATCATAATACTTTTCCATATTTTGCTGATATACATCACTTTCTAAGATTTCCAGTCCTAAATCTTGTTGAAAAAAATCCAAAACTTCATCTTGTTCTTCTTCGGGGACTTCGTCCGCTTCGGTTGCAGCATTAAATTCAACCTGTGACAAATAACCATTTTCAATGGCCGACGTTGCCAATTTTTGCAAATTTTCAGGCAAAGATTCAATCAACAATTTTGTGGCTTCGTCTAATTTTTTTACCATTACCCTATTCCCCCAATTTTATAAAATCAACATAACCCGTTTATACTATGCAATATTATTTCTTTATCTTGGCCATTGCATCGTGCAATGCAGATTCTGACACCAAACCCAATACAATAGGACTTTGTATTTGAATAACAGAATATGATTTATGGGTTTTGTTTCGAACAGATGCAACGGTTGGATTTGTACTGCGCATCAAACGTGCAATTTGTCCATCTGATAATTCTGGATAATTTTTCAAAATCCATAAAATTCCACCCAAACGATTTTGACGATGTAATTTTGGTGTATATCCAACACCCTTTTTATTTTGTGCTTTTTGTGCAACAACAATTTCTTCGCGCAATGTCAAACGTTTTTCAGGATTCGCTTCGCATGCGGCAATATCTTCGCGTGTTACCTGACCATTCAAAACAGGGTTTAAACCTTGGATTTTACTGCTTTCGGCATCCGCGATATTTTTAACCTCTAATTCATGCAAACCGCAGAAATCTGCAATCTGTTCAAATGTTAATGCTGTATTTTCAACCAACCACAACGCTGTGGATTTTGGCATGTATGGATAATTCATGAACGTTCCTCTTGTTAATGCGGGCAATATACACCAAAACAGGCCAATTTTCAAGATAATTTTTATAAAAAAAACGTTCCGTAAAATCGGAACGTTTTTTTATTATGCCTTTTTTACCAATTTAAAACCATCTTTGGTATCTAAAACAGTCCAACCAGCGTCATCAATCTGTGCCCGCAGTGCATCTGCGGTCCCCCAATCTTTGGATAACTTTGCCGTTATACGTTGCTGGGCCATTTGGACAATTTCATCAGGGGCCGCAACAGATTCCAAATCATGCAATTTTTTGGCACGATCGATAAATTGCAACCCCAACAAGCGGTCAACAAATTCAACCAATGCTAATTTTGTTTTCGTATTTACCGATGTGTCTTTTAATAAATCTTGAAAAATAACCAAAGCACTGGCTGTCTTTAAATTATCCGACACGACAGACAATATTTTGTCGTGCCACCCAGAATATACGTCCGGCATTAAATCACCACCATTTTTATCCGCCATAAAATCCGCAACACGGCGTATAATATTTTTGTATCCGGCCCCAGCCGCATCCATCGCATCCCATGAAAATGCCAATTGTGTCTGAAAATGTCCCAATGTTATCAAATAACGATATACAATTGGATCAATTCCACGTGAACGTATAGACTCTAAACGCAAAAATTCGCCTTTTGATTTACTCATTTTTTCACCGGTTTTATCTAATAAAAAACTGCTGTGGATCCAATATGAAACCCATGGGGTGCCGGTTATTGGTTCGGATTGGGCGATTTCATTTGTGTGATGAATGCGTGCCAAATCTTCGCCCCCAGAATGGATATCAAAATGATTACCTAATAATTTCATACTCATCGCACTGCATTCTGCATGCCAGCCCGGAAATCCAATTCCCCATGGGCTGTCCCATTCCATTTGACGTTTTTCATTCTTTGGTGAAAATTTCCATAGTGCAAAATCGGTTGGATTACGTTTTAATTGATTAAATTCTATTCGGGCCCCCGCCTGATTTCCATCCAATGTTCCACCGGTTAATTTACCGTATTCTGGAAATTTTGATGTATCGTAATAAATACCATCGTCTGGAATTTCATACGTATATCCCATTTCTTCCAATTTTTTAACCAATTCGATTTGTTCGTTTATATAATCTGTTGCGTGTGGCATATCTGTTGGCGGTAAAATATTCAAATCAGAAATGTCACGCAAAAATTCATTTTTATAAAATTTGGCAATATCCCATACAGATTTATTATCACGGGCGGCGCCCTTTTCCATTTTGTCTTGGCCACTGTCGTCATCGTCATTTGTTAGATGTCCAACATCGGTGATGTTCATAACATGATGAACGGTAAAGCCGTTCTCAATAAACATTCGTTTTAAGATATCATTATGAATAAATGTGCGTAAATTACCAACATGTGTGTAATGATATACCGTTGGACCGCATGAATAAAAACCAACCTGGCCAGGGATCAATGGTTTAAAATCCTCTATTTGACGCGACATGGTGTTAAACAATCTAATGTTCATAATGATATATCCTTTGTAACCTTTACGTACAATGCTAATAAAATTTTGATTTTTTTTCAAATAAATAATCTTTACAAAAATATTGACAAATGTATATTTTTATCTAAGATAAATCAAAAGCAATATTATAGAAAGGTTTAATCTGCTATGAAAGTATTAATAACACAAACTGTTTGTAACAATTTGAAAAGGTTTAACAAATCCTATCCAGATGTATTAGATAAATTTTTAGATATTCTAGATAATGCAAATCTTATATCTTCACCTGAGGAACTAAGAACTTATTTAAAAGAATATTTAAATAGTCATAGTGAAACAACTAATCGAAATTGCGAAGCGTTTTATGGTTTTAATTGCAATGGTAAAAATCTTGGTTATCGGTTTTATTACACTATTAAAGATTCGATTTTGTATATATTAAATTCCGGAGATAAAAATACCGACGGTAATCAAGATGCTGATATAGATTTATGTAAAAATTTAGTAAAAAAAATTGATACTGGTAATATTGATTGTATTGATTTATTGGATTTTGAAGCATACATAAATTGGCCAAACAAAAAAGATAGATTACCAAACGGTATAATGGATAAAAAAACATTAAATGATTCTAATGACCAATCTACCCTTACCGAAATATCTGATATACAAACAAAAGATAAAAAAATGAACAATATAGAAAATACACAAAATACCACAGAAATAAAAATTCATCCGTTTTTTGCAGACAAATTAAAAAACAAGGAATTGTATCGTACTTTTGTAACGAATTTGGTATACGATATTACCAATAACAAAAACACCATGAAACAAGAACCCCTAGAAAATATAGAAAACAGTGACTTGGTGTTATTAAAAATCGGATATAAAAAAGAAACTTTTATTTGTGTAAAACAAAACAATTCATTTTATTTTTTAGACACAACAAAAAAACAAATCAAAAACGTTACAAAAAACAATACATTAATACGTATAATACGACTGATGATAATACATGGTTATTATCATCAGAAATTGATAAGTATTTAGATAAAATATCACAAAAACAAGAAAAAGCTGAAATTCAAAATATTTATGATATCCAAACACCAACATCCATCCCACAAAAACAAACAGATCAAAATGTAGATGAAGAAATTGGTGTATTAAAAATATTTAAACATATTTTAACAAAACGTAAAACTAAAGAAGTTATCAAAGTTAAACAGGCGTTGCGTGGTTTTTATACACAAGTATGTAATGGCAAAAAACATAAATTTTTTAAACAAAGCGATACTAGCGGTGGCCACACATGCAACATATATGTATACAATAAAATAACATTCATTTTTCTGTTTGTAAATGGTAAAGAAATGCTGCTTGCATACAAGCTTGACAAAGAGGGTTTTTCTAAGGAAATTTGTACCATTGTAAAAAATCAGGGGACAGATATTGATATCAGTGAACATATTAATTTGTCAGAATGGTTAGGTAATAACAAAGAATCAAAGGAAACGATAGAGTCTTTATCGTGTGGTACAGAAATTATTAATGCGGATGAACACAGTAAAAAAGATATAATTGCAAATGATGAAACTATAATCAGAAACGATATAAATACAGAAACTGCACCCGTTAAACAAGAACCATGTGCTGAAAAAGATATATTACCTGTTCCAAATTTAGAAAAAGCAACCGCTACACGTATGACAAACAAGATGTTAGAAATAGAAGAATTAAACAGACAAATTGATTGGTATGTGAAATATTGTACTTGGTTAACCAAACGCCTGAATTCAATGAGTTTGTCTGAACACCAACGAAATATTGGCCAAAAGAATTATGAATTGGCCAGTAAAAAAATTCATGAACGAACGGCTGCAATAAAAGTAAAAATCTGTGAGCAATTAAAGTTAATTGCAAGATAATATTAAAATGCCCCCCGATGGGGCATTTTTACCACACCGACCAACCGTAAAAATTACTATATTTCAGAATGAAAATATGACGTGATATAAAAATAACAAGACTATAAAAAAGCCCACCAAACGGTGGATACATACAAATCAATCTGGCGGAGCGTATAGGACTCGAACCTATGGACCGCTATAACACGGTCACGGATTAGCAATCCGCTGCATTACCACTCTGCCAACGCTCCGCATCATGGTTGACGGTTGGTATTATAATCAATTGTCGTAAAGATTGCAAGTAAATATACAAACGTTTTTAAATAAAAAATGCCCAATTGGGCATTTTTTATTCTTCAATCGTTTCCACAACATCTTCATGTTCGGTTTCTTGTACAATATTACCACCACGCATTTTGGGACGTGCCATACGCCATTCTTTGCGTGTTATGCAACCATCGTTGTCTAAATCAATTTGTGGTAAAATTTCACGCATATGGTCGCATTTTACGCTTTTTTCGTTCAGACAACCGTCAATAAATTCAATGCGTGGTCCACGAAATCCATTGTTTTTATGACAATGACAACAGGTCAATTTTGCTGCCACAAAACCCAAAGAAAATATAATTAATGTAACGATTAATTTTTTAATTATTACACGACGTGCATTCTTGCAACATTCACATGCACAATTTTTTGCACATTCGCACCCACATGTACATTCTTTAACCATTTCAGGTGCAACATTTGCAGTTGTCTTCTTAGCGGTTGATTTTACGGTTGCATTCTTTTTTTCTGCTGTTTTTTTAACAGTTGTTTTCTTAGCAGTTTTTTGTGCCATTATTTCCATCCTTTGTTTATAAGACGTCATAATTGTATGTTATTATTAATTTTGTGTAAAGTAAAAAATACCCCCAATGGGGTATTTTAATGTTCTTCGGATTTATGTTCCGGTTGGTATATTTCAACATCACGTGTCATTGCAATAAATTTTTCTGCACGACGCGTTGGCAATTCTTCAACCGGGATTTGTTGTAAATCGGTAATATTTTCTGCAACCGCTGCGGACAACAATTCCATTGTTGCCTGCCAATCAGTATGTGCACCGCCGGCTGGTTCATTTATTATTTGATCAACAACATTTAAATCTGACATATCGCGTGCCGTCAATTTCATTGCCTGGGCAGCTTGGGCCTTAAATTTATTATCTTTCCATAAAATACTGGCACAAGATTCCGGGGCAATTACAGAATAAATTGCATTTTCCATCATCAACACACGATCACCTGTTCCAATGGCAATCGCACCACCTGAACCGCCCTGACCAACATTTACGGCAATGTATGGTGCACGCATGCGTAATCCTTCGGCAATAGAAGACGCAACCGCCTGTGATTGACCACGTTCTTCACCTTCACGGCCGGCAAAAGCACCGGCGGTATCAAACAATGAAATCAATGGCAAATTGAATTTTTCTGCCAGGTGCATCATACGTATAGCCTTGCGATAGCCATCAGGATTGGCCATACCAAAGCGATGATGTTGACGTGTTTCAATTGTCCGTCCCTGTTCTTGGCCAATTATTACACATGGAATACCACGCCAAAAACCAATACCACTGCCCATGGCCGGATCTTCGGCATATGTTCGATCACCCGCCAAATATGTCCAATCGTCCACAATTCCATCAATATAGTCCAAGAAATGAGGACGATTTTCATTACGGGCCATCAAAACTTTATCATACGCATCCGTTTCACCCATACCACGTACTTTTTTACCAGGATCCACCATTGGTGTTTGAACAGATATTGTTTTGGGGGCTTTTTTCTGTTTTGTTAAAACATTTAATATTTTTACCAACGCATCATGTAATCCTGCACGTGGAACAACCATATCAACCATACCATGTTCATACAGATATTCAGCCGTTTGGAAATTCGATGGCAATTTTTCACGAATATTTTGTTCGATAACACGACGTCCTGCAAATCCAATACGTGCCCCCTGTTCTGCAATATGGATATCGCCCAACATTGCAAATGATGCCGTAACACCACCATATGTTGGATCAGTTAACAATACGATATATGGAATTCCTGCGGCATTTAAACGATTCACCGCCGCCGTTGTTCGTGCCATTTGCATCAAAGATAAAATATTTTCATGCATACGGGCACCGCCACTGGCCGTAACCATAATAAACGGACGTTTTTCTTCGATGGCGTGTTCCATACTGGCCACGATGCCATCACCGGCCGCACGTCCCATAGACCCCATCAAAAAGTCCCCATTTAATACACACACAGTTGTATCGATTCCACCGATTTTTCCATCTGCAGTTGTGACCGCATCACGATATCCGGTATCAGACCGTGCATCGGCCAAGCGTTCTGCGTATGGACGCCGATCAACGAAATTTAATGGATCATCGGATACCACAGGTAAAACAAAACGTGTCCACGCATTGTCATCAAATAACAAATCAAAGCGTTGTTTTGGGGTCATGATAAATGCACGACCACAACGCGGACAAATATAATGATTATCCTTGTAATCTTTGTAATACACTAAACGACCACAGGCTTCGCACTTGATCCACATCAAACGACGTACACGATCATAACGTCCGCGGTCATCATCTTTAAAACCAGATTTTTTACCAAATAACATCTTATTACTCGTTCATTTCTTTTGTTAATTCACGACTGGGTTTGAATAAAATAGTCGTATTTGCGGGCAATTCAATTGGTTGTCCCGTACATGGGTTGTATCCAATCTTTGTTGCACGCGCACGCGGTTGAAATGTTCCAAAACCGCGAATTTCAATACGGTCGCCATTTGCCACAGATTCAATCATATGATCTGCCACGGTATCCAGGATTGCGGCCGCATCATTTGCACGCATGTGTTTGAACTGAACCTGTATTGTTCGCACAATATCAGAACGTTTCATCTTTTTCTTCCTTTGTTTAATCGTTACATATTATTAAATGCTTTGCAGTTTTTATCAAGAACAATTTTTTTACATCTTGGCTAATAAATTACTTTTTTCAATGAATAGGTTCCTGTGCCAAAACACATATTTAAAATGTTAATCTGAATATACATAATAACAAAGGAGATATATATGTGTGATTTATTTGATAATTGTCAATGCGATCATAATGATACAACAATTTTATCAATGCCATTGATTGGTGATATGGCACCACATTTTCACGCAGAAACAACAAATGGACCAATTGATTTTCCATCTGATTTTGCTGGAAAATGGATAATCTTTTTTTCACACCCATCCGATTTTACCCCAATTTGTACAACAGAATTTATGGCATTTCAAAAACATTTGGATGAATTTCATAAATTAAATGCTGAACCGGTAGGACTGTCTGTTGGAACGTTAACAGGCCATTTGGCATGGTTACACGCAATCAGCCATATTGAAGATGACGATGGTATGCACACAGAAATAACGTTTCCATTAATTGATGATATGCAAATGAATATTGCAAAAATGTACGGTATGGTGCATCCGGAAACATCTTCTACAAAAACAGTCCGTGCTGTTTTTATAATTGATCCACATGGAATAATTCGTGCAATTTTATATTATCCCGCATCAAATGGACGAAATATGGCGGAAATAATGCGATTATTAATTGCATTACAAACAACCGATAATTTTACTGTATCAACCCCTGTTGATTGGGAACCGGGCAAAGCCGTAGTTGCCCCCGCCCCAACAACAACGGCTGCATTAAATCAACGGATAAATAACAAGAAACCGAATTTAGATGTTCGTGCATGGTTTTTGGCATTCAAACAGTTGGATAAGGATAAAATTTTTGACACATTATACGGCCCCAAAAATACAACAAATAAAAAAAACAAAAAATAAAAATCCCCAGATTGGGGATTTTTTATCAAAACACAAATGGCATATCACGTAAATCAATTGGGGCAGATTCGTTTTCTGGATCCCATTGAAAATCATCAATCAATACACGTCCGTCGGCATCAAATTTAACCCCTTCGTCCAGTAATGCTTGATATTGTTGTGTTCGAAAAGGTTCACTGCATAATCCGCCATCTTTGAAAACAACGCGATGCCATGGCAAATGCCAACTGTTTTTATTATTAGATGCATAACCAACAAAACGTGCCATACGTGGTCGTCCAATCATGCGGGCAATTTGTCCAAACGTCGCAACACGTCCCATCGGGATACGTGCAACAATATCATAAACCTGTTCATTAAATGTTTTCATATCAGTCGACATTATACGTTGCAAAAAATATAAACGCAAATAAATTCCCTTGGATTATTGCAAAAAGTGCACTAATATAGTCAGTATGAATTCGCATTTACAAATTATATCTGGGAAATATCATGGACGAAAATTAGTATTGCCGGCCGGCGCACGTCCAACCCAAAACCGGGCCCGAATGGCATTATTTAATATGCTGGAATCCGGAATAATTGATCGAAATAACAAAATTAATGTATGGGACGCCTTTGGTGGCAGCGGTGCATTTGGTATTGAATGTTTGTCACGATATAATACCGCGAACGTTGTTATTACAGATGTGTCAACAATTTCAATGAAAACAATCCGTAAAAATTTGGATTTATTATCAATTGGCAATAACGCACAAACGGAAATTTGTGATGCGTTTACAGTAATCCACAAATACGGTCCTGTTTCTAATTTGATATTTTTAGATCCACCATACGCCGATGCCGCATTGGGGGAACAATTTGTAAAAAAATTAGGCAAAATTGCACCAAATAACGCAATTTTAATCTGGGAACAGGATGATGTTAATTTTGTACCACCATGCCAAAATTGGAAAATTTTACGTGATAAAAAATATGGTCGGGCCAGATTTTTAATTTTACAAAAAATATCTGAACAAAAACCTTGATTTTTCAAACATTTTAATGAATAATATGCCCTGCACGACACCCTTGGAGGTTGTGCATAACAACAAACATAAGGAAAAAAAATGTCAATTAAATTAAATGCAGAAATTCGCGAACGTACTGGCAAGGGGGCCTCACGCAGCATCCGCAAAGGCAAAAACGTCCCTGCTGTAATCTATGGTGAAAAACAAGAACCTGTAACCATTGAATTGAATGGTCATGAATTTGATATGTTATTAAAAACACCAAGTTTGCGGACAAAGTTAATCGAAATTAACGCAAATGGCAAAACAGAAAACGCAATGTTGATGGATATTCAATATCATCCAGTTTCTGATGTTGTTATTCACGCCGATTTCAAACGTATCGATGTTAAAAAACCTGTTAACGTTGTTGTTCCGGTCGAAGTTATCAATGCAGAAACATCACGTGGGTTAAAATTGGGCGGTGTATTGAACTTTGCTGTACGTAAGGTTGCATTACGTGGTTTGGTTCAAAATATGCCTGAAAAAATCACAATTGATTTAACGGATTTGACAATCGGTGACGCAGTTCATGGTTCTGATTTGGTATTACCAAACGGTATTGAATTGGGCCTGCACCAGGCAGAATTGGCATTTGCAACAATCGGCGGTAAAATGCCCGAAGATGCATCCGATGCCGCAAAGGCTGCACCGGCTGCCGCTGCACCTGCAAAAAAATAATTTGTGGAACAGAAAAAAAATTTAGACCGAACGATTGTTCGGTCTTTTTTTTTCACTTTTTATACTTATTATCTTACCAAAAGATTTAATTCAGCGCATTTTTTAAATTTATGTGCAGCACACCATTTATCAAAAGCCAATTTTTCTTCAAAACTGCTGATGCCAACAATCAAGGTTTGTCTTCTACGATCAGCATCAAGCTCCATACGGCATATACCGTTTTTTATTATAGATTGCAGTTCATCTATTTTTTTGTCGTATCCAAGAACATGTTTAAAATCAATAAAATATGCAAAATTTATTTTATTTCCCGCAAAATCCTTTTGAATTAATTTCTTAAAATCATAGATTATATCCTTGGCCAGTTCACGTTTTGAAATATCATACCCACCATTCAATATAATCTTATCACCTTTAATTTCTATACGTTGTTTCTTTTTTACACGTGTGTTTTTATTGGGGACTAAACTATATGTTTTTATATCAATACACATTGGTTCCATGATTTTGCTCCTTAATTTAATCAGGTTAATCTAAGTGTATGCTTTATATGTTATAAACTATTTCTTTGTTTTGTCAACAAAAATCATATTTTGTAAAATTATTTTAATATTTTTTTCCTGTGGTCTTGAAATGATATTTATTGTTCACTATATCGTGTCTAAGCAAATTAATTTAACAGGAGTAAAAAATGGGAAAAGTCATCGGTATCGATTTGGGAACGACCAATTCAGCAATGGCATTTATGGATGCCACTGATCCAAAAATCATTGAAAATTCCGAAGGTGGTCGCACAACACCATCAATTGTCGCAATAACGCAAAGTGCGGAACAATTGGTTGGTATTACCGCCAAAAACCAAGCTGTTACGAATCCGGAAAATACAATTTATGAAATCAAACGTTTAATGGGCCTGCGTTTTGACAGTCCTGCTGTCAAAGAAATTGCCGCACGTGTTCCATACAAAATTGTTGCAGGTGATAATGGTGATGCATGGGTTGAAATAAATGGCAAAAAATATGCACCGTCACAGGTTTCTGCAATGGTGTTGGCAAAATTGAAAAAAGATGCAGAAAATTATTTAGGTGAACCTGTTACAGACGCTGTTATTACGGTTCCTGCGTACTTTAATGATTCACAACGTCAGGCAACCAAGGATGCCGGTCGTATTGCAGGTTTGAACGTTTTGCGTATCGTAAACGAACCAACCGCTGCCGCTTTGGCATATGGTATGGAAAAAGATAAAAACGGAACAATCGCTGTATATGACTTGGGTGGTGGTACATTTGATATCTCTATTTTGGAAATTGTTGATGGTGTATTCGAAGTAAAATCAACAAACGGTGATACAGCATTGGGTGGTTCTGATTTTGATGCCCGTATTTTGAAATTCTTGATTGATGAATTTAAATCACAAACGGGTATCGATTTATCAAATGATAAATTGGCATTACAAAGATTAAAAGAAGCCGCCGAAAAGGCAAAAATAGAGTTATCATCTAAGACAACTGCGGATATTAATTTACCATTCTTGACTGCAGATGCAACCGGTCCAAAACATTTCAACACAACATTAACACGTGCAAAATTGGAATCATTGGTTGATGATTTGATTCAAAAAACAATTGAACCATGTAAACGTGCGTTGGCGGATGCCGGTTTGGATAAATCACAAATCAATGAAGTTATCTTGGTTGGTGGTCAAACCCGTATGCCAAAGGTTCAAGATGTCGTAAAAGAATTCTTTGGCCGTGAACCACACAAAGGTGTAAATCCGGACGAAGTTGTTGCCTTAGGTGCCGCGATTCAGGGTGGTGTATTAAAAGGTGACGTTAAAGATGTTTTATTATTAGATGTAACACCGTTATCATTGGGAATTGAAACACGTGGTGGTGTATTTACACGCATGATTGATCGTAATACGACGATTCCAACAAAGAAATCCCAGATTTTCAGCACAGCCGAAGACAATCAATCTGCGGTAACCATCCGCGTATTTCAGGGTGAACGTGACATGGCCGAAGATAACAAATTGTTGGGGCAATTTAATTTAGAAGGTATTGCACCTGCCCCAATGGGGGTTCCACAGATAGAGGTTTCATTTGACATCGACGCAAATGGTATTGTTCATGTTTCTGCCAAAGACAAAGGGACCGGCAAAGAACAGGCGATATCAATTAAATCAGACGGTGGTTTATCCGAAGAAGATATCAAAAAAATGGTTGACGAAGCCGCGGCTAATGCCGATGCAGACAAGAAAAAACGCGCCCTGGTTGAAGCACGCAATACCGCAGAAACCGCTGTTTTTAGCATAGAAAAATCATTAAAAGAACACGGTGATAAAATCAGTGCAGATGAACGCAGTGCAATTGAAACAGCCAAACAGGCATTAAGCGATGAATTAGCCAAGGCCGATGCAACCGCAGAAAGTCTGAAAGAAAAAACAGATGCATTGACAGAAAAAGCAATGAAATTGGGTGAAGCAGTTTACAAAGCGGCCCAAGCGGAACAAAATGCCAACGCAAATTCTGAACAACAGAATAACGACGGCACACGTGATGCAGATTTTTCTGAAAAATAATATAATATGCAATATTATAAAAAAAACAAAAATCCCCCCACAATCGGGGGATTTTTTATGTTTATTTGTTTTTTTATCCCACATTTATACTAAGAAAGAAAAGATTCTGTAATTTTTTTATAGACGTAGTGGTGCATAATTTTCTATGATGCACAGAACAACAAGGAACGGGATGCATTTATCAAAATCGGTTTTATGCAAATT
>JAZLJO010000018.1:0-174670 GCA_045617905.1 Candidatus Enterousia sp.
GGAATATCGTTTATTGGGTAATGATTGGAAGCGTCATCATATCCCATTTGTTGCATTTTGTGAAAAAGGTAGATTTGATACATATCATTATCATATATTTTTGTATAATAATGATATTAGATTGAACCGTATGCATAGAGCAATGCAGAAAGTATTTAAAGATACGGGATATAACAGTGGTATATTGTATTTAGACCCATTTTTTACGGTTAATACGCCTGATTATTGTACCAAAGAGATAATTGCAGATAAGGACAAGCATTTTGATACGGATAATATAATAATTTCACAGGAACTGTTTGGAATCTGATCAGAATAGTCCAAATCGCGATCCAGACGAGACAGAACTAAGCCTAAACGAAAATGATAATAACTTATAAGCTAAAAATAAAGGTGCAAGCCACGCGTCAAATATGGATAAAATGTAAAAACCTGCTAATTTTAATTATCAGCAGGTTTCTTTTTTATCTACTGAAAAGACATCTGCCACTTGAATCATATGTCCAGACAGTACCGGTATTACTTTTTATACTAACTGTTGCGCTGGTATATCCGATTAATTTACCGCATTTATTGAAAATTGTTTTACCTGTTTCATCGTATATCCAGACACAATTGCCTTTTTGTTTAGCGTATCCAATCATAGCATTTCCTTTTTATGCAGCCGCAGATTCTAATAAATATCTATTGTAGGCGGCAAAACTTGATCTAATAGCACGACTTTTAAGTTTCCCACGTGCTGCTAAATCTCCACCTGACAAGTATTGAGGTAGTATATCAGATATTGATTCTGCTAATTGTTCGGGTGTTTTCTCATGCCATCTTGCTATACGCTTTATGCAAGATACATAATCTGTAACGGTGTTTTTGGAATATCCATTTGAGATAAGCCAAGAGTGATAATTGTGTAACATGTTTATATCCTTTTTGTTAATGGTTGGCGTTATTGCTTTGACCATATAACGATATTATAAGCTGTTTGAATTCAAAAATACGCTAAAAAGTGCAGAAAACCGCATTTTTTACTGTTTGTGCCGAATAGTTAATATATAATCCAAAACTATTAAATTGATATAGTAAAGGGTGTGTTTTATGCTGATATGGTAATCAAATGCACCATAAGGTGCATAGTTATCATAAAACAAGCATAAATGGTCTTAAAACACACCAGAATTCACGAATTTTCTAAAACTATACAGCGGCTAACCCCTTTAAAACGGCTTCTCTATACGCTTCTTTTGAGATGTAACAAGAGAAGTGCCTTTATGCTAAATTCGCATAATGTATGTTTATTGCGTGAATAACATCAGCATAATCATTTTCAGCAATTTCCGAAACCGCTTCATTATCCCAACCAGTTTTTAGCACGGTCTTGAAATTATTAAATTCATATAGTGGTTCTTCTGTTCCGCTGGTTAGATTATGGCGTATACTACAGGTCTTTGCGATTAATAAATCTTTTTGTGCTTCTAGGTCAATAATTTGTGTATTGTTGTTAGGATGGGCAAATGTATAATGTTGATTTGGTGTCAAAGCAATCATGTTTTCTATGTAGTGCATAATTTCTGGAAACTCATTGACAGGGAATATGTGATGGATTTGTGTTGCTGGGGCTGTATCATTGTGCGCAGCATCAAACTTAGTAAGTTCAGATAAGTTATCTCTATACATTGCAATAGAATCACGTAGATTCTTTTTCGCTTTGGACATCATTTGTTCAAAATATCCTTTCCGGACATCTATTTCCGGATGTGTTACCAACCACTCTTTTCTGGTGATGTTCTTTGGTTTATCTTTATATACATCCCTAAAGTTATCCCGATTATACATTAAATCAGCACGTATAATCGTGTGGTTGGATAAATGCCCTCCCTCAGTTCCTTGTTTTTGGTATCTATACGCCAGTGGATTCAAGACTTTTGTAAAGATTCTTTTGGGTTCATAGTCTCCCTGCACAGGAGTGTATCGATGATAAAATTCTACAAAAGCATCTTTTAAGAGAGAAAAATGAACTTGGTCTTGGTGCTCAAAAAAGTCGTTGAATTTTGTCCACAGATCACTTTGTTTCAAAACAGACTCAATATAGATTTGTAGAAAACGCAACGAATTCAAATCATTTTTAGCGACAAATTCCAAAACATCTTTACGAAGAACTTTATAAATATGGCGACTCGTTTCTGATATATCGATTATAATGCCTGCATAACATAGCATACTTAACGGTTGCGCAAAAACTTTATCATATTCGTTTTCTGCTTTCTCTTCATCTACCCCGGGTTTTGAATATGTATCAGCGATTGTTTGTTTAGCATATTCGCTGTTCCAAATGTCCCTAACAGTAAATTCTACATTATCGCCATTTTGCTCTAAATAGTTCAGCACAAAGTCAGATATGGACCATACAACGTCAGGAGTGCATTTTTGATCAATCCATCTGCCATTACCAGAAATCCTTAAGTCGTAATTATTTTTATCACAAAAATGTTGAATATCTTCCAATGTCATTGATAGTCCTTTTTAATTATTCAATAAACCATAAAAATACACAGAACAAGAATCTACATTCAGCGATCTAGTCTGGTAATTACGAGCAATTTGATAAAATTTACGGTAGGCATTTGATGCAAAAAAACGCAATTGCTCAGGTGTTGGTGTAATGCCTTTCTTTGGAATTAGGATAGCGACAGAACCATTAACCAATACGCCAACAGGTTTTTTTATAACCCTTGGTTTGTATGTCATATTAGGTGTTAAGTACACTCCCTGGTCATTTAAGTATTTAAAAACAGAAAGATTTTTTGCAACAGAACCATCCAGATACGCATCATAACCAGCAATATTGATAATTTTGTCACCATCATCTGTGATGTTTCTTGATTTTATTACTCTGATGCAATCACAACCAGCAGTGTCTTTTAAGTATGTGTTCGTTATCTGTCTATCCCTAAATACATCAAACACATTCAATGTTAATTTGTTTAAAATATCATCAAACGTGTTATTTCTAAAAATAATCCAATATGGTAATTTTTGATCACATATATATTGCTGTTTTTGCAGCAACGTTAAATTATGTGTCATCGATTGGACAATCGTATTTTTGGGTTTATTTTTATTATTGATAAAAATTGCAATGGTTTCCACTAACACGCCAGGGAAACCATTCTCTCCAAAATCGATGATGCGGTCTATGCCACGAGAACATAAAATAGCTCTGGATTTAGAGAACTCCGGTGTGTTTAATAAAAATTTTGGCAATATCAAACAAACAAAGTTGCTTATTTGTAATGATTTGTCCAAAAAGAAAGAGCACATGTTGGAAGAATCTCTGTTAAGAGCGTCTTTGCGGTATAAGGTCAATAGTTTTTTATCTTTAGTGCCTAATTTATAAAATGGGGGATTGCCAACTACCAAATCATATTGTTTTATGAATTTATGCAGTAAAAAATCATCTGTTATATAATTTATATGGCATCTGTCACCCAGATTGTATTTTGATAATAAAATCTTCAAAAGCTTGATACTGTCTGCGTCAATATCGACAACGTCTAAGAAAATATCTTTATTTTCATATTTCTTTACAACAAGAGGTATGAAATTACCAACACCAACTGATGGTTCAAGCACAGAAATCTTACTATCTTCAAATTCTGGCAATCCTTTTACAATTTCGGTCACCAACAATTTGCTCGTAAAATAGGCTGCGTTATCTGTTCGTTTCGTATTTGAGATTTCTGCAATTCTACTAAGAGTTGATAAGGATAAATTTAATGGGTTTTGTTCGACAAATTCACAAAGTGCATTGAAATCCGTTAAGTTGTATTTAGAAATGACAGACTTAATATTATGTGTGTTAAGTGTGGAATATGATAGGGCTTGAAGTATATTCTCTGCGATTTCGTGGAATATAATCGTAGGTACAGCTTCACCCAAAGATTGACGTATTTTTATTTCTTCTTTTTTAAGAAACGCTGTTTTTGCGGTTTTATTAAGTTTATTAAGTTCAGATACGTCCTTATCAGTCCATCTGAAAGAATCTGGAATAGTCATCATTCGCATAAGCTCTCTGATACTAAATACACGATCATCTGATGGATGAATTGTATTTTGGCTGGCCAATTGGTCATTCCTTGTATGAACACAAGGACCAACTTTATCCCAGTACTGACGCTTATATTTATCCGCGTTTTTTTGTTGGTTGACAACCAACACCCCGTCTTTTATCTGATGTGGACGTTTTTTGATGTCTACATTATCAAAAGCAGATTGACCTTCTTTTAATCCGGAGATCCAGTCTCTCATATGCTCTGGATAAGATCTAAATTGATGGTATATATCGCCATCATCAATCTGTCCGATTTTTGTGAGGCTTGGTAAATCGCCAATAACTTGTCGTAAAGTTTTTTCTGGTTTGCATGATGGGAAAAGTTCCAGAGGCGAAACATCGTCTGCTAAATCTTTTGCTACACCTATGACCAATGTGCGTTGACGGCTTGAACAAGCGCCATAATTCTTAAAGTTGATAATTTTGTAAAAATATGAATAATCGTTACCAAGATTATTTTGGATTGCTTCTTCGATTGTTTTTTCGGTGCCATCTGAGTCAGTACATATGGTCTTCATGAAAGCTGGCACGTTTTCAAATATAAAGAATCTAGGTTTGAGCTTTTTTATGATGTTTATGGATTCTATAACCAAAGAATTTCGCAGAATTTCAGCATCTGTTTTTTTATGATTGGCGACAGACATGCCCTGGCATGGTGGTGTTGCAATAACCACATCTAGCCTTTTCAAGCTCTCTTGTTTTCTCCATAATTCAACTTCATTAAATAAAGCATTTTTAGTTGCCTGTGATGTTATATCGCCGCATATATAACCAGAATCATATTTACATTTATTGTTATATTTTTGGATGTCTAAACGTCTTTTGATAAGTTCATTAGTGGCCACGCATTCAAAACCCGCCTGTTTAAAACCGTAACATCCGACACCTGCGCTACTAAATAAACTTATATATGTTTTCATAAAATCCTTGCCTTCCATAAATCATACAAGATATTACAAGAAAAAGACATAAAAAATCAATGGTCTTTTTATATCTAATAAACTTGTCAAAACATTGCGATATATTTATGTGTTCTATGTAAGTTTTACCACAATATTTTTGCACCATGCAGGATATAATCTGAAGCAAAAACAAATTTTTGGATTAAATATATCAATTTTATTAAAATCACGAGTGTTTATGCATAATAGATTATTATACTTTATCGCTGGAATATATGATTTTTTGGGTTTAAACTCGCTTTAATAAAACTTATTTAAAGGATTAAAATGCCAGAATTTACCATATCGATTAAAGCGAGTAATATAGGACCACATGAAAATATTTCTTGGTCAGAATCTGTTGCAACCAATAAGACAGGTTTATTTGCCACAAATGGCAAGGGCAAGTCCTTTTTAGGACGCACTTTTCAATATATTGGTGACGCAGAACATTGTAAAGACGTACAATCTGCAGATAGAATGATAACTTTAGGGCAAAATCAAGGGCGTTTCAGTTTTGAAATTGCAGATAAAAAAAGCACATTGATATTCAAACGCGGCACAGGGGTAACAGGAACAAATGATTATTATATATTTCATGTATTCAACAATGATTATGTTGCAGAAAACATTGTAAAAAGAAATTACGGGCTACCAACTGAAGATGCTCTTAGTGGATATATACTTGGTAAATCGAATGTTGATTTAGATAAACAGAAAGCAGATTTAAAAAACAAAAGGGAACATATTGAATCTGATTTAAAAAAATTTAAAGAAACATCTTTACAAAAATTATCAGAATATAGAACCGAGTTTAATATAGGTAGAAATACAGATTTTGGAAGGTTGCGGGATGAAATACAAAATATGAATCATGTGCCACAAACAGTATTTCAAGATGTATCGCAAAAAATTGATAAAGCCAGAGATGATTATAAGAAATTATCCACATTTCCTGCTGACGAAGAAGATGTTACTTGTTATAACGACTTACAATCATATATTCAAGAAAACAAAGTTAGAGAAAATTTATTAAAACCAATCAATAAAATAACCATAACAGATTCAACTCTAGAAACTTTTGTAAAAGATAATAAAGATTTTATTATAAAAGGTACAGAACTGTTTAATTTAAATTCAAACGAATGTCCTTTTTGTAAAAGTCCTGTAGATGAACATATTACTGGTATTTTACAGATTTATAATGAATTCTTACGTTCGCCAGAAAAAGAAATGATTTCTTTTTGTGAAGACCAAATTATGGCTGCAGAAAAAGAACTCAAATCAATTTCAGATATTAGAAAAAATTTAGAAATGACTAAATTTAAATATGATATTCTGAAAGATAAATTTGTTGACTATAAACATGACTTAATTATCACAGATAATATATTTGATAATTTAAAAACAGAAATTTATGAGATAAAACGACAACTTGATAATAAGAAAAACGAAGTATCTTCGACTATCGATTTTGATATTTCTAACTACGTTAATGCAAAAAATGAATTTATACGTGAAATGCAACGTATAAAGGGGCTAGTTGATGGTATAAACTTTGAAAAAAATAAAATTTCAACTCAACTAACAACCCTTAGAAACCAAGTGATACCATTAATAAGATCAGAATTATTAGAATCTAAAGAATTAGAAAAATTATGGAATGATGAAAAAGATGCCCAAAAGTTGGCCGCAGAAATCAGGAATCAAGAAGATAGGGAAAATATATCTTCTAAAAACAGATATATGGAGTCGTTAAAACAATTATTAAATATCTTTTTTCGTGATAAATACATTGTTACAGACGACGGAACCATATCTTTTAGAAACAACAATGTATCTGGATGCTTCAATCATATATTAAGTGAAGGCGAAAAAACGATAGTCGCTTTTTGTTATTATTTAGCTGAAATTCATCTAATTGTTAAAGATGAACAAGATTATCATAAAATATTTCTTATAATTGATGATCCAATTTCAAGTTTGGATGCTAACTATGTTTATACAATGTGCCAGATAATAAGAAATTTAAAAAATTATTTTCCGATAAGATATGAAAAATATTTGATTCTTACACATAGTATTGAATTTATGGGAATACTAACAAGAAATGGTATTATCAATAATGATTTGGAATTGATAGATGGTACAATATCCAAAGCCAATAAAGACAGATTCAGGATACCATATTTATCACATCTTAGAGATATTAATAATGTAGTATCAACACGAACACCAACGCATACAACAGCAAATAGCATAAGAAACATTCTTGAAACTATCAATAATTTTTTATGTCCTGGACGCTCCCTGGAGAAATTTATTAAAACAGAAAAAGATTTCAAAAATACTTCAATATATACCACCATTCAAGATGGGTCACATGGAAATATTAATAATTGGAACTGTCTTTCAGATGATGAATTAGTTGCATTGGCTGAAGATTTGTTAACATATATCAGCAAGTCACCTTTCAAAGGACAGTTGAGTTCATTAAACTAATATTTTTATGGATATTTGTAATATGCAGATTCTTATTCTCAAGGTTCTGCATTTTTTTTGTTTTGGAAATTTTCTTAAAAAATCGTGATCTTATTCGACGTTCTAATACATATCAATAACACGATAGTGATGTTGTTGAAGCAATTGGTATTAGATATGACAGAGATTAATAAATTACAACAACAGATTCAGGATTTGTATCCAGAAGAGCAGTTTTCTAATAAAGAATTAGCAAAAATGGAAAGAGATGTAATCAATTTCTTCTCGCTTTTGGTTAATGAATATATGAAACAAGAATACAAAAAGAATCTATTGAAAGAATAAAATGTCCCTTAGGGTGCAGACCGGTTTTGTGAGGCTAATTTTTTCCAAAATCAGGCATTTTGAAGCATCTTTTTCAAAAAATACACGCAATAATGTAAATATAGGAGTTTTAAATGGTAGTTAAAAAGTTTGATCCATATGCAAAATGCGAAAAAGCGGTTATTTTCGCAAGAGTGTCAACTCAACATCAACAAGACGAAGGTTATTCTATAGATGCGCAGCTAGAAATCATTCGTGATTATTGTAAAAAGAATGGTTTTGAGATTGTCAAAGAATATGTTTTGGCAGAATCTTCAACGCGTGGCGATAGAAAACAATATCATGAAATGTTGAATTTTGTTCAAAACTATAAAGATAAAATAGCTATCGTTGTTAACTGCGTTGATAGATTGCAAAGAAGTTATAAAGATACGCCTGCATTGGATGAAATGAGAAAAGAAGGTAAAATAGAAGTCCATTTTTTAAAAGAAAACCTGATATTAACAAGAGATAGTACGGGTATGGAAATTATGTTCTGGAACATGTCTGTATTAATGGCAAGTGCTTATATTTTAAGTATGGTTGATAATGTAAAACGTAGTCAAAAATATAACAGGTCTCAGGGAAAATTTCAAAACTTTGCACCGATTGGATATATGAATTGTCGTGATGAAAATAATAAAGCGACCATCAAAATAGATCCTGATCGCGGACCATTAGTCAAAGCGCTTTTTGAAGAATATGCCAAAGGTACAGAAACATTGGGTAGTTTAACTAAATTGGCTAAAGATATGAATCTAAGAAGCAGACAGAACAAAAGTGGTAAAACAATAAGCAGAGAACATATACGTGATATCCTGAATAATCCTTTTTATTACGGTATGATGAAAAACGGGAACGATTGGGTGCTACACCAATATGAACGTCTGATAGACAAGACGTTATTTGATATTGTTCAAGATGTTCTGAAAGGTAAAAAGAAGCAGAATTTTACTATTGGTGGTCCAGATAAGGATTTTATATTCCGCGGTTTGTTAAAATGTGGTCATTGTGGTGGTTGTATCACATCTGAATACCACATATCAAAGAGTGGTAAAAGACACAACTATCTTAAATGTAACAATCACGGTGCTAGTAAATCAAATTGTCCACAATGCGTAGTTAGAGAAGAAGATGTATTGCAACAACTGAGTGATCAGATCTTTTCTCAAATCCATGTTAATGAAGATTTTATAAATGCGGTTAAATCTGGGGTAAAAGAGCATGTTTTGCAAGAGAATAGAGTTAATCGTGCGTCTAAACAATCGATAGCATTACAAATACAAAGCATCAGGAACAGAGAATCAAAATTGCTAGATATGTTCTTGGATGGTAAATGTACACAAGCATTATATGATGAAAAGTCAGCAGGATTTAAAGAAGAAATAAAAAAATTGGAAGCCGGACTCGAACAAAATAGCGATGTGTCAAAAGATGTTACAACTGCCTTAAATCACATAATTGAGGTTGCTGGACAGGCGGCAACAATCATGAATTGTTCGATAAACTCAAAAAAACGAGAGTTTTTGAAAACGATATTATCGAACGGTGTGTTGACGGATGCAAGTGCTTGTTTTTACTTGAAAAAACCCTTCGACAAACTGCTATTTGCGAAGGGTTGTAAGACGTGGCTCGGGCAACTGGACTCGAACCAGTGACATACGGATTAACAGTCCGTTGTTCTACCGACTGAACTATGCCCGAATAACAGGTAAGATAATATATCAAAAACACTAAAAAGTCAAGAGCTTTGTAAAGATTTTTTTACAAAAAAATTACTTTTTTTTTAAATCTAATATTCATGATTACTTTTTAATATTGCTTTTCCCCCACTTTATTGTTAGTATTTATAGCAATCAAGGTGGATTTAACCTGACTTGTCCTACCTAATAAATGGACTAAACAAGGAGTGATATTATGCATTTTCCCAAAATCTTTATGATCGCTATGCGTGGTACATATTCCAAATCCACCTTTGGTTCTTTTTGCAAAAACCAAAGGAGTAAACTATGCAAAGAACAGCAGAAGCAGTGTCAATTGGACACCCAGATAAAATTGCCGATTATATTTCAAGTTATATCTTGGACAGATTGATTGAACAAGATCCGCATGTCCGGTACGCCGTTGAAGTCCTGATAAAGGATAACACTGTCGTCCTGGGTGGAGAGGTTACAACCACTGCCCTATTAGGGGATTTAGACACCCATGTTAAGTCTGCCCTATCAGAGATAGGCTATGACAAACGTTATACATCCGTTTGGGGCGATTACGCAATCAATCCGGATAAAATCAAAGTTATCAATATGATTGGGGTTCAATCCGCCGATATAGCACAAGGTGTTAACACTGATGGCTGGGGCGATCAAGGAGTGTTTGTTGGCTATGCCACCAAAGGCGAAGGCAAAATAAACCGAGAACTGTTCTTGGCCCGGAAACTGAACAATGCTCTGTACGAAAAAGCACGTAAATCAGACAATCTGGGGTTAGACATCAAAACCCAGATAACCCTGAATGATGATCAGATAGAAACAGCCATTGTGGCAATACCAATGCTGCAAGATGAAGATTTGACGGACTTTGTAGCAAATGTACTAGGCGAAAAACCAGCGCAAATTATCATAAATGGTACCGGGCGGTATACATACCACAGTTCAATTGCCGATTGTGGGGTAACAGGTCGCAAATTAGCATGTGACTTTTATTCTACCGCCGCCCCGATTGGTGGTGGCAGTCCATGGACCAAGGATCCAAGTAAGGCAGATTTAACCTTGAACGTATATGCCCGTGCATTGGCGTGCGAAAACTTAGCCGACAATGATGAATGTTTTGTATACTTATCGTCGTGCATTGGCCGTTCAGAATTGCCAAGCGGCATGATAAAAACGGTTAAAGACGGGATTGTTTCATATCACGAACTGTGGTGTAATCAAAAGCCAAGCACTTTGATAAGACTATACGGATTAAACAAACCGATTTATAGCAAACTGTGCAAAATTGGGATCTCTGGTATACAAAACTAAATCTGTCCCACATAAAATTTATGTGGGAAATTACAACGCACATTATTTACATTAAGCTAATATTTTGCTGTCATGGGCTAGATATTTTATGCAAAAAATTAATTTACATTTGTTTTATCGTTCACAATATGTTTCGTGTTTAACAACTTTGCCCTGTAAAATATAAAATTTTTGCACATCTTTTGTGTTCGAGAATGCACCACGCGTCCATACACTTCCATGTTCAAATATGTATTCCAATACCTTGTATTTGCCAACTTTGTATTCTTTGCTGGGTATTCCAAATTCGTTGTTTATATCTTTTACTGTTTTACCGATATATTCTGTATTTTCTTTCGGTACACGTTGTGCATTTGTAACTATCAGAGCTATGATAACAGCAAATACAGCGGGGAAAAACATACCTAATTCCATTTGTAAACTCCTTTTTTATTGTAAAAAAACAATGTAATAACTTTCATTAAAACATCCTTTTTATAAATAATAAAACACACATTGGACATTTTTGGTCGTATAAAAATTTTTTTTAAATCAACCAAGTAAAACATAATCGGGGCAAGCCCCGAGAGATTATTTCAAGAATAAAAAACACCCGCCAAACGGCGGGTGTTTTTTATTGATATTTAATATTTCTAATGCATGTTAGAAAGTATTTTATCTTACTTCGGCCTGTTTAAATAATTCTTCAGCCTTAACAGATTTTTCTTTGGTTTTTACATGTTCTAACATTGCATCCAATGCTTTGCGTTCAAAAATCATTCCACGCAACATTGCCAATGCATTTTGGTTTTTATTGTAAAATTCAAAAACCTGTTTCGGATCAGGATAACGTGATGCCTCGGCCCAAATTGCCTGTTGTAAATCATCACGGGTAACCTCAACTTTGTTCTGTGTACCCCATTCGGCCAAAATCAAGCCCAACTTAACACGACGTTCTGCATCATCACGTTCTTTTTTATCATCCCATTTGTGGCCATCTTTACAATCATCCCCACAGTGTGCATGCGTATGTTCATGCTCAGATTTTGCCATTTCCAATTCTTGATTAACCAAAACCTCTGGTAAATCTAATTTTACTTTATCCGCTAAAATATCCAACAATTCGTTACGCATATCACGACGTGATGCCTCGTCATATTGTTCGTTAATTAATTTGCGAATATGCTCACGCAACGCATCTACAGATTCTTGACCGACAGATTTTGCCAATTCATCATTCAATTCTGGTAAAATATGGTGACGAACTTCGTGTACTTTGACTGCAAAACGTGCATCTTTGCCCGCCAAATCAGTTGCATGATAATCTGATGGGAATTTAACATTTACATCAAATTCATCACCGGCCTTGTGCCCAATAACCTGATCTTCAAATCCTGGTATAAAGGAACCGGAACCTAAAATCAAATGATGTTTTTGCCCCGCCCCACCTGGAAATGCGGTATCACCGATAAATCCAGTAAAATCGATAACAGCGGTATCATCTTTTTGTGCAACATATTCATCCGACTGTTTTTCTGCAACACTGCGTGAACGACGAATGTTTTCCAATGATTTTTCAACCTCGGCTTCGTCCAATTTTGTTATTTTTTTGACAACAGTAAACTTTTCTAAATCAACCGCAGGCAATGTTGGTAAAATATCAAATTCCATTGTATATTCAACATCCTGACCAATTTCCCATTTTGACAAATCCGCCTTTGGGGAACCGGCCAAACGAATTTTTTTCTCGGCTGTATATGTTGTTAAATCTTGATTCATCAATTTATCAATTGCTTCGGACAAAGCAGATGTATTAAATTTTTGACGCAAAACAGACATTGGTATATGTCCAGGACGAAAACCCGGCATTTTTGCCTTTTTACCATATTCGGTCAAAATTTCATCGGCAGCCGCCTGCAATTGTTCAGCAGTAATCAGACCATTTACAGAATAATGTAAATCTTTGACTTTTTCTTTTTTAAACATTGTTTTCCCCTAAATAATTATAAAATTAGTGTGGCATGATTATACAACCTTTTATAATAAACGCAATATAAAAAATCCCGTTCATATAAATTGATAAAATTGTTTATCCACATTGTATTTACGATATAATATCTTCGTTTATTAAAGCAAAAACGGCATCAAACACGATGCCGTTTTTACAGAACTAAATCATACATTATTTCATTTCTGCGTCTGTCACAGCATCCGTTTGTTCGACATTTTCCAAACTTTGTTCTTGCTGCAAAATTTCTTGACGTAATTGGCTGTTTTGAACATTTGCGCCACGATTTGACGAAACCAACGCCAATGCCGCACACAATATAAAAAACATCGTTGCCAACCAGGCGGTTGCACGTGTCAAAAAATTCCCAGCCGCAGCCCCCGTTAAGGCACCACCAAACATCGCCGCTGCCGACGAACCAGACATGCCACTGCCTTCGGATTTTTGCAATAAAATGATCCCTATCATAAACACTGCAACAATTATTAATAATACCAGTAAAATTGAAAACATTTATCTATCCCTTGGTCAATTTTTGTGATTTTACCCGTCTATTTACTAAATTGCAAGAATTTTCAGTAATTCTTGGGCGGCGGCTGTGCTGGCCGCTTTTTTTGAAGTCCCCGTGCCACACGCTGTTTTCCCCAACGCCGACACAGTCACATTAAACACCGGATTGTGTGACGCACCGGTCGGCACATCATACACATATTCTGGTAATTTCGCACCACGTGCCTGAACAAATTCTTGCAGTGCAGTTTTGGCATCTTTTGGTGCAACAACGTCAGCCGCCGCCAAATTACGCCAAATATCCATAATTATCTGACTGGCCACTTCAAAACCACCATCTAAAAATATTGCACCGAATACAGCCTCCATCCCATCGGCCAAAACATTTTGAATACGTCCCCCCGTCATGTGTCCATGACGAATTTTTGTCCCCAGCCCCAAATCATTGGCAACCCGTGCCAACGTTTCTGCCGACACTAACATCGCATGACGACGTGCCAAATCCCCTTCGGATTCATTTGGGAACATATCGTATAACAGCCTGGCAACAGTCAACCCTAAAACACGATCACCGACAAATTCCAATCGTTCATTATTGTGTGCAGAATCAACGCCACTTTGGGTTAATGCCAAATTCAGCAATTCAACATTCTTAAATTTATAATTTAATTCTGACAATTTAATTTATCCCCATACCAAATCTGTCCCAGCGCATCTTTTTACCCCAATTCCATAACATTAACATCGGGGAATAATAATTATGCGAATACCATACGAACCATACACGACCAATCAAATTATCACGTGGAACAAAACCCCAACCACGTGAATCATAACTTAAATCACGATCATCACCCATAAAGAAATAATGATTTTCAGGGACTGTTACCATTTCTGTTGTATCGTATTGTTCATTATCTGAAAATTCGATTATTTTATGTTTCACCCCATTCGGTAATATTTCATCATATTCCGTCATTACAAATATACCACACGGCAATTCAACCGGTGACCATGTTGCATCACCAGATGGCAATTCTGTTTGAAATTGCGACATATTGATTAATTTTTTATAATCATTTTTGCAACGCGCATCATATTGAATTGTATAATTAAACTCCGCCGGTTTATCATTAACATATATTTTATTACCATCTATTTCAAACATATCTTTGCGATAATGTCCTTTTTTGGGTTGTTTCGGCAATACTGCCAATATATATGGTTGCGGATTTTCACGTTCGACAACAACACCATTTATGTACAAACGGCCCTGTATCATCTGAATAGTATCACCGGGGCGCCCAATTAAACGTTTAACATATTCAACTTCGCCATAATTGTGGGAACCTGGATCATTTGGTTTGCGAAAAACAACAACATCCCCTGTTTCAGGATCATTTCCACCAAAACGTCCATTCCACAAACGCCAAGAACCAAACGGAAAAGAATATCTGGAATAACCGTACGACCATTTTTGAACAAACAAATGATCACCAACATGTAATGTCGGTATCATCGAACCCGACGGGATATTAAATGGTTCCAACAACAGACTGCGAAATGCGATTGCGATTAACCCACCATAAAATATTGTATTAAACCATTCACGTGCTGCATTTGTTTTCTTTAACGGCATAATTTCCATCCTTTCTTATTTTTCGGTATTTTAGACCTTGAAATAAATTTGTGCAAGATATAATATGCCATTATCATGATTTCTTTAAATTCAATTATCTTTAATGGCATGGATGCAACACGTATTGATGTTCAGGTTCAATTATCTGCAGGCATGGCGAAACCCGATTTTAATATAATCGGATTGGCAGATCGGGCGGTCAAGGAATCTGCCGAACGTGTCCGTAATACGTTAAATGCATTAAATATGGATTTACCGTCACGCAGATTAACGGTTAATTTATCACCGGCGGATGTTGAAAAAAGTGGCGCATATTTTGATTTACCGATATTATGCGGAATACTGTGTGCATTGGGTGTATTACCTGAAAATGAATTATCAAAATATCTAATTTTGGGTGAGATCGGTTTAGATGGTGCAATTGTTAAAACCGACAGCGTTCTGGCCGCCGCTGTTTGGGCGAAACAACATGGTCTGGGCATCATATGTCCTGGCCCACAGGTTCAACAGGCATTAATGTCTGGTCAAACAGATATTTTAGCCCCAAATCATGTTTTAGAATTGATTAACCATTTTAATGGTAAAAAGATATTATCAGTGCCATTGGCAGCCACATCTAATTTCCTGGTCCAACCATCATGTGGCGATATGTCCGATGTTCACGGTCAAACCGCAGCGAAGCGAGCATTAGAAATTGCCGCCGCCGGTGGGCACGCATTGTTGATGGTTGGGCCACCGGGATCTGGCAAAACAATGTTGGCATCCAGATTACCTGGAATTTTACCAGAAATGACGGCAGAACAAATTTTAGAAACATCAATTATTTATTCAATTGCAGGTCAATTAGATAGTCATGGTTTGATTTCATCACGACCATTTCGCAGTGTTCATCATACCGCCAGTCCGGTTTCGTTGGCTGGCGGTGGGTCAAACGCACGCCCGGGTGAAATATCGTTGGCACATAATGGCGTTCTGTTTTTGGATGAATTACCTGAATTTAATCGTACAACATTGGAAATTTTGCGTCAACCAATGGAATCTGGAAAAATAATGATTTCACGTGCCCGTAATACGGCATCGTACCCTGCCCGTTTTCAATTAATCGCCGCAATGAATCCGTGCCCATGTGGCCATTTGGGAAATGCGGCACTGTCATGTTCACGTGCCCCACGATGTGCCGAAGCATACCAAAATAAAATTTCTGGACCTTTATTGGATCGAATTGATTTACATATTGATGTTGATCCAGTAAACCCATGGGAAATGAAACGTGATGATAACGGGGCAAAATCTGAAACCAGTGCAGAAATTCGTACACGTGTTGTCGCCGCGCACAACCGTCAAATTACACGTCAAGGAATCTTAAATGCACAATTAGACGGTCCAGCATTAGACAGGTTTGCGTCAATGTCCGACCAATTAACACAATTTTTAAATAATGCCGCAGAAAAAATGGGATTATCTGCACGCGGTTATAATCGCATACGCCGGATTGCCCGAACAATTGCCGATTTACGTGGGGCCGATGATATCGAATTATCCGATTTGACCGAGGCTTTATCATATCGTCCAATACAGCGCGGCAAATATGGTGTGAAATTATAAAAAAAACGATATAATTATTAGACAAAAGAAAATCCCCACACGTTTTTGTTGTGGGGATTTTCTTTTGTGTGTTTGATTCAAAAAATAAAATAACAATTTTTTTAAGACGATTTTTATGATATAATCTGTGTCATGAAAAATATAAAATTATTATTACCGATTTTGTCCGCCCTGTATATGGGAAATGCGAATGCAAACTGGCAATATTCTGGTCACTATGTTGGTGACGGTGCATATTCTGATGATGGGGCACGTTTCACCGTATCCGTACGTGGTGGGGCATCATTTGCCATGGCCAGCATTGCAAATAAAATTGGCACATTGCCCGCAGTATATTATCAAAATGCAGATGGTTATTTAGCAACAGAAACCGCCGTACGTCAATTGTGTGGTAATGACGCATCGTGTGTCAGTGATGAATTTGTTCAGGTGGGTGCCGGTAATATTGGTGATATGCCTGCAACAGATGATTTGGCTGCATTTGCATTTGCCGCCGGTGCCAGCATTGGCTGGACAATTCCAAACAGCCCGCAATGGCGATTGGAATTTGGATGGGATCATATAAACGATGTTGAATATAACGCGGCCCCTGTATTTGAGGGCGATTTGGAATTAACCAGTGGCTATACCATTTCTGCTGCCAGTGGTGGTGTTCAATCGCAAATGAATACAGATATAATCAGTGTTATGGCATATTACGATTTCTTTAATGGAAATGTTAAACCATTGAAAAGCGTTATACCATACGTCGGTTTTGGCATTGGATATGCAGACACCAAAACAACCATGTTGTTATCAGATTTGTATGGCGATTTGTCGCAATCCGCAGAATTACAATATTTTGGGGAAATGGATCCAAATACATATTTAATGCAATTTAATAAGTCTGAAAAAACATCAAATACAGTTGCAGCCCTGTTTTCGGTTGGGGCATCATATGGAATAACAGAATATATTTTCTTGGACTTTAGTGCACGTGTTGCATATTTACCACAGGTTAAATGGGCATTAACCAGTTCGGATAATAATCGCGAACGCGATTGGTTTAGTGGTGAAAATATGATTTATGCTAATTTGATGATGGGATTGCGCTTTGAATTTTAAAGTATCAATCAAAATAAAAAACGCCCGATTGGGCGTTTTTTATTTTTCATCATCGGATTCCGATACATTTTCTACGGCATTTTGAACCGCAAACTGTGCAATATATTTTTTTAATTGCGTTTTATAACGGTTGTTTTCCTTGGCTGCATCCACCAATTTATCAAAGTTTGGATTCGTTGCACGTGCCGCACCAAAACGTGATTCTGTTTTCAAGAAATCTTCCAACGGTGTTGGCATATCAACATTAGAATCCAATACCAACGGATTTTCACCATTTGATATACGACGTGGATCGAAACGATACAATGGCCATGCCCCTGTTTGAACCGCCTGCGCCTGATGTTCTGGGCCGTTTTGCAATGCAAAGCCATGTGCAATACATGGGGCATATGCCAAAATTATTGATGGTCCAGGGAAACTTTCCGCATCCCGGAATGCCTTGGCGGCTTGAACAGGATTTACCCCCAGTGCAATTTGTGCAACATACGCACCGGACATCATTGCAATCATACCCAAATCTTTTTTTGCGTGTGATTTACCACCAATGGCGAATTTCATACTGGCCCCAAATGGTGTTGATTTTGATTGTTGACCGCCAGTATTTGAATACCCTTCGGTATCCAATACCAATATGTTTACATTTTCACCACTGTGTAATATATGGTCCAAACCACCATAACCAATATCGTATGCCCAACCATCACCACCAATAATCCATACAGATTTATCAACCATTTCACCAATTAAACTGGCCGCCAAACGTGCACGTTCACCACTGATTTGCGACAATTGTTCACGCAATTTTTGTTCATTTGCGCGTTGTTTATTAACGTCCGTTTCCGTCATCATTTCATCAACATTATCAATGTTTAATTCATGCAACAGACCACGCAATGTATTACGTTTTTGATTTAACGCCAAACGCATTCCCAAACCATATTCTGCATTATCTTCGAACAACGAATTAGACCATGCCGGTCCACGTCCATTTGCGTCACGTGTCCACGGTGTTGTAGGTAAATTTGCCCCATAAATTGATGAACATCCCGTGGCATTCGCAACAACCATTCTGTCACCAAATAAATGCGATAACATTTTAACATAGGGCGTTTCACCACAGCCAGCACAGGCACCTGGGAATTCAAAATAATGTGGCAATAATTCAATATGCTTTGGAATATTTAAATTCAATTTTTCACGTGGCATATCTGGCAATTTTACCGCTGCATCAAATGCGTGTTGCTGTTCATCTGTATTTTCCAATGACGTCAATGCCAACGCATGCACTGGACAATTTTTAACACAAATATTGCATCCTGTACAATCTGCCGGAGAAATATTTAATGTAAAATACATATCTGGGCCCAATTCTGGTGTTTTCATTGGAACCACAATAATACCTGCAGCCCGTGCGGATTCTACCTGATCTGCTGTCAAAGCCTTGATACGAATTGCGGCATGTGGACACAATGTTGAACATTTTCCACATTGAATACATTTTGATAAATCACATGTTGCAACACGTGGAGAAATTGCACGTTTTTCATATTTTGATGTTCCAACAGGATATTGTCCACCACCAAATTCACCATCAACCCGAAAACGTGATACAGGAATTTCATCACCACGACCAGCGGCGATTTCACCCAGCGTTCCGGCAATTTCTGTTGGTGCATCTGCAGTCATTGCAGGAACAAAATCTGGTGCAAAATTCGACACAGATGATGGCATTTTATATTCATGCAGATATTCTGCAGCCCGATCCACCGCAGCCCAGTTGGCCTCTACTACGTCCATTCCTTTTTTCTTATATGTCTTTTCAATGGCAACTTTGGCAGATGCGGCGGCAACTGATGGGTCAATAACCTGGGTTAAATTAAAGAAATTCAACATAATAAACGTATTTATACGATTTCCCAACCCCAATTGTGCAGCGGCGGTATTTGCATCCAAGAAAAACACACGTGCCCGTTGACGTATCAAATGTTCCTGAGTATCACGCGGTAAATTTGCAAATGCCACATCTGGCGATTGTGATGTATTTATCATAACCGTTCCACCTGCCCGCAGACCACGAAAAACATCAAAACGTTGTGCAATCATGAAATTAGAAACACTGATAAAATCTGCTGCCTCTATCAAATATTGACTTTTTATCGGTGCATCTGAAAACCGGATATGTGACGCAGTCAAACCACCAGATTTTTTTGAATCGTACACCGCGTACGATTGTGGATATAAATCAGAATTTTCGCCAACAATTTTTACAATATTTTTTACAGCACCAACAGTTCCATCAGAACCAATACCGTACAAAATTGCCGTTTTAAAATTATCGGCCTGAACAGAAAATGCAGTATCTGTCTTTAATGACAAACCAGTTAAATCATCTTCAATTCCAACCGTAAAATTATGGTGTAACGTCCCACGCATCATATTTTCATATACAGCCTTAACATCACGTGGTTTGAATTCTTTGGATCCCAAGCCATATCGCCCACCAAACACATCTGCGGTATCACCAATAACAGATTTCACATCCTGATACAACGGTTCACCAATCGCCCCCGGTTCTTTGGTTCTGTCCAAAACAGCGATACGTTTCACAGTTTTGGGCAATGCCGCCAAAAATGCTTCGCGTGGGAATGGGCGATATAAATGAACTTTCAATACCCCCAATCCGCGCGGTAAAAATTCAAGTGTTTCTTCAATTGTTTCAACCGCACTGCCCATGGCGACAATAACATTTTCTGCATTTGGATCACCAACATAATCAACCAAATGATATTGTCGACCGGTTAATTCGGCAAATTTATCCATCATATCCTGAACAACAGATGGTGTGCCATCATACAATGGATTGGCCGCTTCGCGTCCCTGAAAATAAACATCTGGATTTTGTGCAGTTCCGCGAATTGTTGGCTTATCTGGGGTCATACCACGTGCCCGATTGGCCAAAACTAAATCATCCGGCAACAATTGTTTTAAAACATCATCATCAATACGAATCAATCGGGATTCTTCGTGACTGGTCCGGAAACCGTCAAAGAAATGTAAAAATGGAACACGGGTACGTAATGTCGCAGCATGTGCAATTGCCGCCATATCATGTGCCTGTTGAACATTATGTGATGACAACATTGCAAAACCCGCCCCACGGACAGACATAACGTCACTGTGATCACCAAAAATTGATAATGCATGTGTTGCCAATGCGCGGGCGGCAACATGCATAACAAACGGTGTCTGTTCACCGGCAATTTTATACATATTTGGAATCATTAACAATAACCCCTGTGATGCTGTAAACGTCGTTGCCAAAGATCCCATTTGTAATGCCCCATGCATCGCACCGGCGGCGCCGGCCTCGGACTGCATTTCAATGATTTGTGGGATTGCACCCCAAATATTCTTTTTATGCTGAAACGACCATTCGTCCGCCAATTCTCCCATAGTACTGCTGGGGGTAATTGGATAAATTGCTGCAAAATCAACACAGCGATACGCAACATCTGCAGCAGCCCAGTTTCCATCAACAATCAAATTTGCCATTTTCTTTCCTTTAAGGTAAAAAGTATTAAACTACAACACTGTATCATAGCCCTATTTTCCCAGCATGGCAAGCAACAAAAATTATTGACGATACTATTTTTAGTATTACGATATCCGCATTATAAAAACATTTACAAAGGATTAACGCATGCCAGAATCGCATATTATAAATCAAAGCAAATCATTAAATTTTATATCGAGTGAACGTACAGTTAATATTTTTGGAACCTTTTCAATTGATTCAATGTCAGAAATGTTGGCGGAATTAGGATACATTATTGATAAACTGCCATTTAATCAACCATTTGAAACATCCAAATATTACAATGACTTTGTAAAAATATCTAATCCGTATAATTTACCACAAAATTTTCCACCCGTTGTTGATGTAAAAATTAATTCTGGTGGTGGGGATGTCGTTGCATTAAAGGCATTAAATGCCGAATTAGATCGTGCAAAGGCCAAAGGTGTAATTATCCGCACATATGTTATGGGATGGGCCGGCAGTTCCGCCAGTTTGTGCGCCGTTCAAGGGACACGTGGTTTTCGCATTATGGCCACAGCTGCGTACCATTATGTGCATTTTGGCAGCGTTCCAACACGGGTTACACAAATATCCGAAGAAGATGTCGCTGTAAAATCCATACAGCGTCATAAACAAATGCACTTTGATATATATGGCAAAAATACAAATTTAACAGATAAAGAAATTTCACATTTTTGCAATAATGAAGGTGCAGGAACATTATATGCACAAGAGTGCCTTACCAAAGGGTTATGTGATTGGATACAAACACCAACGGGATACATTAATAAAATCAATAAATCACGATAACAACCGTTTTTTTCGGATTGTTTTTTGCCTCGTGGGGTGGTTTATTTACATAAAATATTCCGTCATAATACCAACAAATACTTTAATATTTTTATGCAGAATATTTTCTTATTCACACTTGACAAATACACAGATTGACTATATCATAAATAAAAAGGAATGCGCATGGCAAAGAAGCAAGAACCCGTAGAAGTAATGAGCGTTTTGCAGTCGCTGGATTCTGGTGTACAAAGATTAAACAATGTATTAGAAGCATCCGCCGAAAACGTTGATAACAATGTAAATAATGCAGATGATGTGAATTTTTATCTGCCATTGATCGAGAATATAGAAAATACAAACCTAGACTTGATATTGATAGAACTGTCAAAACAAATTGAAATGATTTCAAAATTTCCAATCAGACCCAAAAAAACATCTGATCCGTATGATGCAAATATACAAAATCCTGTTTTAGACGTACGTATAAAATCCCCAAATATCGATGAAAATACATTTAAAGCCATATCTGACTTATTTTCTGTTGCACGTGCGAAAAATATGATAATTCGGACAACTGTTACTGCAAATTGTGATGGATATGGTTGTGCAGTTGCAGTTCAAGGAACACCGGGGTATCGAATCATTTCTGAAAACACATCGAACAAACCCGGACAAAATTTACAAAACGAAGTTTCTGCAAATACCAATGTTGGTTTTAACAAAAATATCGTTACCAACAATGCTTCAGACACAAAAAATTGCCTAACGATAGTATACAAAACGTTTACTAAAATCGAAAGAATTACGAATTATTTATCACCCAACACATCTATTGATGCCCATCAATGGTGTCAGTCGGGTTGTTGTGATAAAATACGTACGTTTCCAAGTGGTAAATTAGTTTCAGCTAAACAGATAAAAACACGTTAAATAAAAACAGGGCTGTGCCCTGTTTTTATTTTTTATTTTTCTTACCTTGTTTTTTACCGCCATGTTTCCCAGCATTTTTTTCGGATGATTTTTTTTCTATATCCGATTTTTCGGTTGATTTATTATCCGCAGATTTTTCATTTACCTTTGATTGCAATTTAGACATTGCAATTACCATATCAATACCACGTTGTAATTGATAATCAATTGCATCTTTTTCTGCATCGGTTAAATTCTTGTTTTCTTCTTCCATATCATCGGCATCTTCAGACTTTTTCTTTTTTTTCGTTGCATCATTTTTTAACGAATTTTTAAATGACGCCTCGGTATACAGGCTTTCTTTGCGTTCTAATACCTCTAATTTACTTTGTAAAACCTCTACATCCGGTGTAATGCCTTCGTTTTGAATAGAATGGCCCGATGGTGTGTAATAACGTGCAATTGTAATATGAATCGCGGTTCCATCACCAAATGGCTTTTGTTGTTGAACACTGCCTTTGCCAAATGATTGTGATCCCATAACCAGACCACGCCCATTATCCTGCAAAGCCCCCGCCACAATTTCCGACGCAGATGCAGACCCATGATTAATCAATACAACAACCGGTTTTCCCCCCGTCATATCACCAGCCTTGGCAAAGCTGCGTTCAATATCCGTTTTTTTGCGTCCCCGTGTTGAAACGATTTCACCACCATCCAAAAACGCATCCGCGACATCTATCGCCGCAGTCAAATATCCACCGGGGTTATTACGAACATCCAAAACATACCCAACAACTTTTTTCTTTTCTAAACTTTCTAATGCTTCCTTTAATTCTTTGGCTGTTGTTGCACCAAAATCAGAAATACGAACATAACCTATGCTTGGTGCATCTTCATCGGCATCTGCTAGTTTTTTTTCTTCAAACTTAACCGATTTCACCTTAATAACCGCACGTTTTAATGTAATTGTTTTTGGTTCTGCACCATCCGAAACAATCGTTAATTTAACCTTAGTCCCGGGGCGTCCTTTCATTTTTTTAACGGCCTGATTCAATGTTAAATCAAAAACCTGTTCACCATCAATATGTGTAATATAATCCCCCGCCTTGATACCTGCGCGTTGTGCCGGTGTATCATCAATTGGTGATATTACCCGAACCGCCCCACGATCACTGGTAATCTGAATTCCCAATCCACCAAATTCACCCTGTGATTTATCGCTGAATTCTTTAAAATCATCAGCCGATAAATATGATGAATGTGGATCTAGGGCCCCCAACATTCCGTTCATTGCGGCCTCTAGAATCTTTTTTTCATCCACCTCTTCTACAAAGGAATCACGTGCCGCCTCAAACACCATGGCAAACTTTTTCAATTGTTCATAAATTTGTTCATCTGTTAAATGAACAATCGGTTCTTCTTTTTTAGGCTTTTTCGCTGCATCGGCAACAATTGGCACCATTAATACAATTAATAACAATATTTTTTTCAGCATATTTTCCCCTTTTTCTGCATAGAATAAAAAAAAAGCAAAAAATTCGCAAGCACGTTTTTTTTGACAAAAAACTTTTTATTATTATATTATGAATAACCTAAATATTTTATATCATGCCAAAGACAGATCAAAAAAACATTAAACAACAAATTGAAGCAAATAAGTTATCATTATCTGCATTGTTGAATAACCCAAAAAATTTTAACAGAGATACTTATTTTAAATTTATCCAACGTTGTTTGTTATCAGAAAACGCCATTCTGGGGATTAATATAAATAACACAAATTTTTCTAAAAATTTTGATGAATATTTTAAACAATGTACAAATAATGTCAAAAACGCCTGGGCGTTTTTGTACAAAAATGTAAATCAATCTATTGATTTTTATAATGTAAGCAAACTACATGCTATTTTAATTGACAATACAGATATTAACCCTAGTCTGCGTCGATATGATGTTCGGGTTTTAGAAAATGATTCACCTAACCCGCAATGTGTTATGAATATATTAAACGACATTTTATTCAATCTTAAAAAAAATGAACAATTACCACCAATAACCCGCGCATTTAATTTGCATTTTGATATTATAAAAACACAACCATTTGAGGATTGCAACAAACGCCTGGCCCGTTTATTGATGAATTGGTTTTTAATGAAATATGGTTATACACCAATTTTATTTAATTGTAAAAATGATAAATATGATTATATCCAAGCACTGCGCGATATGGATAAAGGCAAATCCAAAGCATATTCCCAATATATGTACGGTTGCGTATTAAACAGCCAAAAACAATTGTTAACAACATTAAAACCAACTAAATGTAATTAGCCGCATATAAATGTACTAATTGTCTTCTTTGAATAATTTTGCTGGATCAATGACGGTCGCACCACGGCGAACCTCTAAATACATTTCGTTTTTATCAGATGACATACGACCGACAGGTTCACCGGCCAAAACATCTTGGCCAACCATAACATTTACATCACCTAAATTAGTCATAACCGTATTAAAACCATTTCTGTGTGAAATAATTACAACACGGCCAAATCCACGAAATGCATCTGCAAACTTTACCACCCCATCGGCCGGTGCCATAACCAACGCGTCACCACGTGTGCCGATACGCCAACCATCTGATTTTAAACCCAATGCAGATTTTTCACCAAAATGCACCACAACACGACCACGAACAGGTTGATTTAATTTGCGACGTGACAAACGGGCATCACCAGAGATCTGAGAATTACCAACCCCCGCCGATAATTCAGAAATACTTTTTGCACGTGCAGACATATCACGCAATTTTTTTTGCAACGCCGCCTGTTGATTACGCAATTCTTCGTTTTGGGCCGCACGTGTTCGCAATAATTTATCTAACTGTGTTTTTTCATCTGCATATTTTTTGGCGGTTTTATCTAATTTTTTCTTTTCCGCAGCACGCATTTGTCGAATATCATTTAATTGTTTAATTTGTGCATCCGCACGTGCGATTTCATCATTAAATTGATCCGCAGCCCCTGATAAAATTGCGGACGTCAAAACATAATTATGCATATCAGTGGAATCAAAACTGGGATTTGATGCAATGAATAAAATGCCCGCCGCCGCATCGGCAATATGTTTTTTATCCCGTGCCATTATTTGAATTAATTGTGCCTGTTGGGCATCTAATTCAGCAATTTTACGTGTCATTATATCGCGTTGTTCTTCCAGGTTACTGACCTGGTCTGCGGTATCAACCAATTTTTTTTTAGTTGCATCAACTGCACGCATCGATGATTTTACACGTTGTTCCAATTGTTGATTTTGGCGTTGGGTCTGTGCAATTTGTGCATTTATTTTTTCTAATTCAGACGGTGCCGCCATGACAGACGACGCAACAAATCCAAACAACAAAAATGCGATTAAAAATTTCATTACTTTTTGATTACTTTCAAAAATGTTTTTTTACCCTTTTGAACCATAATTTCATTTTCCGGTGAAATAATAAATTTTGAATCTGTAATTCTGTTGCCGTTGATTTGGATTCCGCCCTGTTCTACATTACGACGGGCATCTGATTTCGACGCGAACAAACCTATATTTATTAAAAAATCCAAAATGCCAATATCGCCAGTCATCTGAATTTCAACATTTGGAATATTTTCAGAATTTGTCCCACCACCAAACAGTGCATCCGCCGCATCCTGGGCCGATTTGGCGGCCGCCGTTCCATGTGCAATTTCGGTTGCAGCAAATGCCAAAATCCGTTTAGCGACGTTGATTTCGGCCCCCTGTAACGCCGTCAATCGTGCGATTTCATCCAACGGTATTTCAGTAAATATTTTCAAAAATTTTTCCACCAAATCATCGGGTATATTACGAAAATATTGATAATATTCGTACGGAGTCGTTTTTTCTTCATTAATCCATACCGCATTACCCGCAGATTTTCCAATTTTGTTTCCGTTTGAATCAGTTATCAATGATGTAGATAAAACGATGGCCTCTTTTCCTAATTTTTTGCGGATTAATTCAATCCCCATAATTGCATTTCCCCATTGGTCGGCCCCACAGGTTTGCAACACACACCCATAATTTTTATATAAATGTAAAAAATCTACCGCCTGGAATGTCATATAATTAAATTCCAAAAATGTCATACCATTATCCAACCGCCGTTTAACACTGTCCATTGATAACATACGCGGGATTGTAAAATCTGTTCCAAAATCACGTAAAAAATCCAAATGGCTGTAATTTTTCATCCAATCATAATTATCAACAATTATTGCATCAGATGCGCCCGCACCAAATTTAAAAAATTTTGAAAATGATTTTTTTAAACCGGCAACATTTTTGGATAAAGTTTCTTCATCCATCATTGGCCGGCCCGTATCACGCCCAGACGGATCCCCAATACGTCCCGTTGCACCACCAACCAACATTAATGGACGGTGTCCATATTCTTGCAACCATCGCATCATCATAACGGGAACCAAATGTCCAACATGTAACGAATCTGCGGTTGGGTCACTGCCCAAATACGCGGTAATTTTTCCAGAATTTAATGCATCATTTAATGCGTCAATATTTGATACCTGATTAATAAATCCACGTGCGGATAATTCATGTAATAATTCGTTTTGCATTGCTGTATTTTTACCTTTTATATACCAATTTAAACCATAGCACACATATCCAAACATTTGCAACTATTTAAGGAACAGTATAATGAACCCCCCAAGAAACGACGGTATTTTCTTGCCCGATGTCTGTGGCTGATTCTTCCAGCGTAATCCCATTTTCTGTTATCTTATAAACTTGCCCCCATGTTCCACCAACGGTATGTTTTAATGGAATTGCCACAGTAGAGTTTCCATTTTTTCCATCCCCATATTCTTCAATTAATCCATTGTAGTCACTGTCCTCTGTCGGGGTAAAGTAATACCCAGTTTTTAAATTTATAATTACAAACCTTCCATTACATTTAATTTCTTGCCCCGATGGATAATCCTCGGTCGGTCCGGTGCCGCTTACATTAGTTTCTGTTGTCTTACCGACACAAAACAGTGCAAAGTTTTCGCCTTCAACATCTAATGTGTAATTTGGGAACGTATTGTTTGAGCCACCACCAGTATTCAAACTCATAGCACCTCCTTGGACACCGGCGGAGTCGTTTAAGTTTCCTTTCCATCCGGCAATCTGTTCTACTTTCTTAGCATTATCTGGGATCATAATACGCACTGTACAACTATCAATATTATTGCAACCATCCACCAGTCCCGCAATCTTCTTGGCGGAATTCGTATCAGCAAAAACACCAGTAAGGCTATCTATATCTTTAACATCCCCCCAATACTGTTCTTTTTTCCCCCAACAATTATGCCAATAATCATACTCACCATAACAACAACTTATTATTGGTGTACTGCCGCTATAAGATGTAACATAAGTACTCATATTATTTTGGTCACCATATTCACAAATTTTTTTATTTGTACTAAGCCTAATCTTTCTCGTACACTCCCAGATTTTTTTATCATCATCACAGAATTGTGCCTGGTCAGAACACATCCACCCTTCCTCCATTCCTGCTGGACATGTTGTATCACGACAACTGTCTATGCTGTCTGTTGTGCCTGTATTTTTGGCGAACCACGATAACAACGTTTCTTTACCACCACTGGGTATCAATATTTGATTATAACCTTTTTTATTATCATCATTGGTACCGTATTCAACAACAGTCTTTTCATCAAAATTACAATTTCCCCAAATGTATTCTGTTAAACGACATTTTATACAATCTGCATCTGTTTCACCTGTTTTACACAAATCATCGCATTTATTGTATATACAAGGTCCATTAGGTTTTTCAACGCCATCCTCAGTGGCATTTGTGTCATTACACGTACCCAAAAATCCAGAATATCCCAACATATTTTTAAACAGCGGATTTGTTATTTGGGTGCTGTTGGTGCTGTTGGTGCTGTTACTATACGTGCATTTATTAATTTTCTCGCCATCTTTATTCTCTAAAGGACACTTCGTTTCTGTATACTGTGTATTTAGTAATCGTTTAATAATTGCCGAAACGGCTTCATCACCCGCATTGGCAACACAATCCATAACCTCATTCCAGCACGCCGTCCGATTAATAATTGATTTACGATTAATTGATTCTTGAATATTTTCACATAATCCAAAATTACCATTAATCGACCGACACGTATCAATTATACAATTTTTTCCAACTTCGGTACATGCGTCAATAATCCGATCAAATGTTTTATCAACCGCAATTTGTGTCATACCGCCAATCCATGAGTCATCATCAAGCGCATTTTCTAAATCAACAGTATCGCTGTTTTCTTTTTTCCAAATCAACGTATTATTTTCCTGTTCTTTATTCATTGCTTCAATCAATGCAGCACACGATGCGGTTATTTCATTGCAAAATTCACGTGATGTCTTATCTGCAACAACCCCAAAAACAGATAATGCACGGGTATCAAAATTTTCAATTGATTGATCTGCATCTGATAAACATTGGGTGGTTAACGCCGTACACCCCTGTTGCATTACATCCAATTTCTGCCGTTGTGCCAATTTAATTTGTGCCAATGCATCTTCCATAAAATCATACCAAACATCATCGGCAACATCCTGACAATTTTCCATAGCGACAGATAAATATTTCTTTTTATCATTCAAAAAATCTACAAATGCTTTGTTCTTTGTCACATCACGCCATTTTTCATCAACAGATTTTGGACTTTCAATCAATGTAACCAAATTTTTTAAATTTACACTTAATACCGCCTGACCCGTTGTTGGATTGATGTACTGCCCCGTAACATCCAAACATTGCCCCAAATTCGCCCCACAAACCGTGGAATCTGTTAACATATCCAACATTTTCTTTTTGCATGTTAATTTATCGTCTGAATTTTGTGTTTGACGAACATCCAATCGTGCCATATCCAATAAAGCACTGCTGTCAAAAACCTGTTCACGGGCCTGGTCTGCCTGGCTTTGATAGCCTTTGGATACGATATTACAATCTTGTTCAATTAACATTTGATAACCACTTTCGGCCAAAGATAAATCCATATCCGAACAAACCTCGGCCGCCATTTCACGACAAACAGGTAATGCCGCCCGATATAATTCAACCCCTGTTTTAGATGTTGTTGCCGCCCCCTGTAATGAATCCACACTGTCAAATGCCGCATCTGTATCCAATGTTAATGAAATCGAATTTAAATTTGTATCAAAATCATTTTTTTTAAAGTTTTTGTTTAGTTTTTTGGAAATCTGATTCAAAATACTTTGTGATTCCGATGTATCCTTTGTACCATAAAAACCATCTTCACCTTCTGTTGCCTGGGTCATGGCCTGAACATCTTCGGGACTCATATTAACAGTTAATAACCGTTGATTAAAACTTAACAATTTATCTTCAACCACACCCAAACGTCTTTTTACAGAATTAAATTCATCTTTGCGGGCCGAACATGCACAACGTTTTAATTGTGTATCTTTGTTTGCACAAAATTCGTCCATGCATTCATTATAAACGGTTTGACATTTGGAATATTTACGATTTTTTATGTCATCTGCACTAAGTGCCTGAAGTGCAGTTGTTGCCGAACGGCCAACACGTGACGTTCCATTTTTTTCACCGCGTTTAGACGCAGCAGATGTAATTGCCCCCAAATTGGCCGCGTTACGCGACATATTTATTGTATTGTTAGATGTTCGTACAACACCAGTTGTTTTTGTGGTTGATATCGGAATAACCGCCGTTCTGGATACAGATGTACTATGCGTATTTGAATTTATCTGATTCCCGGTGCGCCCTGTTGTACGTGTACCGACAACGCTGCGCCCAACTGCATTACGCGACGCGGTTGTTTCTGTACCACGGGTTGATACAACGCCACGTGTCCCCACAACATTTCTGGTTGATACAGACGTGGTGGCGGCCCCTTTTGTTGTTTTTTGGACATTTGCATGTCCTGCGGCATTTGTTATGCGATTTGATGCAGCCGCCGCACCCGTTCCGGTTGTTTTTTGACGCACCGTCTGCGTATTGGTAACGGTTGAATTTTGCACAGTCCCACGACGCGTGGCCGCACGTGCCACGTCCAAACCATCATCGGCCCAGGTCGGCAAAAACACCATTATCCCCAGGAATCCGGCAAAAAACAGTTTAAATCCTTGCATTCTTGTCATAATGCTAGCAAATTCAGGAAAAGTCTGGCAAGTATAAAAATATATTTTTAAAGCCTTGGTGCGGATGGGGGGAATCGAACCCCCACGGTTTTATCCACAGCATCCTTAGTGCTGCGCGTCTACCAATTCCGCCACACCCGCATTTTGTGCCAAATTTTATATAATAAGCGTTTTTTTTTCAACAAATTTATGATATTATTATGGCAAAGTAATTTTATAAAATTAAAGAAGGAAAGAAATGAAATACTGGTCCAGTTTATTATTTTTTGGTATTGTTGGCGCAATTGCAACATCTGCAAATGCAGCAGGAACGTATTACAACGGTAATTACCGATCGCCACAAACGAATTATGCAAACCAATCATACACAACGCAAAGAACGGGAAATTATTATCAAAATCCCAACGCACGGTATAATACACAAAATTATTATTCACCAAATAATGGTCGCCAGGTTGTTGGAACAAATCAATATACAACAACCCGTCAATCACAAACACAACGCACGTCCGATACCATGGGGGGGCAGACAACGAAAAAAAATGAATTTTGGATTGATGGGGGCCTGTCACGTGAGACTGCAATGTGGCAAATTGACATGAACAGTGCTGGTTCAATTTTACGTTATAATGATGTAAATTGGATTGCATTAGATGTCCATGGCGGATATTTATTTGATATTGGTAAAAATATGTTACAAATCGATGCTGGTTTAAAGTATGGTTTTCAAACCGGGGACGGCAATATGATTGACGACGACATTACCAATGGTGGGTCCCAAGGTGTAAAATTAACAACCGCGGATGGTGATACATTAATAACCCAAGTACAACGTGTATTATCAACAGGAACCAGTAATGGTGGCAATATGTTGGGATTTAATGCGGGTATCGGATTAAAAGATTTTATCAAATGGGGTGACGTTAAAATTACCCCATCGATTGGTTACCGATATTTAAAATATAAATTGGAAACCAGTAAAAATTATGGAATTTCAATTGATACCGCCGGATGTTTTCCAGGTCCCAGCGGTGAAATTGAATGTGAACCAGCCATTTTGGTTTATAACACATCCGATGGAAAATACGATGGCCCAATTACAAAGCAATATTTGGTAACATATGCATCAGGAAACGGATATGAAATTGCGGATAGCTCACAATTTTTAAACCCGTTGAACACGTATTACGCGGAACAACCGGATGTTAGCCACTCGTATGAAGTAACATGGTCTGGGCCATATATTGCCGCAGATTTAGAGTATATAATCAACGCAAATAATTTTGTAAATGGCCGTGTTGAATTGGGATTGCCGGCATATCATTCCGTTGGCGATCAACCATATCGTTATGACTGGGCACATCCAAAAAGTGTTGAAGATACAGGTGGTCTGGGGGATGGATTCCATTTTGGTTTGGGTGCCAATTATGTAACGGCATTAACAGACAAAGTATCATTATCGCTGGGTGTTACATATGATTATTACAGCGTTGCCGGTGCCGAAGCAAAAACATATCTGAATCAGGGATATTACACCGACAGATATAATGCGATTTTAAAAGCATATATAGACGCAGGACACACAGAAGAGGAAATGTTGGATCCGGCCGGTCCAAATGCATCAGCAGAAGCCATATATATCAAAGATTTAGAAAAAGAATGTTCTGGTTGGGCATGCGCATTGGGGGGCGAAATAGACTCGTTCTATAAATCGTTGGGAATTCGTGTTGGTATAAATGCAAAATTCTAAAACAGGGGTAAGTAATATTATGCGAAAAAATATACGGATGTTTTTTGTTGCGATGTGTGGCGTTGCATTTTTAACACAAACCTGGGGTGCAAATTTGAATGGTGCCACACATGTTAATGTTACCAGCACAACCGCCGCCGCTGCAAAAAAACAGGCATTGGATCAGGCCCGTCGTCAAATTATATTTGATACATTGTCAAAATATACCGCAACCGGTGTATTGCGGGGCGCAATAGATTCTGCAGATACAGAAACATTGGAAAATTTAATTGCATCATCCAGCATTAATGATGAACGCCAATCAAATACAACGTATTCAGCAAATATCACCATGAAATTAGACCAAATTGCGGTTAATAAATGGTTAGATAAAAACGATATTCCAAATTCATTAAATTCACAGACTGTTATTGGGCATTTTGATGCGGTTATTACATTAACAAAGCCCGTTTCGCAATGGCATGACATCAGAGAAGCGGCACGCATGGAAAACATCGAATTGCCAACCACCAATATACATGGACGTAATGAAATAACAGTGTCCCTGCCATTATCATCACGCCGTGCGTTTATAAATATGTTATCCCGCATTGGTTGGGGATATGAAAACCGTGGCGATAATCTGTATGTTTTCAAAAAATAATATACGCCCGGAAACGGGCGTTTTTTTTATATTATAGTAACCTTTGTATAAATTTGTGTAACAGCATTTTATTATATGATTGTCTGAATTGCGATGGGTTCCGCCCGACCTGCCCCAACAAAATTTACCAATTTTGCGAGACCCGATTGCGTTTTTTGATAATTTCAATGCCTGCCGTTCTTCAACGGCATGACGGTGTATGGTGTGGTTATAGGCCCCAGATTACGTGGTAATTGAATCACGGTGGATTTTAAGTCGTCACCCCGTTGTAGAACGGGGGCTATTGAGTAAATCATATCGGAGTGTCTGCATTGCTGTGGTTCCCCGCAAGATAGTTAAGACTGTATGATTGGTTATTGGGTCAGGATTGCGAAATTTGGGAATTAGGTTGCCATATAACATATTGATGTATATGTTATGAATTTATACCCTTGACTTTGATGATATTTTTTATAAATTTATAACCAATGAAACAAATGGTTTTGCAATGAAAAAAATATCAATATTTTTAATTTCATTATTTATCGGTTCTGCATTTGCGGCAGATGTATCATCGGATAATATTCCAACCGAAAATTTGCCAAAAAACATAGATAATCGCAGTTTGGATTTGAACATACGTCGTATTGGTATGGAAATGTCAAAAACAACTGTGCGTAATTCACAATATTATTCCGATTCACCGGTATCGGCATTAAATGCATCCAGCCAAGATTTTGTTCGTGGGGTATTTGACACAGTTTTAGAATACACACAATCAAACATGAAATGGGATAATGGATTATTTATGGAATATGGCCGCACAACAATTAAGCCCATAGACGCCCCGAAAACAACCGATGAAAATGCAGATAAAATTTTATTTTCCAGTGATATGTCATGGTCATGTTGGAATTTTTCGGGATTAAAATTTGGTCCAACATTACGTGGTGCATACGAAACACAATTTATGGATAATACAGATGCCCCACGTCAAAACCTGGTTCGTGGCAGTGGTGGTTTATCATTGTTTGATCATAAAATTATAAAAAGTTTATATACCGTTGGATTATACGAATATGATTTTACATATTCTGATACCCCGACCAGCAAAACCGGTGCCGAAGCCGGATGGCGTATAGAATACGAAATTCGTGATGGGGTAAAAATTTCAACAAATGGATATTATCGTGAATATTTTTCGTATTCAAATTATGTTCCAACCGATTTAGAACGTGATTTAAATGCCGTTGTGCGTATGGATACAAATTTGTGGGGTGAATTTACAATGGGCCCATATATTCAATATCGCCGTGCCAAGGCACGTAATGTTGACGAATATGGCAGTAACCTGGTTATAGGTATTTCATTTAATTACATAACAAAATTTCATTTATTGAAATCTGCTGAATAATATCCGTATTCTGGTGGGTGGTCTTTTCCCCGGCGTCACCCCGTTGCAGAACTGGGGCCACCGCAATGCAGACATTCGGATTTTATAGTTATTGATCCCGGCCTACGCCGGGATGACGGTATGTGGTGTGGGGTTAGCCCACAGATTACGTGGTAATGGAACCACAGTGGATTTTAAGTCGTCACCCCGTTGCAGAACGGGGTCCATTGTCATTATTGGATATGTCTGATTGGGGTGGATGCCGTTCTTCAACGGCATGACGACAAAAGAGAGATTACGGGGCTGATTGCGTTGCAGACGTATGATTATTTTCATTGGATACCGGCCTTAAATTTACAATTTTGCGGGGCCCGATGCATCGGTATGACGGCCCGTGAGGGGTCGTTGTCCACAGATTGGGGCATGACGGTGTGTGGTGTGGATTGGCCCCCCTGATTACGGGATGATGACGGTGGGGGATTGATTGGGGCGTGATTACGGATTTCGATAATAAGTTATGATGGATGATAAAAAAACATGGCGGGGAAAGCCCCGCCCTGTTTAATATTTGTCCAAAAATGTTATGCCAACATTTTTGCAACTTCATCGGCCAAATTATCAGCCTGTTTTTCGATACCTTCGCCCAATACAAAATATGCAAAGCCAGACAAAGAACCACCATTTTCTTCAACAATCTGTTTTACTGTTTTGGATGGATCCATAACAAATGGTTGTTCTTCTAATACGCATTCTGCATAATATTTATTGATGCGACCCTGAACCATTTTTTCAACAACCATTTCCGGTTTACCGGCGGTTGCACCAGATTCAATAAATACTTTCTTTTCGCGTTCAACTGCATCTGGGTCAACGTCTGCGATGGTCAAATATTCAGGTTTGCTGGCCGCGATATGCATAGCAATCTTTCCACCGATTTCATCGATTTTTTCGGAATCGCCATTAATCGCAACGGCAACACCAATTTGTCCCATTCCAGGAACAGTTGCATTGTGAATATATGTAAACACTTTGTCACCAGATACGCGTGCAATACGACGCAAATTCAGGTTTTCACCAATAATTGCAATTGCAGATGCAATGTCTTCACGAACAGCATTCATTGTTGCATCAAAATCACCATTCATTTCCAAAGCCTTGGCGGCAACATCTGCAACCAATTTTTGGAAACGATCGTTTTTAGCAACGAAATCTGTTTCTGCATTTAATTCAACAACACAACCCATGTTATTGCATTTCACAACCGTTACCAAACCCGATGCAGCAACACGACCAGCCTTGGATGCGGCCTTTACAATACCCTTTTGACGCAACCAATCGGCGGCGGCTTCGATATCACCATTTGCCTCGGTCAATGCTTTTTTGCAATCCATAATCCCCGCGGATGTTTTTTCACGCAATGTCTGGATTAATTTTGCCGTTATTTCTGCCATTGTTTCCTCCACTTTTTTTTATAATTTTAGTGTTGATTATTTATCCGCTTTTTCGGCCAATTTACCGCGACGTTCTGCACGTGCTTCGGATGTTTTTGATTTTTGGCGTGCGGCTTTGTCTTTCATTCCCGCTTCGATTTCATCGGCGCTTTCAGTTGCCATTTCAGATTCAGCCTTTTTACCGGCGGCACCGCCCAAACGTTTTTCAATACCAGACAAAATTGCATCAACAAATAAATCACAATACAATTGAATTGCACGAGATGCGTCATCGTTACCTGGAACCGGGTAATCTACGCTTTCTGGGTTTGCATTTGTATCACAAATTGCAATTGTCGGAATATCCAAAATTTTTGCTTCACGGACGGCCAATTCTTCACGTGGAACGTCAATAACAACGATCGCCTGTGGTGTTCCATGCATATCCAAAATACCACCAAATACGCCACGTAATTTTTCAACTTCTTTGGTCATAACACCAACTTCTTTTTTGGTTAAGCCCAATTTATCAGCGTTAACGATATCGTTTTCCATTTTTTTCAAACGGCGAATTGATTGTGATACGGTTGTCCAGTTTGTCATCATACCACCCAACCAGCGGTTGTTAACATAAAATTGTCCACAACGTTCGGCCGCATCTTTAACGATATCTTTGGCCTGATGTTTTGTTGCAACAAATAAAACACGACCACCGGCGGCGGCGATTGCCTCTAACGCGACCAATGCACGATGCATTAATGGGGCGGTTTTATTCAAATTGATGATGTGAATTTTATCCTTTACACCGTAAACATATGGTGTCATCAGCGGATTCCAGCGACGTGTATGATGTCCAAAATGAACGCCAGATTCCATTAATTGTTTCATTGTAAATGTTGGCAATGCCATAATTTTATCCTTTTTTCTGTTAGTTTTCCTGATCATGGGGCGTTGGCCGAATTTTTACATTATTCGGACAGAAAAAATCCCATGACTGTGTTTTTCACATTCGTAAAAACGAACATGTGTGGTATACAATAGCCCATTTTCCCATAAAAATCAAGCATTTTATAGCCAAATACATGTGTTTTTTATCCGTTGATAAATCGGGCAACATTTGCACCATAGGAACTTCATTTTCCAAATTGCACAATCAATAAATCTTGGGCCCGATGTTTTCCCCGGCGTCACCCCGTTGCAGAACGGGGCCACCGCAATGCAGACATTCGGATTTTATAGTTATGGATCCCGGCCTACGCCGGGATGACGGTATGTGGTATGGGGGGGCAGATTGCCGGGTGGAAATATTGGTTGAATTAATAAAATGGTAAAATTATTTTTGTATCACTGCAGACAGTGATATGCAGTGATACACCTTTCACTGCGTGGATTATTTTCTTTCACTGCATAACCAATCTTTTATCACTGCAACTTTTCACCTTTACTTTGTTTGTTGTTTTACCTCTCTACCATCTAAAAAGGATAATGTAAAGCATTGACCACTGTTATCACAAAATCGCGTTTCATTGGTTAATAAACAAGCCGTGTGCGCTGTCCTGTCCGCGAGACTGGTTGCACCCGCCTTGCACTTTGTACAATCACTCGGTTTTGTGCCGCCCACGGTGTCACGATACGTCCCCGCCGGACAACTAAAATTACCACCAGTACTTACATTGTAATACATTTCTGTATTGGTACCGCATGTCGTATTATCGTTACCCTTGGTTACAAAATTGTGCCAACCATCTATTTTTAAATCGTCCTTTACACATCCCGGGCAATATTGACCCGGGGAACAATCAACCAAGCCACTTGTTTCAGCGCTCACATATTTGCCTGCAGCTAAGATTACATAACACTTTTTTATTGAATCCGCTAAGTTTGTTTCTTTGCCTTTTGCACCTGTGGTTCCATGGGACTGTGGATATTTTTTTTGGGTTTTGTCGCTACAATTTGAACAACTGGATTGCGTGGCATCGGAATATGTGTTTTCAGCACATGGGTTTTCTTCGCCACCGATGCAATAATAGCCCGCCTTGCACCCCGTGCAGGTGGCTGTGGTTAAATTTTCACTTGCGGTTGGTTTTGGTGTATGGTAACCACCACTGCACGATACAACGGGCGTACATTTACCACCATTCAACTCTATTTTCGCACTGGCTACCCCCGTACCTTTGGATATTGGGTTACAGGTATCGATCGCACACAAATTTGTTACCGTATTATTCCCGGACCATGATACGTCTTTATATGTGGCAATATAACTTTTTTGTGGCTCTTGGTGACATGACACAGAACAGGCGCTGATGCTAGTTGATCCTGTATCAGATGTTTTTGTTCCCGCGGGACACGCTGTGCAGGAACTTGACCCGGCAGAACTGTATGAACCAACGGCACATTTTGCACAATCGTCTTTCTTTGTTGCACCCGTTGACGAACGATATGTACCGGCCGGACAGGCTGTTGCACCGCCAGTTTCTCCATAATATACTTTTGTACCACCAGCACAATAGTATCCCGCTGGACACTCGTCCTGATCAGCATTTTCTAAGCCAACCCATTTACCCGCCGTCGTGTTTAAATAACAATTAGCACGTGATGTTGCACCAGCAGCGGACAAACTGTATTTCAACATTGCCCCTTCGCCGGAGGCACATCCAATATTTCCCCCAGATGTTCCATAATATATATCTTTTCCACCTTCACAAAAATTATTTGCTGGACAAGTTACAGGGTCTTTGGATGAATTCAAAACTACCTCACCCGCTGCAAGTGTTACATAACATACAGACGAACCGTTTTCGATTAAATTTGCCGCAGATTTGGTGTATCTTTGTCCCGTAGTTAATGTTTTACAATCCATACATACAGGAATAGCTTTACCATTCGTTCCACGATATGTTCCGTTTCCACACTGCGTACATGCCGCAGATTTGCTGGTTGCACCATTAACATAAACATCGGAGCTGCCAGAAACCAATTTAGCCCCCCACCCATCACCACACGACGTACAAAGGGTGTTACCTGCTGAAGTTTTGTAATAAGCCTGCGAACATTTTGTACAAGTTAAAACTCCAGTTGTTGATACGGAAGCTTCATACCCCGCCCCACATGTACATTTACCATATGATGCATTTTTATCCAAATTCGCCCCGGCTGCAACGCATTTACACGCACCGTCGACATAGCGTCTGTTATTGGAATCACGACAGGCACACCCGGAACTCTCTGAAAAGTAATCATATCCTTGTTTGCACACACACAATTCGTCAGCTTTCGTTATTTTAATTCCGGTCGCGGTTCCTATTTCTCCAATAATATGTCCTCCAACAGTTGTCTCAATACCTTCACAAGGCTTGCTCTTGTTAGCAAAATCGCCAATCATGGTATCAATGGTCGTTTGGGATACATTTAACTCCATACCACCAGTACATTTTATACTGTCTGTAGTACCAGTTTTTAAGCCAACAATCTGAAAATGTCCAAAAGAACAACCACATACACCACCAACATTGTACAGAGAAGTATTCCAGCACATAAGGGTGCCACTCGAATTGGAACGCTGGTATTTTCCAAAACAAACCTGCGGAGTGTCATTCTCTTCGCAATATTCACTATTACTTTGGCCATTACCATTACTAGCGTTTCCACCACCGGTACCGCCGCTGTTGTTGCCCGAACTGCCACCATTTGATGGACACTGCCCCCCCTCTGCTGCACTTTCAACTATATAATATGGATCATCTGTATTTCCCTGACCGCACAAGATGTAACCAGTTACCGGTGGATTAACCTTGGTACAGTCGGTCCACAATTGGTTTTCACAATAATAATACATAGAACCACACCTAACAGGATTCTGACAAGCCTTAGCAAATACCGATCGGATAGGAACAAACAACAACATTCCCAACATGGGGATAATAAAAATTTGATTTATTACTTTGCTCATGCAAATGATGATACAAAAATATAGAATATATTTGCAATAATTTTTTTGTTGAACATAAAAAATCCCCCACAATGGGGGATTTTTTATATTTATTTTTATTGTTTTAACGGGCGTGATATCCGACAATATAACCAAAACCGGCCAAGGCGGCACTGTCCGCGGGAACCTGCGATGCAACCCCTGGGTTTGTATCTATTTCCCCTTTCCCTTTAATTTTTGGTGATATATTTTTTCTTGTTTCAATATATTCTCTAAAATCTTTAAGATCATGGCTTTCCCAAATACCATAACTACCAACTGTAATAATATTTATTTCCTTGGTCGTTGGATCTTTGGCCAATTGTTTTAAAAAATCCATATCACGCACAATCTCTGAGTCATCTTTCACCCCCCCCACGGCTTCTGCACGCATGCCAATCAAATTATTCGCGTAAATGTTATAATTATAAACCTCGGTTGGGATAATTTCGGGTTCAATATCATCTTTTTCACATGATGTGGTGGTCATGCCGGCAACCGTTGCCGCCAATGCCATTGCGGCATTACGCATTTTATATGGTAAAACTTTTTTGAATACGTTTTGTTTCATTTGTTTGCTCCTTTTTAAACAGATAATATTTGTTTCTGTTTAGTGTTATTGTAACAAAATATTTTTATTTGTCAACTTTTTTTATAAATATTGTCAAATTATTTTTATTTCCGATATTGCGTGTTCAATTTTTGTTATTTGTTCGTCATCAAAACGCCCCAAAACCCAATCGGCGGGCGAAATTTTTAATTCCAAATCACGCGGATGTCCAATACCGATTCGAAACCGTTTATAATCACGTCCAACCGCCCCATCAATTGATTTTATACCATTGTGGCCCGCACTGCCCCCACCAATTTTTGTGCGAATATCACCAATTTGCAAATCCATATCATCATGAATCACAATCAAATTTTCCAACGGAATTTTATAATATGCCATTAATGGCCGCACCGCATCACCAGATAAATTCATAAATGTTTGTGGCATTGCAAATATTACCCGCCGCCCGTCAATCACCACCGTTGTGGTACGTGCATTATGTTCGGTTCGCCATGATGCATCAATACCCGCCAAATATTGAACCGCCATAAATCCCACATTATGACGGGTACGAATGTATTCATTGCCCGGATTGCCCAGACCAACAACCAAAACAGGTTTATTTTCTTGCATTTTATATAACCTTTTTACTAATATCATAACACATATTCGTATAAAAGGAGATAAAAATGAAATTAAAATCAACATGTGCATTAACCATTGCCGGTGTTTTGGGTATGGCCGCAAACGCAAATGCCGGAACCGTTATCGATATTTATGGCGGGACGGTTGTTGGTATGGGTGGCCAAACCATTCATGTTGAAAATGGTGGTTTTAGTCATGATAAAGATTATTCAACACAAACATTTGGTGCCATTTTCGGTGTTGATATTCCCCTGTTACGGGCCGAAGCCGAATACAACTATATCAATGCGGATAATTTATCAATGAATTTGGCCGCAGTTAATGGTTATGTAAAAATGCCAACCGCATTGATTAAACCATACATTGGTGCCGGTGTTGGTATTGTATTTAACGCAGATGATAAAAAATTAAACACTGATATTGATTCAACCGCTGCATACCAGGCAATGTTGGGTGCAACATTGGATTTGCCAATTTTACCGGTAAAATTTGATGCCGAATTGCGTGGTTTATATATTCCAGACATCGTTGACGCACGTGGAATAAATGCCGATATATATCAATATGATGTTCGTGTAAAAATACGTTATGTATTTTAATGCGTTCTGCAAATCGCATAATTTCGGGGCGGTGATTGCCGCCCCTGTTTTATAAATTAATAAGGGTTAAAAATGCTGACACTGATTGATGGGAATTCTTTGTTATTTCGTGCATATTATGGGGTTCACAGTAACCTAAGGCGCGGGGATGGAACACCAACCGGTGCAGTTTATGGTTTTATCAATATGATTTTACCGGTATTGGCCGCCGCCAATACGGGCGATTCGTTTGTGTGTGTATTTGATGCATCACGCCAAACATTTCGCCAAGATATTTTTCCACAATACAAAGCCAACCGCAATGAAACACCCGCCGATTTAATTACACAATCGGTCATGGTACGCAATGCATGTGCTGCAATGGGAATGCCGGTATTATGTATCCCAGGGGTCGAAGCCGATGATGTTATTGCAACGTTGGCATATCAAAATTGCCATATTTCCGATGCAACCCGCATTATAACGGGCGATAAAGATTTAATGCAATTGGTATCAGATTGTGTATTTTTATACGATGGTATGAAACAACGTGAAATCCGCACGCATGAAGTATTTGAAAAATTTGGCGTTGCCCCCAATCAGGTAATCGATGTGCAATCATTAATGGGGGACACATCCGATAATGTTCCCGGCGTTCCCGGCATTGGCCCCAAACGGGCCGCCGAATTAATTAATCAATTTGAATCATTGGATAATTTATATGAACATTTAGACGATGTAAAAAATGAAAGAATACGCAGTTTACTGCGTGATAATCGTGAAATGGCCTATATATCACAAAAATTGGTTCGATTAAAAACGGATGTTGATTTGGGTGGGTTGAAAATTACACCGTTTGTTTTTGATACACCAAACGCATTGAATTACGTCAAAGAAAAATTAGAAAGCAATTCGTTGGCCGCAAAAATTGAAAAATTGTTTCCAATTGAAAATTATACCCAAACAAAAAATGAACCATTTTTTTATGAAAAATCACAGTGTCCAACAGATATCGCACCAGTTGATGATACCGCAATAAAAAACACAAAGCAAATAACATGGGAAATTATAAATACAGAATCACAGTTAGATGCGTTTTTATCGCACGTTAAAGATGTTATTGCAATTGATACAGAAACATCCGGATTAAATCAAATGACGGATAAAATTGTTGGAATTTCAATTGCCACAGATGGCACACATGGTGCATACATACCATTACAACACCGCGTGGCCAAAAATGATTTATTTGGTGGCGTTTCATTGGCCCCAAATCAAATGTCTGTGAATACGGTTTATGAAAAATTACGTCCAATTTTTAAAAATCCAAATATAATAAAAATTGGTCATAACCTGAAATTTGATTTGCATATCATGGCAAATATGGGTTGGGCGGTAAATGAAATTGCCCCAATTGATGATACAATGTTATTATCGTATGCATTATATGGAACGCGTCATGGGCACGGTTTGGATGAATTGGCAATGCGTTATTTGGGACATGAAAATATTCCATTTTCTTCGTTATTTACCCCAAAAACACGTGATGCGGATATGCATTTTGAAAATTTATCAATTGATATTGCCGCCCCATATGCGGCCGAAGATGCCAGTATTTGTTTTGCATTGTATGAATTTATGCGCCAAAAATTAAACGCAGATGATGTGCGATGCAAATTATATGAAACATGTGATTTACCGTTATTGCCAATTTTATTTCAAATGGAACGCACAGGCGTTATGGCAAATAAATCAGGATTACAACAATTATCCGCCCTGTTCCATGCACAATTAACAGAATTGGGTAATCAAATATATGATTTGGCGGGGCATGAATTTAATATTGCCAGTCCAAAACAATTGGCCACAGTGTTATTTGATCAATTGGGATTGACGGCAAATAAAAAACGTTCAACGGATGCAGATACATTAAACGAAATGACAGATGCCCATCCAATTATTGATAAAATTTTACAATGGCGATCTGTGGCAAAATTGGCGGGGACATATGCAGACACATTGCCACGTCAAATCGGCAATGATGGCCGGATTCATACAACATATTTGCAAACCAGTACCAATACAGGACGCCTGTCCAGTCGTGATCCGAATCTGCAAAATATTCCAATTAAAACACAGTTGGGCGAAGAAATTCGTAAATGCTTTGTCGCCCCCACAGGACGTGTATTAATATCTGTGGATTATTCACAAATTCAATTGCGATTATTGGCCGATGTTGCCAATGTAAAAACGTTTAAAGAAACATTTCAATCGGGTGCCGATATACACGAACAAACGGCACGAAAAATATTTAATATTGATGCAACGTTGCCCGTACCACGCGATTTACGCCGTGCGGCAAAAACCGTTAATTTTTCAATTATTTATGGAATTTCATCATTTGGCCTGGCCGGGCAATTGGGTATAGGACGCGCGGATGCCCAACAAATTATCAATTCGTACATGACAGGATTACCAGAAATACGTGAATATATTGATAAAACAAAAGAATTTGCAATGCAAAATGCGTATGTTATAACCCCATGGGGGCGACACATAGAATTGCCAGAGGTTAAAAATTCCCGTATGCGCGCATACGCAATGCGCGCCGCGGTAAATGCCCCAATCCAAGGGTTCGAGGCCGATTTAATGCGCCGCGCAATGATTACAATAAATGAACACATTGTTAAACCAAACACACCGGTTATACGTATGATTATGCAGGTTCATGATGAAATGATTTTTGAATGCGATGCAAATGTGGCCACAGAAATGGCGGAAAAAATCAAATATGAAATGGAACATATTGCCGATTTATCCGTTCCATTACAGGCCGAATATATAATTGGTGAAAAATGGGGAAAATAAATCCCCATTTTTTTACTTTTTAATATTGACAAAACAATTTTATTGTGTTATTTTTTTCATAAATTAACCAAACACAGGGGAATACAAATGGCATTCAATATTGTTTATGTGTCAAACACTGTATTTAATAATATTGTACAAAATACAAAACACAAAGATATTAGTTGTGAAAAAAATCTTAGATTCGAAAACGGCAAGTATTCACCCAAAACCCTGTTTAGCGAGAACTGCAAAGCATGTACAATTTTGGTAGTTAATGATTTTATGTGCCATATTCAACCGGTCAAAACACCACATGGATTGAAAAATTTAACATCAGAAATAACAGATAAGATTTACGAGGAAAAAAATAATAATAAAAATGTTGATATCCTTGTTGTAGGTGGGATGGCTGCGGATGAAGACAGTCAAAAAACATATGATTGCATTTGCAGAATATGCGAAGACTATATTAAAGATGGCGACACCAGTATTAACGCAACCATGATTGTTGGAAAAACATTGCCAGACAAACAATTTTATCCAATGGATTCCGTATATAAAACAGGCAAAACAATTTACATCAATCAAAAAAACAGTATACCATTTGAAGAGTCCCTGCAAAAAAATCCAAACGCCATTAAAGAAACATTAAACGATCATTATGAATGGGTTGTCATTGCCCCAAATCACAATCTGTCAGTGGCCACCAACATAGAAAATTTAGACATTTTATCAAAAAATGCGATAAATAAGGCATATATTGCACACAATTCAATTATAAAAAAACGATAAACAAATGACAAAAAAATTATTTTATGTTCCACAAGATATATTTAACCTGATGTTGCAAATAAAACAACACAAAGAGGTTGGGACGAATGGTGTGTATGATTTTGATAACGGCAAAACATCAAAAAAATCATTGATGACCCGTTTTAGTAATACATGTTCAATGATTCAATGCAACGAAGCGATTTATCATATCGCCCCAGAATATCAGGAAAATTTTTACAAAGTAGATACTTTTTTAAGTAATATTATTCAGCAAAATATTCGCACATACGGTTATGCTGATACAATCGTTATTGGTGGAAAAAACCAAAATTATGACAGCGAAAAACTGGCCGACAGTATTTGCGGCACATGTAAAAAAAACGGGGCAAATTTAACAATAATAACCTTAAAGACCATACCTGACACAGTGCCATTTCCGCCTGCGATGGATGCAATTTTTAAAATTGATGAAACAACAACACTTTTCACCCAAGAATACAATCCAAACATGGAATATGATATCCGTCAAAATCCAAAATACATCATAGACCATTTAAAGACATATTATGAAAAAGTTATCATCAGCAAAAAACACACGATTTCAGCAGAATTTAGCATAGATAATGTTCTTAGAAATTGTAAAATTAATGTTTCAAACCTGGACAAAAATACAATCGAAAAAATATTAAATATTAAACGTTTGTATGAACATAAAAAATAAAATATAACGTTTTTCTTTTGTTATATTTACCAAACAAAAAAACGGCACCCAATTTTGGGTGCCGTTATAAAATTCGTTTCAAAACAAAACGCCTTAGGCAATCTTTGCCGCCTTCTTAGCCAAACGTGATATTTTACGTGCAGCACGTTGTTTTGGCATAATTTTACCAGCAGATTTCATAATGCGACTTTCTGCGGAACGAACAGCAGCCGTTGCAGCAGCCTTGTCCCCAGATTCAATTGCAACCAATGCCTTTTTCGTTGCCGTTTTAACCGCACTGCGGCGTGATGTATTAACAGCGTTTTTCTTTGCTGTTACTAAAATTCTTTTTTCAGATGACTTATGATTTGCCACGTTATTTTCCTTTTATTTTAAAAAACTTTCTGTTATTTTATAGAAAACAAACATAAAATCAAGGAAAAATCACATGTTATATGCAATTAGTATAATTATTTCTTATTTTTTGGGTTCCATCCCCATGGGGTTGATATTAACACGCATGGCCGGCAAAGGCGATTTACGCCAAGTTGGCAGTGGTAATATCGGCGCAACCAATGTTATGCGTGTTGGTGGATTGCGTATGGCGGGTCTGGTGTGGATTCTGGATATGGCAAAGGCCATTGCAGCAGTAATCATAGGCACATTAATTGTTGGGGATACATTTGCCCCATGGTGCGGTTTTGCCGCAATTGTGGGACATTGTTACCCAATATGGTTAAAATTCCATGGTGGCAAAGGTATTTCGTCCCTGTTTGGGGTTTTAATGGCAATCAGCCCTGTGGCATTTGCAATATGCGGGATTGAATGGTTAATCGTTGCATTGGGAACCGGATATTCTTCGTTTGGTGCCGTTGTTGCGTTCTGTGTAATGCCAATTTTGGGTTTTGTAATGAATACACAAATTGGATTGGCGTTTTTGGCAATCAGTCTGCTGTGTCTGTGGCGACATCGCGGTAATGTTAAACGGTTATTAAACGGAACCGAATCGAAAATCGAATGGAAATGGAAAAAATAATCGTTGTTTTTGCACCTTGTAATACATATCAAAATGTGATATAATTTCAGCAAAAGGATGGGAAGGATTATGAACAAAATTATTTCATTTATCGCAATCTGTTTGTTAACGGTGCCGGCATTTGCGGCAACACAGGCACATCAGACGCGTCGTGCATCAACAACACAGTTTAATCAATTTGCACCACGTACCAATCGGGCCAGTCAACCGTTCATTAACAATCAACAGGTTTCCAGTGGTGTTGTGATAGAAGAAGACGCACGTGAAAAAGAACGTTCGGCATGTATAAATAATAATATTGGGGTTGGAAATACTTTTGTTTGGGCATCGAAATTTAGCAATACAAATGATTATTCCACAATGATTGAAGATACAGAAAATCCAGATAATAACACATGTTTTGTTCGTGTTGAATTGAAATCAAACGATTCGGCAATCAGTGTTTCGGATGTTTCTGCAAAATATTATGAAATGGGCCAAAATATTACGTGTGGTGATTGGGTTGATGAAAGTAAAATGAAAGATCGTATTTTGGATGCCAAAAAGACATCACGTGTATGGGGAACAATTGGTGCATCTGTTGGCGGCGCCGGTTTGGGTGTTGGGGCCATGGAATTATTTGGTAATAAAGTAATTGGTGGTGATGTCGAAGGACAATACAGTCTGAGCGGGGCAGATTTGTTAATCAGCCAAATCAAAGATCAAGGTAATACCGATACATTTTGTAAAAATTTGAAAGATTTGCGTGATGCATGCACGGCGTCTGGCAACAGTGCAGCGGCATGCCAATCTGATAACGGGGCATACAAAGGTGAAAAAATTACGCAGTGGGGACATTATTTTAATGATCCACAAATAAAATCATTGTGTAGTTTGTAATGTAAACGCCCTGTTGGGCGTTTTTTGTTATCATAAAAGCCTTTCCTTTGCCGGGCATATTCTTTTATAATCTTTACGTTATGTCAGAAATATTTAATAAATTATTATTGTTACGCAGCCCTGGAATTGGGCCGGCAAAATATACCCAATTAATTCAAAAATTCGGTTCTGTATCCAATGCAATCGAATCGTTTGATGTATCAGATACCGTACGCGATACAGTTATGCATGAAATTGAATATACAAAGCACATCGGTGCGATATATATTTGCGATACAGATAATTTATATCCAGAAAATTTACGAAAAATAAAAAATCACCCACCCGTTTTGGTGGCACGCGGCAATACGGACACCCTGCGCCGCCCTGCGGTGTCGATTGTTGGAACACGACACGCAACAATTACAGGGATGGAATTTATTGCAAATTTGGCCCAAAATTTTGCAAACCATGGGATTGCGGTTGTATCAGGGATGGCAATGGGAACGGATACCGCCGCCCATCGTGGTGCATTAAACGCAAATGGTAATATGCAAACAATTGCGGTTTTGGCAGGTGGCGTTGATTATATTTGGCCAATAGAAAACGAATCATTATATAATCAGATTATTGAACGTGGGGTTGTAATCAGTGAAATGCCGGTTGGATATAAACCAAATGCAATGAATTTTGTTCAACGTAACCGTTTAATCGCCGGAATCGGTGAAAAATTAATTTTAGGCGAAGCCGATGAAAATTCAGGCAGCATGCATACCGCCCGATTCGCATCAGATTATGGACATAAAATATATGCCATCCCGTCACACCCCGCAGATTCACGTGCCACAGGCCCAAATTCTTTGATAAAGGCAGGAATCGCAGAATTATGCATCGGGGCCGACGATTTTTTTCAAAAAACACAAAATGTAAAAAACAAACAAAAAAATTCAAAAAAAGCCCCCTGCCCAATATCGTTAATTGACCATATTGGAACAATTCCTGTATCAGAATCTGTATTGGCACAAGTTTGTCAAAAAACAATTTCGGAAATAAAAAGTAATTTAGTAATCTTGGAATTACAGGGTTTGGTTCGTCGTATTGATGGCGGATACGTTCGTTCATAGAAAAATATATGTATATACAGTGTATATACAAAGTGCAGAAATCTGGCAAAAAAACGAATCGTTGTCAAAAAATAAATGTTCATAAATTGTTTAACAAATAGTTGCAAAACGAATTTTATATTCTAAATTGTAGACATATCCGAACGACAGGAAAGGAAGAAAGGCAAAATCATCTGACATTATAAAAAGTGTATGGCATTTTTATGCAGGTGATTTTTGCAAACTAAACGGGTAGAAGAGAAACAACCAAGGGGGATAAACGATGCAGGCAGTTGCAATTAAACACACAGCAAATGTTACAGAAATCAAGAACGCAATTGCTGGAAAAATGGATTCTGCCACGTTTACATCTTGGATTGCACCGTTGAATTTTGAAATTGTTAATGATTGCTTGGTATTGAGTGCACAAAATCGTTTTTCTGCAGATTTTATTTCCAGCATACATTCAGCAACATTAAATGCGGTCGCCGCAGATTTCGGTTTGAAATTACAAATTTGTGTTCGTGGGGCGGCACAAAAACAATCAAACGCAGTTGCCAATGATAATGCCCGTCAAACATATACCCCAGCACCAGCAGCTGATAAAAATACATTTGAATGTTTTGATAGTTTTGTTTCATCTGATGAAAATGCATTTGTTTTATCTGCATGTAAAAAAATTGCATCAGGGGCGGTATCTTTTTCACCATTGTTCATGTATGGTAATGCCGGTTGTGGTAAATCAATGTTGGCAAACTGCATCAATGCGGCATCTATGGGAAAAACAATCATGATGTCGGGCGGACAATTTGTTGCCGAATTTACACGCAGCCTGCACAATCGCACAATTTTCGCATTCAAAGATTTTTGTCGTGATTGTGATACATTTATTTTGGATGATGTTCAAATATTGGCCGATAAACGTGCAACATGTGAAGAATTCATGCAATTGATAATAGATTTGCGCAGTGCCGGCAAAAATATTGTTTTAACAGCAAATGCAGCCCCAGGTAATTTAAAGGGTTTTGATCGCCGTGCACAATCATTAATGGCATCAGGATTGGTTGCAGATGTCGCAGTCCCAAATGCAAATGTTCGTCGTGTAATGTTGATGCGTGCCGGTATTGCAGCAGATGTTGCAACAGAATTGGCCAACACAATCGCAGCCGACGGTCATTTAATAAGTGGTATTGCAACCAAAGTTCGGACATATACAGAATTGATGGGTGAAAAGGTAAATAAAGAAATTGCACATCGTTTGTTATCAGACACATTACAAAACACAAAAACACCATTGGTAATGGTTCGTACAATGTGTGATAAATTGGGTGTATCGTATGATGCAGTATGTGGTCGTGGCCGCAGCCGTGGTTTGGTTATGGCACGTCAAACAATGATGGCCGTATTAAAGGAAGCAACCAATTTGTCTTTATCAGAAATCGGTCAATTGGTTGGTGATCGTGATCATGCAACCGTCGTATATGCAATTGCACAAATTGAAAAAATGAAACAAACAGATTTAGTTTTGGCAGCACAAATCGCACAATTGGTTGCGGAATATAAATAAGTCCCACAATTGTAAAAAAGCAGTGTTTTTTACTTGCCCAAAATTTTACAAATTTGCTAAGATTTTATTAATGATGAATAAATTTTTGGCCTTTGTTTTATTGTTTTGTTTAGCGATCCCCGATACGATGGCGGCGGTTCGTGGGGCAAATGCACCAAAACGCCAAAATACAACCGATATCAAACAAGATAAAACGATTAATTTACAGGTTGCCAATTTGAATTCAGCCCGTTCAACCGTAAATTCAAAAACCAAAACAGTATCAAATCAAACATCAAAACGAACAACCACGCAACGGCAAACGGGTCAAAACACATCACGTGCTACATTAAATGCAAATCAATCGCGTGTTTCAGCACGCGTGACAAATTCTGTACAGGCCACGACACCAAAGGTTACACCACGGGCCGCAGCAATTGACCAAACATCGGCCGCAATGGCAGAAACCCGCACCGGGTCCGAATATGAAAAATGTAAAAGTGCATTTTTTACGTGCATGGACCAATTTTGCCAATTAAAAAACGATGATTATAGACGATGTGCATGCAGTAATCGCATGAAATCATTAAGTGAGGTTCGCACCACCCTGCAAGAAGCGGGCAATCAATTAACCGTTTTTACAGAAAATTTGGATGTTGTTGGGATGACGAAAAATCAGGCCACAGCGATGAAAACTGCATCGGATGGCGAAAACGCATTAACATCAGACAAATCCGCATCCAAGGCGTTATTACAGGCCATAATGAATTCATTACGTGGCCAAGACAGTAATGTTGGTGGTAAATATTCTGATTTAAACAGTATTAATATATCTTTTGATGCCGTGAATTCTTTTGGAACAATGGATGCAGGTCAGGCAATTGCAAAATACAGTGGTCAAAATCTGTATTCCGCTGTGTATCCCCAATGTCGTCAAGCCGTCAAAGCAGATTGCAACAACGCGTCTATGCAACGTGCAATTAATGCATATTTAATGGCAATTGAACAAGATTGTAATACCGTTCAATCGGCAATTGAGAATATGCAAAAACAGGCCAAGGCATCTATCCGTGAAAGCAGTGCTATGTTGGATTTGGCCCGCATTGAAAATCGTCAAAATCATAATTCTGATGACATTGCCACATGCATAAACAATGTTGAAAGTGCGATTTTAAGCGAAGAGGTATGTGGAAAAAATTATCATAAATGTTTGGATAACGGTGAATTTATCGATATATCAACCGGGGCACCAATTGCGGGTATCAAAGACTTTTATAAATTGGAACAAATGTTGACATTTGCGAACGATGTTGATTTAGCATCACAAAAATTATCTAAATTATCCAGTAATCGCACGTTTGTTTTAAATTTTGAATCACATGTTAAAAAATTTGCAAAAGACGCATTGGATAGATGTCGTGAAAAATCAGATGATGTGTGGTCAAATTACCTAGATAAGGCGTTGTTGGATATTTATTATTCGCAAAAAGATAAGGTTAATGAAATTAAACAGGGGTGCTTTGATTTTATATCGGCCTGTCAAGAAAATGGCAATAATGCCATGACAGCGGCAATGGCATCGTTGACGGGGGATGCAAAAATTGTTCTGCAGCCTGATACAATCTTATTAACAAAAAACATGTGTGACGACTATATCCAATCGTGTGATAATATGTTTGACGGGGATACCAGTACAAAACAGTTGTTTTCTGAATACATTAATCACCAGGTGTCGGTTGATACATTGGCGGCGTGTCGTGCGATTATTCAACAATGTTTTGATAATTTTGGTGGAAAAAACTATGAAAATTTTTATGTATTATCCGGTGGTATAATTACCCCACAAGAGGCACTGGATTGGTTCACATTATATGATAAGACAAATGTCACGACCCCAAAAAACAACTTTATATGCGAAGAAAGTATAACCAATTATTGTGAAGATACGAAGAATAGAACCATAGTTTCAAAATGTGCAAACCAAGCGGCAAAGTTCGAAGCATGCAAAGATCCAAGTGTTTTAGTTAAAGCATTTGGTGGATTTGATAAATTTACCGCCTCACCTGATAAAGGTAGTAGTAGTATTATTTATATCAAAACGAAGGCTTCAAAAAACAATACTTATTGGGGATTATTGCAGTATGATGATATGTCACAAGATTCATCAGAGGCACGCGTAACAAGACAAGCCCCCAGACCGACAGGTGTTGCAAGCGAGATTTATTATAAGATAATTGATATTTTATCAACACAGTGTCGTAATTTGGAAGGTAAATTTAACGAATTAAGATGGCTTGATTCTGACTATCAAACCAGATATTCATCTTATCAAGATAAAAAAGGGCCGTGTTTTATTCATAATGTTAAATCACAATTTAGTGATGGTTATTCTGTTTTTATCGGAGAAAATATGTGTCCAAAGGGTTATAGTACCACCATCGATACAGATTCATGGGGGGCGTGTTTATGTTGGGAAAATGGTGCACGTCGCAGCAATAATGGACAATCAACAAAATGCGAAGCAATGATTCCCAACAAAGATCATATGATGAATACCGCCAAGGATCAGGTTTGTCCAGCAGGTGCCACGATAACTAACGAAAATAATTGTAAGGATTATAGTGATGTTCCATCAGGTGCGTATGTTTTATAACCAAGTAAATATCTGTGATATTCGTCGTTCAAAAAAATGGAAATACTTTTTGTAAAGATGAAAAATGTATAAAAATTTGTTTAATTTTTGTATTTTACTGTATTTTTACTTGCACATTTGACAAACAACTGTTAATATATTACATGACACGGGGATATGGCGGAATGGTAGACGCTGAGGACTTAAAATCCTTTGGTTATTGCAACCGTGTGGGTTCGAGTCCCACTATCCCCACCAAAACAATCCAATGCTTTGATGGTGTAAATGCGTATTGCATAGTTTGTGTAATTATGCGATTGTTATTGGTGATATTTTTATGGATGTGTAGCTCAGTTGGTTAGAGCGTTTCGTTCACATCGAAAAGGCCGTTGGTTCGAGTCCAATCACATCCACCATAATTTATTTGCCGCAACGAAATTTGCGGTTTTATTTTTTTATGCAATGTTTGCATTGCATATCGTAATCTGTACAAAACAACAATAAAATCATCCACATGGCGTTTTATGGCAACAAAATATAAAACAAAAAACGCCCTATTTTGGGCGTTTTTTATTGATTTGTTAACTGTAATTCAATACGACGATTTTTTTGCAAACTTTCAACATCATCGCCAAGACTGGCCGGATGCATATCACCAAAACCACTGGGGACCAAGCGACGTTTAGATACACCGGCCGCCGCCAATTCATTGGCAACCGCGGTTGCACGTAACAAAGATAATTCTATGTTATTTTTATATCCACGTGTTCCCGCAACAACAGGTTTTTTATCGGTATGTCCATCAACACGAATAATCCATTTTATGTCTGTGGGTATTTGATTTTCAAAATCTTTGATTACATTCGCAATTAAACGTAATTGATTTTTGCCTTCGGCAGATAATGCATAGGAACCACTGCCAAATAAAATATCACTGGATATAATAAATCTGTCGCCATCCGGTTGAACACTGGTACGATTGCCCAATGCATTTTTTATCGCCTTATAAAACGCAGATTGATATTGTGTCATCGCATTTAATTCTGCAACTTTGTCCGCCAATGCTTTGTTCAATCGATTCGACATTTCAACATATTGAATTTCTTGTTCACGTGATTTTTCTTCGGCGGCATCTAATGCTTTTTGTAAATTTGCCAATTGCTCAGATAATGATGCACGTTGTGCATCCATTTGATCTTGTAAATTACGACGTTCCTGATCCAATGCATCGGTTTGTTGTTGATTTAATGTCACCGCGGTCAATTGCTGGGTTAAATCATCAATCTTTGCCTGTAATTCCTGTTGCTGGGCAGATGCACGTTCCTGTAATGTTTGTATTTCTGCCTGGGCTGCGGCCTGAAAAGTATCTTTGGCACTTTGTAAATCTTGGCGTTCCTGGGCCAATTGTGCAATTTGTTGTTTCAACGTTTCTTGTTCGGTGTTGGCCGATTGTTGCAACTGGGCAACACGTGCCTCATACTGGGCGGTTACAGATTGAAAATTATCCAAAACAGCCTTGGCCTGTAATAATAGATCATTTGCCTCTTGTTCGTTAGAGGTTAATTGTTGCACACGTTCTGTTAATTCTGCATTTGCCTGTTTTAATCCGGCAACGGTTTCACCATCGGTATTTTTATTAAATACCCCGGTTGTAGTCCACAAGAATACAAATACAATTAACAAAAATATCAATATGATTACCAGATTTGAAAATAAATCAACAAAACCCGGCCACGTATTTGTTTTTTCACGATAACGAACATTCATCATGTCTATCTCCCTCGCTTGTTTTTTATTAATTATTTTTTATTTCATCGTCTGTAACCGCGACATGCGTATGCATCGATAAATATTCTTCTAATTCACAAAAAATTGAATTTTGTGCCTGTTGTAATTGCAATCCTAAGAACCCAACGGTTAAACTGCCAGCCAGGCCCATCAAAGAACTGGTAAATGCGGTTGCCATACCAGATAATGGCAATGCCAATCCCTGTTGCATATTTGTCAAAACGTTTGTATCAGAAAAATCCAGTCCATTTATCAAATCAGCAAAACTGCCAACCGTCATTATCAAACCTAAAAATGTTCCCAACAGCCCCAAAAATATCAGCGTATTTGTTATATAACGAACCGATTCGCGTGAATCTTCAAAACGAATCAGTATCATATCCAACATACCGTTCAATGCATCTGCAGAAATACGCGCAGGACGTGCCCGCAACATCAATGCAACCGGACGCAACAAGCATGGTGGAATTGGTGCGTCACGATATCCATAACAATATGCACGTAACCACCGATATTCAGGTAATAATGCAAACATTTGAACAAAACACAAACCAATTCCAAATAACGTTGCACCAATAATTACCCCATTTAAATATACATTGGCAATCGCAATCTGCAAAAATTCGTTTCTAAAAACAATCAGCATAACCGCCAAAAATGCGGTAAATAATGCCATACGATTAAGATTTCTGTGAAACAGATTTGTCATTTAATCTCTCTTATTTTTTTATCATAGTAAATTTTATTGGTCTGCGTCAATCGATTAATAAGATATAAATTAAAAAAACACCACCATACAGAAATGTAACAAACAAAAACACAAAATAAAAAATCCCGCATCGGGATTTTTTATTATCTTTGTTTTACCGAACGTTTCGACGCCAATGTAAAATTTGATCTGTTCAGCAAATATTTTGGCACCGAATCCGATAACGGTGTATTTATTAATTGCGAAACCAATTGTAACCTGTTGCTGTTAACGGCCCATTCTGTTCTACTATATTTTTTATTATACACATATTCAATCGTTCCACGCACCATTCCAACGGTCGATAATTTCTTTTTTAACGTTTCCCGACTAACACCGAAGCATGCCGCAGCCTCGCCAACCGGCAACCAGTACACATTATCATTATCATAAATACCGAACATAATTTTACCCCTTTTTGCGGCACAAACATTAATACACAAAATCATCTTTGTCAAGACGATATTTTTTATACCAAATAATACCAATACATTTTAAATATAAAAAAAAACGGCCGAAATACACAATTTTTGCCGTTTTTAAGATTTTTTTGGTGGAGCTGATGGGACTCAAACCCACGACCTCTACGATGCGAACGTAGCGCTCTATCAACTGAGCTACAACCCCAGAACTTGGTGCGGATAAGAAGACTCGAACTTCCAAGGCATTGCTGCCACTAGTACCTGAAACTAGCGCGTCTACCAATTCCGCCATATCCGCAGCACATGATATATTAATGTAAGTGCCCGACATTTGCAACAAGAAAAAATTTTTTCTTGTAATAAATATACCCTGCACACACAACGTGCAGGGTACATAAACCGTTCCACCAATACAGCAATGTGTATTGTTGATTATTTATTGAACGACTGACCGTTGTCTTGCAAATTAACCCCACGCGCCATAAATTCCGCCATCAGATTAACCGCCGCAATTCCTTTTTTATATCCCATTCCCTGGGTTTTGGCCTGCAACATTGCAGCCGCTTCGTTCAATTTATTCATATTATCAGTCATATTAAATGCCTTTTTTTAAAAACATCTCTCTGACAGGTGGCAGTGTATACTTATTTATATTTTTTGTCAAGTGTTTTTACTATACAATGCCGTGCTGTCATAAAAATCTTTTATTTTTCACATCCATACATGCCGCATTCTGTATCACCAGAATATTCCGTAACAACCGCCACCGGGACATTACGGGCCGGTTCGGTATAATGAACCTCTTTGACGACCCGAACACGACGGTTATCGGCATTTGCAACCCCATCCGGGGTTGGAACGGCCAAATCTTCCTCGCCGGCAGAAACCGCAACAATTTGTCCCGATGGTATGCCATATTTAATCAGCATTTTCTGAACAGCTTCGGCCCGACGACCACCCAACGCATAATTATAATTCTTATTCCCCATTGTATCTGTATGTCCAACAACAGAAACCTTGATATTTTTGTTTTCCTGGGTTGCATTGGCCAATTTTTGAATTAATTCTTCGTATTCCGGTTTAATAACCGCCTTGTTAAAGTCAAAACGGACCTCAAAAACTTCTTCCATAACATGCTGGGTCGGTTCCAATGGAATCTGTTGCACCTTAATCGTTGTTTTTTCACCAGAATTTGCCTGCAATTCATCCAGACGTGCATTTATCGCCTTTAATTCTTCGCGCATCGCCATCATCATATTGATGAATTCAGAACGACTGACCGATTCTTCACCTAATGTTTTACCATTTTCATCACAACCATTTTCACCATTACATACGGTTCCGTCACTGTATATATTTTGATTAAATACCATTGGTTGAACAGGAACAGGATTTATTAAATGTTCCGGAACATTTACATTATTTACAATTATAACCCCTTCGCGGGCATGGCCTGCCCCATTCATCGCACCAAATGTCCGTGTTTCTGGATAATAATCAGTTGGACGATTGCTGGCATTTGTAATTGGTTGATTTTTTACGGCAATCGGTTGCGTTGAAATACCATTTGCAACAACAGTTTGCGTTTTTGTCGCCTGCATACGTTCGTGATTCAAATTTTCTGTTCTGCTGGATACAACTTTGCCCCCCTTGCAATCACGCAAGGCAACCAATGTTTTTTGAAAACGATCACGACATTCGTTTGCCGTCGCCATTTGACCACTGGCCGTGGCAGATAACCAACAATCGTATTTCGCCTGGGCCTCGGCCGATAATTCCGGATTTTTTTCACTGGCATCATTTTTTAATTGGTTCATCAATTCATCATATGCCGTTGATAATGCAAACGATTCCTGATCATCATCAATACGCCATGCGTCCAATGTTTCTGGGAATGGCACTTCGCCACTGAATGCGGCAACCGCCTTTTGTGCAAATTGTTCACCAATATCTGGATAACCACTGGTGCGGGCATTGTATATTGCATATGAACGGTAATTCATTGCCAATTGATTTAAAAACGAATCCTTGTGCGGGGCAGAATAAACGTCCAATTGTTCAATATAATCAACCGTTGGTGTATCCATATCCATCGGCATTTGGACATTATTATATCCGACATCAGACTGATTACCGGTACAGGCCGCCAACGCAATTATGGACACAGCCATTAAACCACGAAAAAAAATAAATTTCGACACACAAGAAATGTTCTTCATCAGGAAACCCTTTTCTGTACAGTTTTAGTAAATTGTACGATTTTTGACAGTATAAGTAAAGCGAAAAAAGCCAAAGAACATAAAATTATTACAACAATTTATATTTATCGTAATCCTTTGGCCCGACAACAGGCAGATGCCGCAGAACGCCAATCAGCATATTCGTTTGACGGGTTACGTAAATCACGCCATGCCTGCCACCCGGCACATTTTTTTGTCCCAGATGTACATTTTATATAACGACGCAAAGAACATGTTTGATTTGTTATTTTGCCCATATCTGTGGTACATTTAACAACAACATTTTGATTACGCGCATCGTTTTGTCCCAATTCCTTGGATGACAATAACTGATACGCAGGTGCGTTATAAATACCAGAACAAATAATCATAAACGCAAAAAATATCTTTTTCATAACACATCCCCCATTACTATAAATTACATTGTAAAAAATTATAGAAAAAAATACAATGGGAATTATTTGATTTGTACCATGTTAATCATCAATTCTGACGACATCAGTAATTACAATATCATTTTCCGAAATTTCCAATGTATCGGGGTCATACATATAATATCCAATATACATATCAACATCATCTTCATTCCAATCACAGCGTCCCATATCTTTGACACTGGTTTCAATTTTTGACCGCAGATTTTGCATTTGTTCATTTGACATAATCAAAGGTTTTCCACGGGAACCATTTGAATTTATTTCATATAATGTATAGTTATCCCTGTGAACGCAGTATGCTTTGCCCATTACAGGAACAAGTGCCTTTTGATTCAAATCATCGGTTCCAGTTCCTTCACCGCATATTGTATAGCACCCATTATCAGAATCCAAATCCTGGCAGTTTACAAATTCCGTACTTTCATCGCTTTCAACCAAACTATATAAAAAACCAGCATTTGAATGTGTTGCCACATTCCCCATTACACGATCAGCAGTCACATATATAAGTGCACCGGCTGCAATTAATGCCCCACGTTTTGTTGTTAAATTTTCCCCCTGTTTTTTCAAATAATATTTTACCCCTGTACGCAAGACCCCCTTGCCAGCATATCTTGCATTACTGGTTACTGCTGTTCTCGTTCCTAATTTTACTGCAGCTGTTGATAATTGCTTTGCCCCCGCTTTTGACATTTTTTTTGCCAATCCTTTTCCAACCATCTTTGATGCCGCTTTGGCCGCCAATTGCAGTGAACGCCCCAAAGCAGCACGTCCAGCAATACCGGCGGCTCCAGCAAGACCACCAGAACCAACAGCCACCAATCCCGTTGCGACCCAACCAATTGTATCTATACCAATCTGCAAAGAGCGATTATTTTCACACACCAATGCACCATGCTGGCGATGAATATTATCCAACACAGTTGAAATCGTAATTAACAAATCGTCCCAATCAACATTAATCCCCAAATCCTGCTCAAAAACCGTCCCAGTTAAATCTGTGTAAGCACTTTTGTATTTATTAGCATTATCCCCTTGTTCTAAAAAGCCTAAAATAAAACCGTTTTCCAGAAATGTATTTCCATCGGATTGGTGTGCTACTACATACGCTGTTGCCAAATCGGTAAAGAAAACCTGTTGTCCAGCAGTATCAGGCCCCAACACCCCAACAATGATATCAACCAGCGAACTATCTGCCAGTCTGCCTGTACCAGACATCTTTGCACGTACAGTTGCCCAATTTATATTCATACGAACCAACGGATTTTCCGACAATACAGTATTTATGTTTTTATCAAATAAATCTGGATAGTTTGCACAGGTAGTTCGATAGCGCGCTGCACGAGCAACAGCATCATTCCAATCTGGTTCTGCCCCTGTAAATGCTTTTTCCGCCTCACTATACAATTCGCAAGCGACCAACAAATCACAATCCGTATATACAGCACATTCTGCAGAAACACCCGCCACCGCCGTCCTTATAAACAGCCCCCCAAAAAACACCAACATCAAAAAAATTTTTTTCAACTGCTTCATTTTTTTGCGTCTTTAAGTGCCTTTGCTATTTTTTCAATCATATCGTTTTTATTATTTGATTGTCCCCAATCTCCAGCCATTGGGGTATTTTTATTTTTTTGTTCTTGCCGCGCCATGCTTTCAGATAATTTTTCCCACTTTGGCATGACATAGGCACTTTTATCCTTATATGGTTCGTATCCTTTGGCGGCGTTTGCGGTCCGTTCCGAAAATGATAAATCTGAATATGTTGTTGGAAATGCCGCCGCAGTCAAATGTTCACCACTGGCCCCATTTTGTGCCTGTAATGCGGCCAATTCATTTGCACGTCCCTGAATTTCCCGTTCTGTCTGTGACAAAGTATTATTTTTCGCCCCCCCACCAAATGCAATTGTGGGATTTGGTGTTGTTGCAACCGGAAATGGAACAGAACGTTGAACCTGCATCACATCGGAATAATTTTCCATATAATTTTTATATTCAGAATCAATAAAACCACCGCAGGAACTGGCATAATTATGATTTGGCAATTGTGCCAATAAAATCGTTACATTCGGTTTAACATCCAATAAATTTGTCCCACGACAACGATTATTTTCCGAACAAAAACGTGCAACCGCCGCCGCAACAATCTGTTGACAATCGGCTGTATTTAAATCGGGACCTTTGGCATATACCGCCTGGGGAACGCGTTGATTATATGATGTGTCCGATGTCCATACAGCCCCAGGCAAATATCCCGGCGTATTTTGTACCAACCCATAATTAGATGCAATTGGAACCGAATTTACTGCAAACGTCGCACCAGTGCCCAACAATGCCAGCACAGGTATAAATATTTTCATGAAAAATAATATATTATTGCCCCGCATACGTTCCAATTTGTTTGAACATTATACCAAAAAAAACATTTGAATCAAAGACCAAATTACCCCAAAACCGAAAAACGTCCCGAACGGAATGTAACGTTGTTTGTGCCACAATCCCCAAATCAGCCCAACCAAACACGCGCATACCAATGCCCCACCCAGATATTCTATTCCCAACCAAATACCACCGGCGGCAATAAGTTTAACGTCCCCCAAACCAATCGATGAATACGTATTTTTGTTATTGCGATGAATAAAATCAAAAAACATTCCCAAACAAAACGTTAACACGTATCCAATTATTGCCCCGGCCGCCGCAAAGTGTGGTGATACAGGCCACCAACCATATCCCCAACATGCAAAAACCAAACCAATCAACATAAATGGCCACAAATATACATCTGGGATGATTCGGCGCCGCATATCAGCGACAGAAATCTGCACTAAACAAAACAATGCAACAAATGCCAAAATTCCAAAAAAAATATATGAAAACATATTTTTACCCCTTGCCTTTCGATTCGGAACTATGCTACACTAGGCCCATAAACAATAACAAGGATTTTTTGAATATGAGTACAGGATGGGATAACGCAACATTAAAAAAGTTAAAAAGTCTGGTTGGCAAGGGTTTATCAACATCAGAGATTGGCAAACGTTTGGGGATGTCCAAAAATGCCGTTGTTGGTAAATTAAATCGTTTGGGTTGGAATGCCAAGGCCGGAACGGTGGCAGACAAACCAATTAAACCTGCGACCAAAAAAACGCCCGCGAAAAAATCTGTTTCCAAGACGGCCGAAGAAAAAGCCAAAAAGGTAATTGAACCAAAATCAAAAATGGTTAAACCAACGGCACCGAAAGAAAAAAGTGCCACAAAAACCGCATTGACTACTGTTTCAAAGGCACCGCAAGAAAAAGCCATCAAAAAAGAAGAAAAAAAGCCGGCAAAATCGGTCACCGTTGCAGAATCTGCAGATGATTTGGTCAAAGAATCAAAAAGCAACGCAAAAAATTTGGCAATGCATCAGCGAATTATTCAACATTCACTGGAAATGGCGGGATTGCGTCCGAATCAGTGTCGTTGGCCAATTGGAGATCCAGATTCCGATAATTTCCATTTTTGTGGGGAAACCGTTTTTGTTGGAAAGCCATATTGTTATGAACATTGTAAACAGGCGTATCAATTTACACCACCTAAAAAGAAATAATTTTTATACGGGGAATAAAAATGCCAACCGAGAGAGAAAATCTGTCCGCTTTGATTCCGCAGGATTTTAATATTGCAGGTAATGTATTACGTGCATTTTTTGATACACAAGATCATTTGATATTTGTATTAGATAATACTGTGGCAGATGGAAAAACCAATACTTTGTTGGTAATAAATCCGGTTGAAAACCGCAAGTGGGATGACATTTTGTCCAATGATTGGGGGGTTGATTTAGAAACCGTTCGCCCTAAAAAGGACAATAAATATCAAAAATTGGATATTGAATACAGTGGTTTGGCCGAATACGACAATTTAATTCGTGATTTTAAATCTGGAAAAAATTTGGATAATGATTTAATTGCACTGCGGGTGTTACGTGATGCATCAATTCGTCGTGTTGCCGCCGAACGTTTAGCGGCGGCAAATGACGCGGCGGATAAATCGCGTGAAACCATTGCCCGGGCAAATGATACAATCCAAGAATTGCAAACCCGATTAAAACAACTGCGTTCAAAATTGGGGCAAGAGCGCAATGCCATTGGCCGCGAACCAACGAAGCAGTCCGCTGCAAAAATTTTACGGACAGAATCACAAATTGATGCGGCAAACGAAAAATTGCGTCGTGCAAAAAAGCGTATGTCAAATGCACAACGGCGTCTTATTATTGCAGATGAAGATGCCACCGCTGCCCGTGCATTATTAGAACGCGAACCGGTGTTTGAATCCACCGCGAACCAAGAACAACAGTTCACAGAATCTGTAATAAAAGACCAAGAAAATATACATTCACAACCCAAGGTAACGGAAATGGCGAATGACGAGGTAAAACCATTAATTGATGAAAATCCAAAAATTTTGGATGATGAAATTGCATTCAAACCGATTGATTTTGATATGACGGCCACGTCCCCAACAATCCCAGTTTCCCAGGTTATTGAACCTGAAAAGCACACAGAAAACATTTCAAATTCGTTTGTGTCCAATGAAATGGATGCGAATTCGACACCACAAATGTTTGAACCGTTAAATTTTACCCCGATAACGGATATTCCACAAATTTCTGTACCATCAGAAGAAACGACGTTTTCTGATTCAAACATTGTTACAGATGCCGATGTAGCGCCCAGCCCGGTATTAGATTCAATACAACCAATTGAACGACCTGTTATATCAGATGCGCCCACACCAGATGTTACACCGGTTATCCCGATGGCCCCAATTGCACCTGTGGCCGCCCAACGACCAACGCCACCGGTATCTGCCGCCGCATCGATGGCAACAGCCCCCGTTTCCACCGATTCCCCAACAGTTGGCACAAACATGCCAACACAACAAAAACGTCGTGGTCCCAGCATAACGTATTATATTATGTTAATATTATTAATTACGTTGTCTGTTTTAACATTGTGGTTGTATCAGCAAAAAAGCACCAACACAACCCCAGATTTAATGGCACCTGCAAACAATTCGAATATTGCCACAGATGCACAAAATGATATTTCAGATATGCCATCTGATTCACCATTTATTGCATCAGATGATCTGGCCCCTGTAACAGTGGAACCCGTTTCAACACAAACACCGGTTGTCGCAACCGAAACAATTGAAACAACAACCGAAGACCGGCCAGATACGTTAAAGCGATCTGAAACAATCACAGAAGAAATATCAGAACCAATCACGGTTGAACCAACCGCAGATACGATAATCGTTCCCGAAAAAATTGACACTGTTCCAGAACCTGTTGTAATCGAATCGGATACGGAATCGGTCCAAACCCAGGTCCCATCTGTTGAAGATGAAATATTGGCAAATAAACCGGCATATAATGTTTCACAACCAGACGATATGGTTGTTACCAATCAGGAAATGGATATGGATACACCGCCATTTGAAACACCAATGTGCGAAGATGGAAGTGCCCCTGACAATAACGGTTGCTGTTCCGGTGAAACGTTCATGATGCTTGACGATGGGGCGGCGGTATGTTGTCCGGATGGTGGTGAAGAATGCTTTCCGCCATTAAAGTAAAAATATACAAATAAAAAATGCCCGGTTGGGCATTTTTTATTTCATCTATTGATTCATTGAACCAAAGAAATCTTCGTTATTTTTTGTAACACGCAATTTATCCAATAAGAATTCCATGGCTTCTAACGTGCCCATTGGATTTATAATGCGTCGCAAAACATACATTTTTGACAATATATCTTTGCCGACCAACAAATCTTCTTTGCGGGTCCCAGACTTTGTAATATCAATTGCCGGATAAACACGTTTATCAGATAATTTTCTGTCTAAAATGATTTCACTGTTACCGGTTCCTTTGAATTCTTCAAAAATAACTTCGTCCATTTTTGATCCAGTATCAACCAGCGCAGTCGCAATAATCGTCAAAGATCCACCACCTTCGATATTACGTGCGGCACCAAAGAAACGCTTTGGCCGTTGCAATGCATACGCATCAACACCACCGGTCAAAACTTTACCACTGGATGGGACACATGTATTATATGCACGCCCCAAACGGGTAATAGAATCTAACAAAATAACAACATCTTGACCGGCTTCGACCAAACGCTTGGCCTTTTCAATAACCATTTCTGCAACCTGAATATGTCTGGCCGCCGGTTCATCAAATGTTGATGATATCACTTCGCCCTTTACACTGCGTTGCATATCCGTAACCTCTTCGGGACGTTCATCAATTAATAATACAATTAATTTTACATCCGGATAATTTGTTGCAATTGAATGTGCAATATTTTGCAACATAATTGTTTTACCAGTGCGCGGTGGTGCAACAATCAAAGAACGCTGTCCTTTACCCGTGGGTGAAATTAAATCAATTACACGTGCAGACAGATTTCGCCCTTTGTCTTTATCATCAATAACCTCCATTTTTAATTGTTCATCTGGATATAATGGGGTCATATCATCAAAAGAAACACGGTGACGCAATTTTTCGGGTTTATCACCATTTACACGTTCAATTGTTTCCAACGCGAAATAACGTTCGGATTCATTTTGTGGGGCCTGAATTTGTCCTTCGACATAATCACCAGTTTTTAATCCGTATTTTTTTATCAATGCCGGTGAAACGTATAAATCGTCGGGGCCTGCCAAATAATTTGATTCAGGGGCCCGCAAAAAACCAAAACCATCCTGAATACGTTCCAAAACCCCATCACCAATTAATGTAACCTGATTATCTGCGGCAAAAACACGCATAACAGCAAAACGCAATTGTTGAACGTTTAATTGTGATGGATTTTCAATTCCCATATCTTCTGCCATTTTCAGCAATTGCTGGGGCGTTTTAGCCTTTAATTCATTTATATGCATAACAAATCCTTAGAATAACAATTTATTTTGTCGAGATTTTATAAAACACGCAGAACGCGTATCTGTACATCACGCATATGGTGCCCTATTTTTTTCGTTTGGTCAAGTATAATTATTCGCTTGATTTTATATAATAATATTGGTCAAATGATTGCATAAAGGAAACTTTTAACCTAAGGACATGAAATATGGCAGGCAGTATAAATAAAGTCATCTTGGTTGGTAATGTTGGCCAAGATCCACAGGTTCGCACAACACAAAATGGTCAAAAGGTTGTCAGTTTTTCATTGGCAACATCTGATCGTTGGCGTGACAGACAATCTGGGGAACAAAAAGAACAAACCGAATGGCACCGTGTCGTGTTATTTAACCCAAATTTGGTGGATGTTGCAGAACGTATGTTACAAAAGGGAACAAAATTATACTTAGAAGGTTCCCTGCGGACACGCAAATGGCAAAACCAACAAGGTGTCGATGTTTACACGACAGAGGTTATATTGAATCCATTTGCCGGCCAGATGGTTATTTTAAGCGGTGCAAAATCATTAGATAATCAGGGGGGCGGTGATTATATGGCGTCCCAACCAATGCAATCACAACCACATGAAACGATTTCTGTGGCCGATATTGGTGATGATATTCCGTTTTAAACAAGAAACGCCCAGATGGGCGTTTTTTTTATTTATCACAACCATTTTTACCACAATCGCATGATTTGCCGGTTTTGTTATCTTTTACCTTTTGACAATTTTTGCATTGGCATTTTTTAGGGTCTGATTTTATCATTTTTATATCCTTTTTTATTTTTTTATTTATGTCCGGACATTATGAAGACTATCTAAAAAAAACACCAATTGGTATTGGCATATTTACCTGTAAAAAAAAATTGTCTGGTAATTTGTTTTCTGTGTTGGTATGATTACCTGCGTTGTCGGGGTGTAGCTCAGCCTGGTAGAGTACTTGCATGGGGTGCAAGGGGTCGCAGGTTCGATTCCTGTCACCCCGACCAAATATTTTTTAATCGCGTCTGCGATTTTTTTTATTTTTTACATCAAAAAACCTGAAATATTAACGATAAAAAATCAATGAATCAAATTTACAAAACAACAAACACACAACCGATAATCCCCAAACGATTGACAAAATCAAACCACCCCATGTTGTTTATTCGAAACGTTAACATAATGTCCCAGAAATCACAATATTTTTATTTTTGACCAATATAAAAATCTAAGGGTCGTTTGATGTTTCTGGTGCCCCATATAAAAATGGGGTCTATTAAATGACAAATTTTACATACATATCGCAATATTTAAATGATGTTATCAAAGAATTTAAAACCGGTGTTGCCAAAGAACATTCGTATCGCCCCGCATTAAAAAATTTATTTGAATCGGTTGATAAAACAAAAAATATAACCGCAATTAATGAACCGGCACGTGGAACATTTGGTGCCCCCGATTTTATGATTAAATCCGGCGACACAACAATCGCCTTTGCCGAAGCCAAAGATATCGGTGTAAACCGTTTGGATAATTTATTTGACCGCGAAATTGAACAAAAACATCGTTATTTGGATGCATTACCGAATTTAATATACACAGATTATTTGGATTTTCGGTTTTATCGTGATGGCACCCAATATGCCCAGGTCAGAATTGCCGATTTTAACGGTAAAAACATCACACCATTACCCGATAATTTTCAAACATTACATGATTTATTGTGTGATTTTTACAACGCGAAAACATCAACCATAAAATCACCGATAAAATTGGCGGAATTAATGGCGGCCAAGGCCCGTTTAATTGCAAATGTGATAAAAAATGCGTTGGATGCGCCATCGGATAATAATTCGCTATACGAACAATTGGAATCATTCCGTAAAATTCTTATTCGAACAATGACGGATACAGAATTTGCGGATATTTATGCACAAACAATTGCGTATGGGATGTTTGTTGCCCGTTTACACGATAAAACGTTGGGCGATTTTTCCCGGGCCGAAGCCGCCACCCTGATACCAAAATCGGTCCCATTTTTGCGTAAAATGTTTGACTATATTGCCGGGAATGATATTGATGAACGTATTGTATGGTCGGTGGATTCGTTGGCAGAAATATTCAGTTATACCGATGTTGCCGATATTTTAAAAGATTTCGGTCGAAAAACAAAAACAACCGATCCAATTGTTCATTTTTATGAAACATTTTTAAGTAAATATGATAAATCATTGCGAAAAATGCGTGGTGTTTATTACACCCCACAACCGGTTGTTGATTATATTGTCCGCAGCGTTGATGAAATATTAAAAACGGATTTTGAATTACCGAATGGTTTGGCGGATAAATCAAAAATTACAAAAAAAATAATGATTCAGGGTGCAACAAAGCCCGTTGAACGTGAATTTCATCGGGTGCAATTATTGGATCCGGCAACGGGAACAGGGACTTTTTTGGCCACAACCATAAATTATATTTATGATAAATTTAAAAATAATGCGGGCATTTGGCCAAATTACGTTGAAAACGATTTATTGCCACGTTTGCACGGATTTGAAATTATGATGTCATCATATACAATGGCACATTTGAAAATGGATTTGGTATTACGTGAAACGGGATATATTCAGGGCGACGCCCGAATAAATGAAAAAATATTTCGCCCGGATAATTTATTGGATACAAATTTGGCAAATATTGATCGTAATTCCGCCATATTGAACACCAATAATCGCATGGGCATTTATTTAACCAATTCATTGGAACAGGCCGACCCGGATACACAAACCCTGTGGGCGGCGCAATGGTTATCGGCCGAAGCCAAAGAGGCAAACAATATCAAACAAAATATTCCCGTTATGTGCGTTTTGGGCAATCCGCCATATTCGGTATCCAGCGCAAACACCAATGATTTTGCCAAGGGACTGATTGAAAAATATAAAATGGGATTAAATGAACGCAATATTCAACCATTATCGGATGATTACATAAAATTTATCGCGTTGGGCCAACATTTTATTGATAAAAACGGCAATGGCATTTTGGCATATATTTCAAATAACAGTTTTTTGGACGGCGTAATCCATCGACAAATGCGCCACAGTTTGATGGAAACATTTGATAAAATATATATTGTCAATTTGCATGGAAACACCCGTTTAAAAGAAAGTGCCCCTGATGGAACAAAAGACGAAAATGTGTTTGATATTATGGCGGGTGTTTCAATCAATATATTTGTGAAAACGGGCAACAATAAAAAATTGGCAGATGTATATTACCGTGATTTATACGGTAAACGCGATATAAAATATGATTTTCTGAACGAACACGGTTTACAGGATTCAGAATTTCAAAAATTAAAACCAGCGGAACCGTATTATTTCTTTACCCCAAAAAATTTTGATGCAAAGAATCAATATGATAAAGGATTCAGAGTAAATGAGCTATTCAACATTAGTGCTAGTGGTATAAAATTCAGAAAAGATAGTTTGTTGGTTCATTTCAGTCGAACAGAAGTTCTACAAATGCTTCAAGATATAACCACCCAAAATGATACAGAAATATTACAAAAATATAAACTATCAGAATCTGAGGATTGGAAATTGGCTGATAAAAAGGTGTTTTTTGATACAAAAGATACAAACAATACAGTAAAATCTGTACAATACAGACCTTTTGATGTTAGATACACATACTATCCATTAGACAAAATATCTAATATTATTTTACGTGGTGATTCTAGAAAAAATTTAATGCAACACATGTTAAAACCAAATATGGCTTTTATTGTTGCCAGACAATCAAATAGAACTATAGAGGTGTTTATATCAAAAACACTATCTGACATACATTTAACGGGGGGGCAAAGTTATATATTCCCACTTTACATATACACCAACGATGAAAAAATACCAAATTTAACCCCGCAAATTGTTCGTGAAATTGAATCGGTTGTCGGGCACACAACCCCAGAATCGATATTTGATTATATTTATGGTGTTTTACACAGTCCGTCATATCGTGAAAAATATCGTGAATTTTTGAAAATTGATTTTCCACGTATACCGTATCCAGAAAACGCAGACAAATTTGAACATTATCGTAAATACGGTGAACAATTACGAAAATTGCATTTGATGACCGATATTCCACAATCAAATGTTTCTTTCCCAATTGGTGGTGATTGCGTTGTGGATAAACCAAAATATGAAAATGGTCGTGTTTATATCAACAAAACACAATATTTTGATAATGTTCCACAAATCGCATGGGATTTATTTATCGGCGGTTATCAACCCGCACAAAAATATTTAAAAGACCGTCGGGGACGAACATTGTCAATGGACGAAATAATCCATTATGAAAATATCATAACTGTATTACACGCAACAGATAAAATTATGAAAGATTTGGGATAAAAATGACAACCTTTTTTACATATTCTTAATTTTATGCTTGCACGAATCGGAAAAAAGTGACTAGTATTGCACGTAATAAAAAAATAAATATGAATGGGGGATTTCCATGATTATTGGTATCGGTATTGATTTGGTTGAATGTGGACGTTTTTTAGATTGGTCTGCATTTAAAAAACAACGTATATTTACAAAGAAAGAATTGGAATATGCAGATATGGATAACGCAAATGCGGAAAAACATTTGGCCAATTTTTGGGCCGCACGCGAAGCCGCTTTGAAAGCAATGGGCACCGGTTTCGGTGAAGAAATTTCATTTTCTGATATTTCCGTAACCCATGATGATGCAGGACGGCCGGAATTATTAATTGCCGGTGGTGCCAAAGCCGTATTAAAAGAATTATCCGGCGGTGCTAAGGTACATGTTCATCTGTCTATCACGGACCAGGCCGATTATTCTGCCGCAATTGTGGTTATTGAAAAAGAATAAAAAACAGGTTCCAAATTGGAACCTGTTTTTTTTTAGTTATTTATGTGTGTGGCAATCGTTATCGGGGATGCCGGACGCATGTCCACAGTTTCACCGTTATATGACAGCAACCATAACACAAATAATATAAATATTATCAAAAACAAAAACAATAATATGTGGTGCGCAATCGCAAATGAATTTGTTTGTATTTTTTTCATATTTCCCCCAATTTTATGTTTTTACAAATAAATTATATCCATATAATTATAAAAAAATCATAGGTTTATATTCCCGGTTTCTGTTGATTTTTTTGATTTCTGTTATAACATTACTGGTGTAATCCAGTATAAAATGATAAAAAGGGGGACGTTATGTTTAATACCGAAAAATTAAAAACATTTTCGTGGATAAATATTGGTAACCCCGATCACGATGATTTTGAACGTTTGCATAACGATTATAAAATTGATGAAGATACTATTACCGATATATTGGACCCAGATGAACAACCCCGTTTTGAGGTTGAAGATGATTATAAAGTTATAATCGTTCGTTTTCCAATTATAAACCGTGAAATGGATACATTGTGGCATACAGAACCATTGTCGATAATATATTCTGCAAATCGGGTTATTACCGTTTGTCGTAAACGCTGTGATATATTGGATAAAATTAAAAAAGACGAAAAAACATCACGCGAAGAATTTATTTTGAATATCATTTATTATATTGCGGAATCATATCTGCGTTCCTTAAAAGAATTAAATAAACGTGTTATAAATTCAAAAAAGGCCCTGCAAGAACAAATTCGCAAAAAAGAATTGTTAGATTTGTTAGAGGTTGAAAACAGTTATACCCTGTATATGGCCGGTATCAAAGGCAACATGTCCGTATTAGAAAAATTGGAAAAAGTTCGTGGTTTCGTAAAAACAGAAGAAAATGCGGAATTAGCCGAAGACGCCCGCATCGAATTATCCCAGGGTATTGAAGTGGTGATGTCATACAGTAAAATGATGAAATCAATCAAAGAAACATTCGAAAGCGTGATTAATATGGATTCAAACACATACATTAATCGTTTAACAATGTGGAATATTATATTGGTTGTCCCAACGGTGGTTGTTGGGTATTTTGGAATGAATTTAAAATTACCGTTTGAACAATATAATGATGCTGCAATTGCAATATTTATTATGATTATGGTGTTATTGTTGGGTTTCGCAATGTTTTGTCAATTGCGCCGCAGGGTAATATAATAAAAACGCCCCATCTGGGGCGTTTTTATTATGATATCTTTTCAATTCGCCGATTTCGACGTTCAATATTATCAAATGGACTGTCCAAAAATGCCTGGGCAACAATGAACGACATTTCAATATCTATATCATCCGATGCCAATGCCAAAACATTTATATCATCATGGAAACGGTCATCACGTGCCTGGTTCGGATTATCACAACGCGATGCACGAATATGACGATATCTGTTCGCCGCAATCATTATACCCGCCCCTGTGCCACAAATCAAAATACCACGTGAATTTTTATCATCAATCATTGCATCTGCAACCGATTTTGCCACATCCGGAAAATCTACGGATGTTGTCGGATCATCAACCCCCAGATTCACCACCTGATATCCAGATGCCGATAACATTTCAATTAAATATAATTTCAACCCCACCCCACGGTGATCGGATGCAATATAAATTTTTGATATATTTTTATTCATTTTTATTTGTCCCTGCGTCTGGCCAGTTTACATTCCAGCCCTGTGTTTCCTGTGATATTTAATGTGCGATATGACAATGTTCCGGTCATTTGTGCATTGCTGAATACATTAGCGGTATTTACAATCGCAGGTCCATCCAGTGTCCCATGTAAAAATAATGTTTCTGCGGTTACTTTACCAACAACCTGACCACCACGACCAATGATAACCGTCCCAGCGGTTATATTACCAACAACATGCCCATGAATTTGGACCGTATGATCCGTTTTCATTTCGCCTGTCATTTTGCACCCTGCCCCAATAATTGTTGGGGATTGTTTTTCGATTGCGTTTGTAAATGCCAACATCTTTTTATTCCTTTACAAAATTTATTGGATCAAAGGCCACACCTTTGTATCTGATTTCATAATGCAGGTGCGGGCCCGTTGAACGTCCAGATGATCCCCCCAAGCCAACAACCGTTCCAGGGCGAACCCAATCACCACGTGAAACCATAACCTGCGATAAATGCGCATACAACGTTGTAAAGCCCAAGCCATGATCAATTTCAACCGCGGTGCCGTATCCGCCACGTTCCCCCGCTGAAACAACACGTCCCGGTGCCACGGCAACCAATTCCGTCCCGATTTTACCGGCAAAATCTATACCACGATGTTTTGCGGCTTCGCCGGTAAATGGATCTGTTCGCGTTCCATAATACGATGTTATTCTAACATTACCCAACGGTGCCCCCAATGGCAATATCGTGTTTAATTTTGATAAACCACTCCACAATTCTAAATTGTCCGCCAAACGCTGATATTTTGCATCTAAATTTTTATCAATATCCAATGGACTGAACGCGGCACCAACAAATGGACTGTTGTATTTATTTGCCTTTTGTACTAATACATTTTGATTCAGTCCCAATGTTGTAACAACACCATTAATACGTTTCAAATTTCCACGCAACGTGTCAATATTATCTTCGGCCATTTGAGATACGGTATTAACAATTTGGATATCAACATCGGCAATCGTACGCATTGATTCAACCAATTGTGTATTACGACGTTTTAATTCTTCGTTTTCTGCCCGTGTTAATTCGTATTCTGCGGATAATTCTGACAATTTTGTATATTCCGGTGCATAATCATTTTTTGTGAACATTTCTACAATACGTGTATGTAAAAAATCCAATTCACCCCACGTTTTTAAACGATCTTTTATCAAAGCCTCTTTCTGGGCGGCATCTAATTTTGTTTCATTTAAAATTTTATCATCCGTAACATTTAAATTTCGTGTCAATTTTGTATATTGGGCCAAATATGTCTGCAAATCACTCATTTGACGGGCATGTTCTGCACGTGCCTGTTCTAATTGCTGGGTTCGTTTCTGTAACAACGGCCTGTGGTAAACAAAAACATACGTTGACCATGCCGCCCAAATAATCAAACCAACTTTCCCACAAAACGTGGTAAAACGCCAAAAACTGCTTTGTTTAAATGTATAAACATTACCACGTGGCGTATCCATAATTGTAAATTCGCGTGGTGGAAATATTCCTGTAATTACGTGCCATAATGCCCGAAACGGTGATGTTATCAGGTCCCATAAAGATGTAAAATTTCTGGTTATAAAATTTATCATTGCATGCCCAGTTTAGACAATGCGTCGCCAATAGTCAAGCCATCACGTAAAATTACATCGTTATTCATTGCGCACCCCCTGTGAATAACAGAACCACCACGCACACCCAAACGTGCGGCAATTAACACCCGTTCAGCAGTATTTTTTGCCCCAAATAACGGAAATATTTGAATATCACCACATACATCAGCCACAACAGAAACAACATCTGTGGCCATATACGCATCAACAATTGTATAAAAATGCCCCCGGGGACGAACCCGCCGCAGGCAGGCCCGTGTCCAATCACGTAAATCAACATTATGATGCGCATTATGAATTGCGGGGGTTCCGCGAAAATATGGCGGATTTGATACGACCACATCAAAAACACGATTGGTACGCCATGAAAAAATATCTGAATTTATTAATTCTATGGTTTGACTATTTAATTCTGCATTTTTTGCACACGCATCCAGCATTGATTGCGATATATCCACCCCTGTTATTTTGGATATATCACTGCTGTGTGTTGCCAAACACAGCGATACGCCCCCCGTTCCAATACCAACGTCCAACACCGTTCCCCGCACCGCACCGGCCCATGCGGCCAGCCATACTGCATCACTGGTCGGATTATATATACCGCGATTAAATAATACGCGGCCACCAATTAAACTAAAAATTTCTTGTTTTTCTGACATGCCCATATATAATAATTCAACAAAAATAAAAGGCAAGTTTATGTTCGATGATACGATTATTGTTCAAAGTGCGTTAAGTGCATTTAATAATGCGGCCCTGGCAACACCGGCGTTTGTATGGTGTGCAATTTTGGCATGTCCATTGTTTTTTGTTGCGGCAAAGTATGGTCATGATTTTTTTACAATTCTTAGATGGCGGGCCAATAATTTACGTACCCGCATTACAACATTATCAGTTGGTTTGATTATTGTATGGTTGGTTTTATTCTGTGGCAATTACGATGTTTTGCGTGACAATGGCACTGTTTTACCATTTGCGGTTGCCGCAATTTTGTGTATTTTGTGTGCCATATTTACCCCACATATTAATGATTATATTTGCGATAAGTGGAAAAAAGCAACAACCAAACAGAAACGAATAATGGTCACATTTGGCGGAATCGGAATATTGGTTGTTGGATTGGCCGATACACACGCATGGTGGGGACCAATATTACCAATTGTGGCGGTTTTATTGGGAATCGCATTTGGGCGGCGTTTTACAAAAAATGATAAATACATCACTTCATTTATCACACCTGTTATCATTGCCATAACGACAGTCATTTTAATGCAACCGGAATTTTTCCGTTTTGGTCAATTGGGGGCACTATCGCCCGCACATTTATTATTTTTAATGTTCACAGGCATTGTCGCAACCGCAACAATTGCATTAAAAAATGTTAAACCACGGGAACGCATTTACAATTCTGCATTTATTAAATTGAAATGGATGACACGTTTTGTGGCATCATTGATGGTTGCATTATTTGCATTAACAGAATCTGTCCCTGTATTTTTATCAATGTTATTAACATTTTTTATAATGTTTGCATTATCAATAGTTCATGCCGAACGAACACCAACAATTGATAATTTAAGCAATCAATTGTTTGCATTAACATTGGCGTTATTCGGAATAATTACCACAATGCCTGTTATCACGGCATTGGCGGTGGCATACATGTCTGAAAATACACAAGTGCGTGATTTTGCGAAAATCAAATTCTTGTTATAATTGGTTATATTTATTTAATACAAATTGGCTGATATTTAATGTAATATTCGCCCTGAACATTAAATAATAAATAAAATAGGTTTTAATTATGACAGCAAATATTCATCCAAGTGCAATTATCAAGCCAGGGGCCGTTATTGGTGCGGATTGCAAAATTGGTCCATTTTGTATTATTGGTCCAAACGTTGTTTTGGGCGATCGTGTTGAATTAATTTCAAATGTTGTTATTGATGGAAAAACATCAATTGGTGACGATTCAATTGTATACCCATTTGCGGTTTTAGGTGTAATGAGTCAAGATTTAAAATGGCAGGACGAAGCTGCAATGACTGGGCTGCGCATCGGTAAACGCTGCAGAATTCGTGAATATGTAACCATACATTCTGGAACCCCGGCATCTGATGGGACGGTAATTGGTGACGATTGTCAAATTATGGTTAATGCACACGTCGGTCATGATTGCAAGGTTGGAAACAGTGTTGTTATGTCCAATTTGGTTCAGGTTGCAGGTCACGTTGAAATTGAAGATTTTGCAATTTTATCTGGTGGTGTATGTGTGTTACAATTTGCCCGCATCGGTCGTAATGCATTTATTGGCGGAATGTCGGGTGTTGGTAATGACATTTTGCCATACGCCATTTATGATGGTGCACGGGCCGTATACCGCACGATCAACCGCGTTGGTTTAATGCGACACGGTTTCACAAACGAAGATATGCATGCAATACATAATGTTTATTCCGCAGTGTTCCGTGGAACCGATGGAACGGTGGCAGACCGTTTGGCTAAAATCCGTCGCGATGTAAAAAATAACAAATACGCCATGGATGCGATTGATTTTATTGAAAATCGTTCAAAACGTGGAATTGGTACATCTGAAAATGCCGAACGATAAACCAAAAATTTTCATAATTGCCGGCGAAGTTTCCGGTGATGTTTTAGGTGCCAGTATAATGGCAGAAATGAAAGACATCGAATTTGTCGGTGTTGGTGGCGAACATATGATTCGTGCAGGTTTAAAATCAATTGTACCATTGGGCGATTTGGCGGTTATGGGTGCGGTCGAGGTTGCGATGAATGCACGTACACTTATGCATCATATACAAACGGTTGCAGATGCAATTATTGATTTACGTCCAGATATTGTTTTAACAATTGATGCCCCCGGCTTTGCACGCAATGTTATCCAACGTGTTCGCAAATCAAATACCGGTCAACAATTGATTGCCGATGGCATGAAATTTCATCATGTTGTTGCCCCCCAGGTATGGGCATGGCGCCCAAAACGTGCCAAAAAATATGCACATACATTTGACAAATTGTATGCTTTTTTTGATTTTGAGGTTCCATATTTCACAAAATATGGTTTAGACACCGTTGCGGTTGGCCATCCAATCGCAGACAAATTGATTGGCAAATACACAGATATCAATAATCATAATGGCACGTCAGAAAAAATTATCACCCTGGTCCCGGGCAGCAGAATGTCTGAGGTAAAACGTTTATTACCCGTATTTAAACGCACCGCAGAGATATTATCCGCCAACGGGTATATTGATTACAAATTTATAATACCAACCGTTGAAACAACCGCGGATTATGTAAAACGCCATACCGCAAATTGGCGGGTTCCGGTGGAATTGATTCCTGCATCACAGCGTTATGAAACATACGTCAAAACATACATTGCCATTGTGGCCAGCGGTACGGTTTCTGCAGAATTAGCGATGTTACATATTCCCACAATTGTTGTATATAAAATGAACCCAATAACAACATTTTTGGTTCGATTGGTGATTAATACACGTTGGGTTTCATTGGTTAATATATTATTGAAACGTGGTGTATATCCAGAATTATTGGGGCCAAATGCCACGGCAGAAAACGTATTAGACGCCGTTCAACAATTAGCCATCCCATCTGTTCGAAAAAAACTTATTAATGAATTAATTATTGCAGATAGTATGTGGCGTCAAAATAATGTATCAGCCGTGCAATTAATTACAGAAAACATACGACGTGCCATAAATAAACGTGCAGACGTTTTAATTGATTAAGCATAAAATCCCGCGTTAATACGGGATTTTTTGTTTGTTTCTGTTTATTATAATTATCTGCCCAGATTGTATTTATTGGTATACTCAATTATTGAATTTGTACACAATATGTTTTTTGTTTTATTTTGCGGTTCCAATCCAGATTTGCGACAAAACCATCCAATCTTATCTTTGGCCAAACACAATGTAATATTTTTCCCATGGGTACAATATTTTATATATTTATGGTATGTCATGCTATATACATTGTCGTGAATTTCTTTTAATCTTTTTTGGATTTTTTCCTGTGACGCAGCAATATACAAATTTGTCAAATCTTCAGCAGACAACCAATCTTCATCTTTTTGTGGGTTGGCAATTTCTTTATATTCATTAAATTTTTCATTTTGACGACATAACCACCCTATTTTATTTCGGTGTAAACATAATCTACGACGTGCCACACCATTACGATATTCTATCCTATATTCTATATATCCTGCAATCGGCTGATTTTTATTAATTTTGATTAAACTTTGCATTTGTTCTTTGATATCTTTACAAAGTGCATTTATATATCCATTTGCCAATTCCGAGTCCGTCAACCAATTATTGTCTTTTAGAATAACTGTGCGATTATCAACTTTTTTAATAATTTGTGTTACCATAATATTTTTCCTTTGTTCCCGCAAACATAACCCAAAAATATTTTATTGTCAATTATGTTTTATTCAAAAAATTACATAAACACGGCCATGACGGCGGGCGCGTTTGGGGCCCCAGTGTCGGTGAATGATATTTTGTGGAAAAATAACGCCAGTATTCTTTTTCCCCATCGTCCCCCCGTTGCAGAACGGGGGCCATTGAAAAGTTTTTGATCTTTTACATAATTTTGGATTAGTTGTGGATACCGTGTGCGATGGTTGGACAATTTTTACAACAACAAAAAAACGCCATTCGGCGTTTTTTTTACGATTCGTCATCCGAATCCATATCTTCATCATCATCCGATTCGACTGCATTTAAATCGATTTCCTTTGGAATTCCCAAAATATCTTCAATCTTTTCAGACGCACTGTCTAAATCAATTTTATGTAAAACTGCAAATTCCTGTGCCATACGTTCCAATGCACGCAAATACAATTGTCGTGCAGAAAACGTCATTGTGTCTGCGGCACTGCGACGTTGCAAATCACGAACAACTTCGGCCAATTTCATTGGATCACCAGAATTTATATTTTCTTCGTATTGTGCGGCACGACGCGCCCAAATCATACGTTTTGCCCCGGCTTTGCCTTTGGCGGACGCGATTGCTTCGTCCATTTTCTTTTGTGTTATTAACGGGCGCAAACCAGAAATTTCCGCACGCTCAATCGGAACGCGTAATGTCATGTGATTACGTTCAAATTCAATAACTAACATTTTTATTTTTTGATCGCCGATAATCTGTTCTTCGGTCCGAACCAATTTACCAACCCCTTGGGTTGGATAAACAACATATTGACCCGCTTTAAAATCCATCTTCTTACTTGGCATAATTAAATACCTCTTTCCAGGGTTGCCATTCTCTCTGCTTGTATGTCATTATATCATAAAAAAACAGAAAAAACAAATATATTGGCAAAATTGTAGATTGTGTTTAAAATTATCTGATTATTTTTGAGAACCCACCACGACGCATTAACGATTCGCGTGTTGTCTTGGAATCCTGTTGAACTTGCTTTGAACAAACCCATTCACCATTTTGCAAAACCGCAACTTCATCCGAACTGCATTTATGTGGTGATTCCAAACGCCATCCAAAACACCCCATCTTTTGATATGAAGCATACGTTGCAGTTTCTTCACCATTACGCGTATATGCCCCATATTGTGGATTCCATGCACCTGGAACCTCGCCGGCACACCATTTACGATCGCCAAAACACCATACACATGTTTTATCCGATGTACACAATTCCAATGGTCCATTTGTATCGGTATATCCAGTATTAACACGTTTACCAGATCCCATAGGCTTTCCCAATTCTAAATCACGACACCACAGTTTCTGACATTCAACGGTTTCTATTCCATTGACTTTGCCGGTTGAAACCAAAATATATCCAGGTTCACATTGTCTTTCTGCGGTCTGAGTCGTTGATGCCGCGGGCGCATTAACGGTATATAATAATGTAAATAATGTGAATAAAATTTCTTTCATATTTCTGTATAACCTTATGCCCATTATTTTACACTTTTTTCATCATTTTTTCAAACAGATTTTATTGTCCCAAACCGGCCGGCGAAAAACGCCCAATATTGTTAAACAATTCTTCAATTGCATTTAATTCAATTGCCGCCGGTATTTGTGTTTCCCCATTTGCAATATTTATATCAGGTAAATCGTCATCGTGCAAAACCAGTGTTTTTGTTATTATGTTACCACTTACCCACACCAATAATACTGTTTTGTTATCATATGTCTTTGGTAATGGCCCACGATAGTTTTCATCAACCCCGTAATAAATCCATATATTATCACCATTAATTGTTTTTACCTGCGGATTGCCAATTTTATCGGTCAAATCAGCCGTCGTTTTTATTGATGCAATATCATGTTCCAAATTGCCCGGGAAAACATAACCACGGTGTTTGGTTTGAAATGTGCACCCCAAAATTGCCAACATTAAAAATATTGATAAAATCTTAGTCATGTCTGTAAATTTACAATAAAAATCCCACTATATGCAACAAGATTTATTTGAAATATTTCAAAAAATAATTGTTTTTGTGTTTGGGGCGAAACGGGGTCCATTGTTATTTGTTGTGGCTGCATTGCAGTGGTTATCGTTTTACCCCACAAAGTTTACCAACTTTGCGGTCCCCGATTGCCCAGCCGGGTGCGAATAAATCCCCCCATTATCACAAATTAATAATCCCCGTTTTCACGGGGATTATCATTATCCGACCAATTTTTGCCACAACGATTTCTTTTTATTTCCACGTCCATTTCGACGCGCGCGCCGATGTGGTGCACTCATTGTTGTTTTTTTTGCATCAACATGACGTGCATTTTTCTTTTTTGCATCTGTCGATGGGGCGTATGCATTCAATGCATCTTCGGTTGAAACCTGTTCCGGTGCAACACGCTGTATTGAATATTGATCAATATTCATCATACTGTCATCACCAACAATCACAATTTCTGTTTCAAATTTTGATTCCATTTCAGCCAATTCAGCACGTTTATGATTCAACAAATAAACCGCAACATCGGTTGGAACCGTCATGATAATTTTCTGGGCACTTTTTGCCAATAATTTTTCCTGTAAATGACGGAACATTATAATTGCCGCTGTCTGAATTGATGGAACAACACCCGCCCCCAAACAATGTGGACACGCAACATATGATGATTCAATAAAACTGCTGCGCAGACGTTGACGCGACAACATCATAACACCAAATGCATTAATTTTTGCAACCTGGGTCCGTGCACGATCACGTTTCATAACTTCGCGCATTTTCATTTCCAATTTGCGATTATTCTTTTCTTCTTCCATATCAATAAAGTCAATCGCAACAATCCCGGCCAAATCACGCAAACGCAATTGCAATGCAATTTCTTCGGCGGCTTCTAAATTTGTATTCAACGCGGTCTGTTCAATATCTTTTTCTTTGATTGCACGCGATGAATTAACGTCTATTGTCACCATTGCTTCGGTTTGATTAATAACCAGTGATCCACCAGATGGTAAAACAACATACGGTCCATGTAACCCTTCCAATTGTTTTTCAACGCCCGCCTTTGTCATCAATGGCATCGCGGTATCTTTGTATTGAATAATTTGTTTACGCGGTGCGTGACCGTACATTTGCTGAAAATACGTTTTTGCCGCATCAAAAGCCTCTTCGCCCTGAATAATCAAAACATCTTCTTTATCTGATAAGAAATCGCGAACAACACGTCGTAACAAAGAATCTTCGGTATGAATTGTAACCGGTGCAACCGATTCCAACGTTATTTTACGAATTTCATTCCATAAATTTACCAGATAATCATAATCTGCCGCAATTTCAGCGGCCGAAGCACCAAACGCCGCGGTCCGCAAAACAACCGTCATTCCCTTTGGAATTTTTAATCCATGTAATATTTCACGTAAACGTGCCCGTTCTGTTTTATCTGAAATCTTTTTTGAAATTCCATAACTGTTACGTTTACGAGAATTTGGCATCAAAACAGCAAAACGCCCCGCCAATGACAAATATGTTGTCATTGAGGCACCTTTCTGCCCACGTTCTTCTTTTACCCCCTGAACCAACAAAATTTGTTTTGGTTTTATAACATCTTGAATTTTAAATTCACGTGCACGTTTGACAAATTCTTTGTTATCTTCACCTGCACTGTGGTCGTCATATTCCGCAATTTCATCCCCTTCGTCATCAGGATCATCGTCATCATCAACGATGTTTGCATGTGCCAATTCCAATAATTTTTTCTTTTGTTCTGGGGTTACTTGATAATAATCGGGGTGGATTTCTGAAAATGGCAAGAAACCGTTCTTGCCGGTTCCATAATCTACAAAAGCCGCCTGTAATGATGGTTCAACGCGTATAACCTTTGCCAGATAAATATTACCCTTTATCTGCGGTTTTGTTGTTGTTTCAACATCAAAATCGGATACACGGTTATTTGTTGTATCAACAACGACAACACGCGTTTCCTCTGGGTGGACTGCGTCCACATATATTTTCTTTGACATCTAATAATCCTTTGGTTTTATGTGCGTATGCAATGGCCATAACCCGTCCCCGTGAGGCGTCCAAGCCTATGCCAAGGGAATGCACAACGATAACAAACAGTGCAATTCGAATTAAAGAAAATATTGATAGTATAAACACTTATATTAACCCCATCAACTATACGACATGTTCTAGCATATCATGCATATCGCATATTCGCAAGGTATTTATTTTTTCTTTTTTGACATATGCGGCCGTAATTGGGAAATTTTGTTCATTTGCATTTTAGCCTCGTTCAACAATCGACGCATATGGGCACGCAGCCAATTTTCATACAAGAAAAACAGTCCCCCCACACCAATTAATGGCAAAACATAATAAATTATACGATACGCCAACAATGCCCCAAAAATATCGGCCTTGTCTACGGTTTCCGGTAATGCCAACATGAAAACACTTTCGAAAACCCCAATACCACCAGGAACCTGGCTGAATACACCGGTTGTTTGTGCAATTACAAATAAACCAATATATGTTCCAAACGATATATCAACGAACGGTATCAAACAAAAATACAATACTAAACCGGCCAAAACACTGTCGGTTATACCCAATCCCATTTGAACAACAGCCAATTTTGTTGTTGGTATTTGGAACTTAATTTGACCAATTTTAATGTTTTTATCATGAAAAAACACCGTCATCGCAAAATATGCCAATATGGCCGCCGCACAAAATATAAACAATACATTCAATCCGACCATAGTCCCAACAGACCCATCAAATAATTCACGTGGAACCAAAAAATATCCAATCAAAACAATGGCCGCCGCACCTAAAAAGTACGTAAAACCATTTATTGTTAACATTTTTACAATATCCCCACCACGAATACGCCAACGCGTATACAAACGATACCTAATCGCACCACCACTGACAACAGCATGCCCGGCATTGTTGCTGATTGCAAACCCCAGCATCCCAGCCAACATCCATTTCCACCAAGATACCTTTTTATTTTCACCAACGTAATTCAATGCCAGAAAATCGTACAACGATAACGCAAAATATCCCGCCAAACATGCAAAACACGCCGCAATTAAATTACTGAACGGAATTGCAATTATTGCGTGCACAATATCGCGCAAAGAATAACTGCGCAGTTGCCACCACAACATCCCGGCGGCCAACACAAAAAAGAAAATACCTGAATAACTAATAATTCGCTTTAATACACGTTTTGTATTTGCAGACATAAAAATCCCTTTACAGGATTGGCATAATAACACAAATACCATAAAAAGCAATATCAAATCTGTGCGTGTTTATTGTTGCAATTTTAAACATTGTCTGTATAGTGCCATATAAATAAAACCCAAGGATTAAATAAATGATGCGTCCGTCTATGCGTAAACAGAATCAAATGCGTCATGTTTCATTGGAAACATGTGTAAATAAATGGGCCGAAGGGTCGTGTTTGATAAAAATTGGTGGAACCCATGTTTTATGTACCGCCAGTGTTGATATGAATCAACCGGTATGGAAACGTATTCAAAACAAAACCGGTGGGTGGGTCACCGCTGAATATTCAATGTTACCACGTGCAAACGGGACGCGCAAATCACGTGATAATATTTCAAAAGATAACCGCTGTGCAGAAATATCACGTTTAATTGGTCGTGCCCTGCGCAGTGTGGTGGATATGGATGCATTGGGACGTCATACAATAACAATTGATTGCGATGTTATCCAGGCCGACGGTGGAACCAGATGTGCATCAATTACGGGCGGATTTGTTGCATTAAAGATGGCCGTTCAATGGTTGCTTGATAATGGCAGGATTACACGTAATCCAATTCGTGAACATGTTGCTGCAATTTCAGCCGGCCTGTTTAATGGTGAATTGGTATTAGATTTAGACTATGACGAAGATTGTATCGCCGAAATGGATGCCAATTTTGTTGTATCAGAACATGGCCAATTTATCGAAGTTCAATCAACCGGTGAACAACACCCATTTGACAAAGAACAATTATGCACATTGATGGATATGGCAAAAAACGCCACGCAGGAATTGATTAAATTACAAAAACAGGTTTTATAAAAATGCCCCGAACGGGGCATTTTTATATTTACATTTTTTCAACATAATTTACATCGATTGTTGTTCCATCAGACGATGCATCTATTTGGCCGTATAATTTTACATTGTCATTTGATGAAACCGTGTGTCCATGCCATGCGTTATCATCAATATCAACAATTATTGTATCCGTCCCATCTTCAAACAAATACATTCCCTCACCCATACTGTTTGTTATACGTCCAACAACGATAACGGGTGAATTATCGCGCATATTTTTTGCCTGGGCAACGGTATTCATCGTATTATTCATCGCCATTTGTGATGTGGAACCGGCCGCTGTGGCGTTTCCGGCATATACCCCCAATACCAATGCAATTATGGATATTTTTTTCATTTTATTTTCCCCTTTGGTTTTATTTTTTGATACGCAAATGAATTATAACGCTCTAATCAAATAAAATATCCAGGAATGAAAGCCCCGCCCTCTATTGCCGTCATCCCGGCGTATCGGGCCCCGCAAAATTGGTAAATTTTGTGGCCGATCTCAGGCCGGGATCAATTGAAAAAAATTATAATTATACGTCTGCATTGCTGTGGCCCCCGTTCTATAACGGGGTGACGGTGGATACAAAAAAAATCCCCATTTGGGGATGATAAATTTTATTTCACAATATGAACATCCATCTGCGGGAACGGGAAAGAAATTTTTTTCCGCGGTAATTCATTATAAATTTGTTCTAAAACATCTGCAGCGGTTGGCGCCAAATCTGGATATTTTGCCCAAAAACGCACCGTTAAAACAACCGCACTGTCCCCTAAATCCGCGACAAAAACAGTTGGTTCCGGTGTTTTTGCAATACGCCCATCACGTGCCAATATATCCAGTATAACCTGACGAGCAACCGAAATACGTGATCCGTACGAAATTCCAACCGTCAAATCGGTACGGCGCAACGCACCACCCGATAAATTTGTAATTTCGCCATTGGCCAATGCACCATTCGGTAAAAATATAACCTGATTATCAAATGTCCGCAATTCAGTTGTAAAAATCATTATTTTTTTTACAATACCCGTTTTATCGGTTGCAGTTTGAATAGTGTCACCAACACGAAATGGTTTTAAAAACAAAATAATTATTCCACCGGCAAAATTTTGCATTGTCCCCGACAGCGCCATACCAACCGCCAAGGCACCGGCACCAAAAACCGCAACCAAAGACGTCATTTGAACCCCAACGGTGGTCAACGCAATAACGATAACCAAAATACGCAAAACAATATTTACAAATGAATTAATAAACGATTGCAAAGACGCGTCCAGTTTCCGGTGTTCCATACCACGCTTTAACGTGCGTGTTATGCGCCCAACCAACCATAACCCAACAACCAATATCAATACCGCTGCGGTTAATTTTAATCCCATTTGAACGCCCCAATTAATCAACGATGTTATTAACGTTTTTATATTCATTCCATCAATCAAATTTGCTGCATTTGTCATTGTATTTTCCCCATATAATTACATTGGAATATCTTCACACTTTTCAAAAGGTTCTGATTCTTCACAATCTAATGATTTTTTTGCACCAATTCCCAAAAATCCCTTTTTGCTGACCGAACTACACTTTTTGGTAATTGTTGACGTACAATAATGGCATACACGTGTTTCACGATTAAACAAAGACCACATTTCACGCGTTCCACCTGGTAAATCAATTCTTACTCTGTCTGACCCAAATAATGACGATAAGGTATTACTGACCGTTGCAGTTATATTAGATACCCCCAAAGTTCCAACAGCTGCAATACCAGCCCCTTTCTTTTCTGAAACATTACCGTCACTTCCCATTGTTGAATCCAATGATGCCCCTTTGAACGTTGTGGTTGATTTACCCGCAACGGATGTCAAAAATTCATTGGTCAATCCGGCACCAACATCATATGAAATCGCATACGGTGGCATTAATGGGGTGGACGTATTCGTAGAACCCGCCATTTGCCCATTATTATGTGGTAACATTTGACACATATACTGTGCCATATCCGCAGATGCATTTTTGGTGGCATCGGCAATTTCTTTATTTAATTTTTCATTATAATTCGTTTGTGCCTGACGCAGTGCCGCCATTGCAATCTGCATTTTAACCTGGGTTAACAGATTTGGGAAACGTGCCGTTGTTTTTTGTCCCTGTTTTCCCGTTATCTGCGACAAATCACGCCCATTGACACAATATTGAATTTCGGGATCTTGTTCAATCATTTCAATTGTTCTGTTGATTGTCCCCGCAATATTATTCAATTCTTCTTCTATGGACGCAATAATACCATCTTTGTTCGGAACTGTTGCATTTTTTTCACGCACGGTGGCCAAATAATCCGCGATGCCAATTTGCCCCGGTGCCAAAACAGTGCCATCTGCCCCATCGGTTGCAATACCGGCCGCATTCCCCATTTTTATACTGCCAAACGATATCATGCCAGTTACACGATATACATCGCCATCTTTTTGTGAACGTAATGAATTTGTTCCAATTATATCATCGGCCGCAAAACGATTACAATCGGATGTACTGCCACAAATTTCTGTCATCTTTTTTTCAACCAAATCTTGGCAATTATCCAATGCAGCATTATCAATGTTTAAATACAATCCCATCAACATTGAATCCAAATCTGACATCGCAAAACTTGGTTTATTTGCCTTGCATACAACCAAACTGTCAATTGGGCAAATATCATGTATGTAATCGTAATCCATACCAATGCAATTTATAAAATCTGTCCCGCACCGATCTTCGGCGGTAAAACATTCTTTGACCTCGGCCGTGCAGGCATCAACACGCATTGCAGCCAATTTATCCGTTACATATCCCCAAATTAATGGTTCCATTCGTTCGCATGGATCAATTTCGTTTTTACAGAAACTGCGTGCCATATCTGGCCGTGATAAACATGCATCCATTGTCGCGGTTCCTTTGCCAACGATATCATCTTTACATGCCTTTTGTATACAATTTGAAATATTCCCCAAACACGATTGACGGAATTTTGATTCCTGTTGCGTTTCGGCCAATTTAATTGTTGGGGCCGCTTCACGTAAAAATGCGGGCCATACCAAATTACGTACCGACACACATTGATCCAAAACCCGTTCACACATTGGACGTTTGGCATCCAAAATTTCCATTGTTGATGCGGTTATATCATATTTATCAACCGTGGCGACCGTTGTTCCTGCTGTACTGGTCGTGTTTTTATTTTGCATATTTTCAGACGCAATCGTCGAAACACAGTTTTCCCATCCCGCACCACATGCATCCGGTGTTTGCATACATTTTTTAAATTCAATCATACACCCACCCAAATCATACTTATCGGCGGTTTCTAAATTTTCTTTGTGGGCTGCACGTACCTCAGATTCTGCCTTGGCCAATTCTTGTTTTGCCGCGGCACGTTTGGTTGCCAATGCATTTTCCCATCCCTTGCAATCGGATGTTATTTGTCGTGAATATACCTGACGCAAAAAAACAATATCTTTTTCACATTTTGCCGGGACCTGCGCTTCACACAATTTCATTGATGCAGAATACAACGCGGCCCCGGTTTTGGCACCAATTGTCTCGAAATCATCTTCGAAAACTTCTTCGTCTTCTGTATCAGTGGCCCACAACGATAAATCTACACCACGTTTCGATTTTTTATCTGCGTTTTTTGCTTCATCAACCTTTAACACATTACCATTTTCGTCATATTTGCGTTCACCATTGAATATAATATCGGCCTTGGCACCGGCTTTGATTTTTTCAACCTCTATTGTACTAACACGATTGGCCTCTTCTAAAATTGCCTGAATTTCTGCCAAATCCTTTTCTAATTTAATACTGTCATCACTGCATGAACAACTGCCACCATTGGAATTATCCGTTATACAAAATTGATCCATACAACTGTAATATGCATCATAACATTCTTGATCATACAGGCCTTTAGCCTCTACCCTGGTACGAACGGTTGTTCCATTTTGAATTGCCGACTGTTTAGCCGTCGTTTTCTTTGCTGCGGCATATAAATCACCACCGTCTAAAACAACGGCCATCAAAACGGCAAAATTTCCAACAGTTCTTAGATTCATTTTTCCCCCCTGTAATCACAAAATTACATATTTATATCTTCGCAGGATTCTATTTCCTGGCAAAATTCTTCTTTACCACCGGCACTGCGGCCCGCAAACAAACCGCCAACCGCACCAACAACCCCACCGATTGCAGTTCCCCATCCCGGCATAACCATTGTCCCGGCTGATGCACCGGCGGCGGCACCGCCCGCCAATCCCTTCAGTCCCGCGGTCGCCTTGGATTCGCCACCTGTTTCACAAACCTGTTGCATGCGACAAACATGACAATTACGTAAACTGGGTTCAAACGATGCACTGCGGATATAACTGTAATTTTTTGATGATTTATCTGGTGTTTCCGGCGCATACGTTGTTTCACAATTTTTTCTTGCGGTTTCAATATCTTGATTACGTGATAATTCAGCAATTTTTGATTCCAATTCACGCATTGCACGATTTTCCGCGCTGATTTGTGCCACTAATTTTGCACTGTTAAATACATTTGTTCCCAATTTATTGCGACCAGACGGTTTTTTCGCATCCGAACACGCTGCAACCGTCTGATCTTTTTCAAATTGTACAAAGAATTCATCTACGGCATGTTGTGCATTATCACGCACCATTGTCCGCAATTGAACCATTTCCTGTTCTGTTTCAGGAACCGTATCCAATCCGGCAATTTTATCATCCAACGGCAAACATGACATATCTGTTCCACAAACCTTGCCCAATTCTTGACCAAAATAATTTACACACCCCTGTAACATTTGATAATCCATTTGTAATAACACAGCCTGGACGATTATGCTAAACTGGCTGGCATTTTTACATGATGGATACATTCCCTGTGGACACAATGCGGCAATTTCGGTTGGCTTTTTACCCAAACATTCCGGCCCATTAAAATTTTCACCACATTTATCACGCAAACACTTATCTATATCATTTTGGCAAAATTGTGTTTGCAAATATCCCAATTTATCATTAACAGATGCCTTTATCCCTGGAATCATTTCTTCACACTCGTCAATTACTGGACAAACACCTGCGGCAACGTTAACATCTGTCAAACATGCCGGATTTGTTCCCGTGCTGCATCCATCTTCTAAACAAACCTGAATACGTGCAAAACATGTTTTACGTCTGTTTTGATCAGCATATTTTGCAGCATCCGCCAAAATAGATACAGATTCCGCATCCCAATCCTTTAAAACAGTAGAACGCACAGCCATACATTGATCCAAAACATTTTCGCACGCATTGGCACGCCGTCCCAACAAATCTTTATCTAAACAATTTTCAAAATTTGCACCACATCCCCCTTTGTCTGCGATACAAGAACGATACGCCAACAAACATTCACCTGCATTATATTTGTTTGTCGTATCAACCATTTCCAAACGTGCTTTGCGAACAGCGGCCTCGGCTGTACGTTTATTTGCCACCGCGTTTGTTTTTTGATCGGCCAGATATGAACTAAATGCCTTGCAATCTGCAACAATTTGACGTGAATATAACATTTCTTCCATTTCCGCACTATCACCACAGGCATTTAATTTTGCACTGCAATATTCAGATGCCATTGAATACAACGGATCACCGATATCCGCATCATCTGCTAAATCGCCATCGTTCACATCACCACCGGTCAACCAATCCGCAAAATTTATCCCTGATGCGTTTTTTTGCGCCTGGGCACTGTTTCCAAAAATCAATTTGGCCTTTGCCCCCAATTTTTCACGTTCAACACCTTCGGTGTATAATTTATCAGCCTCTTCTTGAATTTCTTGAATTTCTAAAATTAATTTTTTTGATTTATTGATATTATCACTGCACGCACAACGGGCCCCTTCGGATTCATCCAACAAACAAAATTCATCCATACATTCCCGGTATAAATCGCGACAATTTCCATTTGTTTCAACCGCAGTTTTTTGTTCATTTTCCGAATCGTCCGGTGTATTTTTTGACGCATCAGTTGTCAAATCTGTGGCATCCGTTTTTACTGTATTTTCTATGTTTATGGTTGAAATCCCGCTGGTTCTGGCAACCGGCTGTGCCTGTGCCGTAACAACACGTGTTCCTGCCTGGGTTACACGCGCACCTGCAACACCGATACGTGCATTGGTTGCATCACGCGTTGTAGCGGCCCCAACCACCCACGGTGCTAAACACATTAAAACTGCGAAAAATCCGGTTTTCATAACGTTATTCCCCCCCGACCCACAAAATATAATTTATTTAATTTTATCAAAAGACCGCAATAAACGCAATTAAATAAAAAGCCTGTTTTAATCCCCGCCATCCCTTTGTTTATTATCCCTGTTTAATTGGATAAAAAATTACTTTTTATGTGTTTTTTCCCCGATAAAAAATAAATTCCCTGTTATTTTTTTATGGAATTTTATATAAAAACATTGATTTTCTGCAGTTCACAAAAGATTTTTTCACAAAAAAAACACCTCAAAATTGTTAAAAAATCCCTCATGTTCCATGTTTTTCTCCTTTGGGTTTTGATGGTTTTGTTCGGTTCAAAAACGCTATAAAGTATCATCTAAACTCACAGCAATTTTTGATATCCTTACATGCAAATTATAGCATGCTAAAAAATAAAAGTCTTGTAAAAGCCGCAGAAAATATAACTTTTTTAGCAATGAAATTGTATCATAATGTATCAAAAGCATATTCAAACGCATCTGAATACAGTTTTGTTAAATTTTATAAAATTTGTTCATCGGCGTCACCTGATCAAAAAATCTCCCTTTTCAAACGAATCGATTTTTATAGAAAAACATATGCTTTTTTCTATAAAAAATTTCTGCAAAATTTCATATTATATTGATTTTTATCTCATTTTGTGATATAATACGTTTAAATTCAAGTGGCACGTTTTGTGCCGTTTTTTGTTTGTTTTTGGGCTCAAAACAGGGTGTTATTCCACAAAAACACATAATTATTATAAAAACATCCTTTTTATATATGCATTTTTATGATATAATAAATTTGACAAAATAGAAATTATCTTTTACATTATACCGGCATAACGTAAAAGATAATTTACAAAATGCGAGATTTGACCATGAGAAAAACAACTATTTTTCCTATACCAGTTAACAGGACTCTGAAAAAGCTGGGATCGGATATCAAAGAAGCTAGAATTCGCAGGAGAATTACGGCGGAAATGATGATACAACGTGCCGGGATAACGAGGCCGACTCTAGCCAAAGTCGAAAAAGGTGATCCTATGACTTCTATGGGGATCTATGCCAAGGTATTGTTTGTCTTAGGTTTGTCTGATAAATTAGAAGATATAGCTGATATAAGATTTGATCGTATAGGCCTTGTTTTGGATGCCGAAAAGCTTCCAAAGCGTCCAAGAAAAACAAAAGAATTTAAATAAAAGAGCTAATAATGGATAATAAAACATACTTAGTTTACATATCGATCAATAATGTTGATACACTAGTCGGTCATTTGATGTTTCAAGTAAAGGGTAAGCATGAAGCCGCGGCTTTTGGGTACGCTCAAACATGGCTAAACTCTCCACAAAGTTTTAGTTTAACCCCATCTTGGCCTCTAGGACTAGGCATGTTCTATATGAATACAGATACAAAGTTTGGTATTTTTGAGGACTGTGCACCGGATCGTTGGGGGAAAACACTGATGCAAAGGTATGAACGAGAAAAAGCTCAGCAAGAATCTCGTCCAGCAAAAACATTAACTACTATTGATTATATTATGCGAGTAAATGATTTTGCTCGCCAGGGGGCATTGAGATTCAAAGAAACCGAAAATGGTGAGTTTTTAACTACAAACGTAGATAACGCAGTTCCTCCTTTAGTTAGATTACCTGCTTTGTTACATGCTGCAGAGGCCGTTATGGAAAACGCAGACACAAATAATGATTTAGCTTTGCTACTAGATCCAGGTTCCTCTTTGGGCGGCGCTAGACCAAAAGCATCTGTGATAGATGATGACGGAGACTTGTGCATTGCGAAGTTCCCAAAAAAAGATGACAACACAAGGGTTGTTGCTTGGGAAGCTGTAGCTTTAGATTTAGCTAAACAATGTGGAATAAATGTACCAACTTTCACATTGAGAAATATTGTTGGTAAAGACGTATTGATTATTAAACGTTTTGACAGACAGGGTGACACGCGAATTCCTTTTGCTTCAGCAATGGCCATGCTTGATGCGGTTGATGGCAATAACAGAACGTATAATTATACAGAAATCGCTGATTTTCTGACACAATATAGTATGAATCCAAACGACGATTTACGTGAACTATGGATGCGTATATTATTCTCTGTTTTAATTTCTAATACAGATGATCATCTTCGCAACCATGGTTTCTTGCATTTTGACCAAGGCTGGAAACTATCTCCTGCCTATGATCTAAACCCTAGCCTAGAAAGAACCGACATGCTACACACTGCTATAGCTGATGATAACAATGACGCAACGGTAGAAAATGCACTGAGATATGCAGAATACTTCAGAATATCTGACCCAGAAGCCAAGCTCATTGTAAACAACATGAAAGCAATAATTGGCACCTGGCAACAGGTTGCTAGACGTTATGGTTTGTCACAGGCAGAAATAACTCGTATGACGCCTGCATTCAAAGTGTAATTATTACACAAAAATGTTCCGTAAGTCGTGTTTTACACGTTCTGTATTTTGTATGTTTTTGACACATGTGGCTACACGATAGTGCAATTTTTTTGCTACACAGAAGCTACACCGCGAGATTTTGCTACACAGTGGATACACAGCTACACGCGCTCAATCCCGCAGATTCTGTGACGTTGCGAATGTGTGTATAATTTTTTTGCGATTTTCTGGGGGCCACTGTTAATCCCTGTTATTTATCTAACCAATTTTATTGTGCCCCACCACAAAACACGTAATTAAATAAAAATGTCTTGCATTTATTTATATGCCAGGTATTATTTTACAGTGTTATAAAAAACCTAAAAAGGGAACGAAAGATATGGCCAAAGACGATGTTATTGTATTCAGTGGTGTCGTAGAAGACAAATTACCAAACACTATGTTTCGTGTAAAATTGGAAAATGGACACGACATATTGGCAACAGTATGCGGGAAAATGCGTAAACTGCGCATTTGGGTTAATGTTGGCGAACGTGTACGTGTTGAAATGACGCCATATGATTTGGACAAAGGACGTATTACATTTGTTGAACGCAACCGTCCAACCACAGAAAATGCATAAAATCCCCGTTGTTGGGGATTTTTTTTGTGTAAATATCACTTGATATAAAATTTTAATTTTTGCTATGATAACCCTACAGGGATGAAACGGATTTTAATATTTTTTATTGTGTTATGCGTATGGTGCGGAAATTCCGTGGCTGACGTGCGTATCGCGTCAAATAATTCCCGCAGCACGCGCCAATCGGTATCAACAACACGTTCATCATCAAATTCGGATACAACGACGACGAGTAAAAGCCGCACCGCAACCACAAATAAAAATGTATCTGAACGTACGGCGATGCAATCGGATTCCATGCGTCGTTCATCACGCGTTCAACAAAAAACAAGTCCGGTAATTTCTGCCCGAACCGCTATACAACAAAATGCACGCTCTGCCCAATCCATGCCCACCCGTGATGTAAAAACGCTGCGTACGACACCAATAAAAAATGAAACAAAACGAACCACTGCCCGTGCGGCATCAATTACTGCAACACAAAATGAAACATTTGGCAATGGTGTTTATAATTCGTGTCGTGATGCGTATTTTACATGTATGGATCAATTCTGTGCAACCCAGGATGATGCATATCGCCGTTGCGTATGTTCATCCAGATTGAATGATATAAAACAACGCGAACGTGCATTGGGCGATACCGCGGATTCATTACAAAATTTTGCAGATTTAAACATTGACGTAATTGATAAAACCAGTAACGAAGTCAAAGCCATGATATCCGCCACCGCCGGTGAACAGGTGGCGTCCCGTGCCAAAGATACGTCTAATTCTGCAAAAACGTTGGCGGGTATTGGGGACATTTTATCAAAATCTAAATCCAAATCTTTATCGACAAATGGTTCATTAGATATTGCGGGTGATATAAATGCGGTATGGGCAACAACAGATTTAGCCGGTGGTCAAACAATTGCAAATTTAACGGGCGAAGCATTATATAACGCCGTTCACGCACAATGTGTTGACATGGTGTCCGGGGCCTGTGAAAATACATCAACGCTGAACATGGTTGTATCCGCATACGGGATGTATATTGAAAATGATTGCAGTGCACTAATGGGTGCGTTGGATAAAAAGAAAACCGATGCAGATAAATCAATACGTCAAACAGAACGCGAAATGCAAATCGCCCGTCTGGAAAACTATGACGCACATAATTCTACGTCCATTAATGATTGTGTTGCGTTGGTCCGGCAAGATTTAACGATGGATACAGCATGCGGCAAAGATTATGTTCATTGTTTGGATATAACCGGTTTATATTTAAATAAAACAACGGGTGAACCTATATATACCCCCAATTTTTATCAATTAGATGGTTCCGTTTCTTTAAGTGGTGATATTATTAAAAATAATACCAATACGTTATTGGTATCTGAATTGAATCGTATGCGATCATTTGCAACCCAGCATTTAAACACATGCACAGATATGGCCGACGATGTATGGGACGAATTTTTGCGCCAGGCCATACGTGAAATTTACCAAGGGCAACAGGATCGTATTCGTACCGTTCGTAATGAATGTCTTGGTGTGGTTTCAACATGTTATGACGAACAGGCGAAATCTTTAAAGGATTTTAGTAACATTGACGAACAGTTATTATTGGGATCGCGTTTGGTCACGGCCGAAGAGATGTGCAAAACGAAATTGGAAACATGCAGTAATTTATACGGCAATGGAACCGATGGAATGGATTTATTAGTAGACGCAATGCGTAATTTAACGGATCAAAAAATCAACCAAAATTGCCTGGCAACACTGGAAACATATTTGCAACAATTATGTGCACCCGAGGCCGGCGACCACATTCATACATACCCATGGGGGTGCCGTGCTTTGGATAAGGGAGTAATGCTTGGGTTAAAGTCTGTTATGGCATCAGAAGTGCCTTCAGAAAACATGTCGTCTTACTTGTATTATGATACACAATATGCAATACTCTCTTCGCCCGTTGTATGGAATTATAGTTTTTCTTTAGGCGACTACTCATATCCATTCTATACAGATAAACAAAAAAATCCAGATATGCCCAATAGGCAACTTATCAACATGTGCGGTTTTCAATCAAATACTTGTGGTACTACAGCATCTTATAAGGTAACTGTATGCAAAAGTAATACAGATAATTTATGGAGAAAGTGTTCGCAGGCACTGCCAAATGCTGAAATTGCAGAGAACGCTGGTTGTAAAAATAACCCAGATATATATTGTGATTGCAAAAACGCATATAGATGTGTTGATGATAAATTGTCACACTTGGTTTGTAAATCTAATAAGGTAGCAACCTACGGACAAAATTTTACTGAATTTGATGAAAGGGTTTTGGATATAAATTCTGGTGAACCAATATTTTACAACGACATAATCGCATGCAAATATAAATTAAAACAGGATATTTCACAAAATTCTTTATATTCCAAGTTATCAAAATATGCAACTCAGGTGTGTATGCGTCCAAATGAAACCGACCAATCCACCATTGTTCAACAACATGTTTCATCTGCAATGGCCACGTTATCCGAACAAATGAGTCGCATTTTACGCCAAGAATGTCAGGATATGGGCGGGGTGTGGAATGATGCTTTTTTCAATAACAAATTAGACGATTATAATGTGTTTTATAATTTTTATACCACCACGGCCGCTGATTACAGTTGGGGTTTGTGCACCAATCGCGATATATGCTACCCATTGGGCAATAATATGTACATAAAATGCCAAGATAATGTCGTTGTCGCCACAACCAGTATTGCATCACCATGTCAAATATATTTTGATACAAATTGCACAAATCCAACAATCCCCACTACTTCATCTACCACGTTACGATATGTTGATGACACGTCCGGTGTAGAAATATCCAAAACCGATGATAATATGTATATTGTTTCAAAGGTTCCACGTAATAATACAATCGTCCAAAATATTGGAAAATTAACCGGTTTAGGAAAGTGCCCGACTTGTAATACTTATAAAAACGAAAATCTGAGCAAATGTAACACAACCACCAGATGTGTAAATGAAAATGGCGGAAACACATTACAATGCCATGCAGTATCCGTACCAAATACCGACGGAAGCAGTGGTACACATGGTGAGTGTCAGGATATTAAGTAAATTACCCGCGGGGCAAGTTTTGGGATATTAGTTTTTTTAGTTGCAATACGTTTCTAAATAAAAAATGGTAAATTTTGTTGTTTTTTAGCGTAACCATTGAATTTTCCATATATTTTATCGTTTTTATCATTTATTAACAGACCGCTTGCGAACGGTTTGAAATTTTGATAAAATAAATGTGTCATGAAAAAATTAGTTATATTTTCGTTATCCGTTATTGCAATACATAATACGTTATCCGCTGCGAACATTCCGTGGTGGGAACAACCAACGGTTTGTAAATTGGATTCGACAAATTGTTATCCATCAATGGGGGCCGGCTATGAACGTGATATGTGGGACATGTCCGGTAATTGTCGTGGTGTAAAATTGATTTGTGCAGATGCATTGACCAATGGTGGCGATACCGCAAAACCAACCGAGCGTAAACAGATTGAACGTGGTATAAACATTAATTCTGATTTTGATACAAATCAATTAAATTTAAACGATAATTGTTTTGGTGTTCGCAAAACCAGTGAAAATGGATCGATGGCAATGTTGGGTGGAAAATACGTAAATGTTTGGTGCCGTGGCGTGTTGAACACAAATGATATTATTGAAATGCCAACCGGTGAAATTACAACCGGCCGTCAACCAACATGTGAATCATTGGCGGCAAATGGTTTTATTGCCGAAATAAATGACCGATGCTGGGGAAAACGATATAATGATGATTATCGGATTGAATGCGGAAATGGGTTGACTGCAAAACGTTTGGTAAAATTAAACGGTGCTGAATTTGATAATCGTGCAACAAATGCCCCCGCAGATCAGGCGGCCGCCAATCGTATATTTGATCAAATGGAATCTGTTGCCCGTGTCGCCCGTGCAGATAAATTTGGTAAAAAAGAATAATTTTATGTTAATCCCCACATAACATGCGGGGATTTTTATTTTCACCGAATGATATAAAAACTGTGTCACCACAAAAAAACAAATACGCACATCCGATGCCCCCCAAAAAAACATCCCATCAGCCCGACACATCATGGCCGTTTAATATGTGCATATTCTACCACCCGGCACCTCTGAGCCCAGCCTTTCTTTTGTCGTCATCTCGGCACATCGCCCCCCGCAAAATTGATAAATTTTGTGGGTGGTGCTCAGGCCGGGATCCATTGAAAAAAATTATAATTATACGTCTGCATTGCTGTGGTCCCCGTTCTGCGTCGCGGTATGACGACTTTAAATTTCCCCGGTCCTTTATCCCCAATATTCACATGTAATCTATGCAACATAACACAACTATCACACACACTGCAATACAGCCCCCTATTCTTTGCCGTCATCCCGATATAAACAAAAAAAAATTACGCCTAAAAATTAGATAAATTATCTAATTTTTAGGCGTTTAATTAAACAAAAAACGGGGAAAAATCCCCGTTTTTATCACATAATCAGACATTAGAATCCATGTGTTGTTGCGACAGTATCACTGATTTTGCATTCATATGATGAATTCCATTCACATGCGGCAGATATCGTTTCGATTTTGCCATTATTGCTGTGACTGATTTGGGCATCACGGCAATCGTTGCTGTTTGTCAATGTGTGACATGCGGCATTCCATTCTGTACGGTTGGAAACGGATGGCACAGGTTTTACGGTATCTGGCAATCTTAATGCCCATTTTACATAGAAATCTTTTAATGAATCTATCTTTTGTGATTTACCGTATTTTACAGTATCCAAATTATCGCCAATGTGACATGTTATATGATCACGTTCAACAAATGCACTGATGGCGGTGGCAACACCACCGGCGGCGGCACCAACCGTTGCCCCAATCGCCGCATTCTTAACACGTGTCCCAGATGTAACATGTCCATCCAAATATTCCAAATCGTTCAAGAATTCCAATTTTGACAAATCTTGTTTCATTTCATCAACACTGACACAATCCCCAGATAACGATGTACAATATACATTGTCCAGTTTCTCTGTATTTACAATGGTTTTAAACCATGCTGTACTCTGTACAACCTCAACACCGTTAATACCACCTAAGTTTTTTCTTAATTCTGAAAAACAAGCCTTACCTGACAACATTCCACCACCATTGACATTACATATATTGTTTACACATTCTGGCAACAACTTTGCAATAGCCGTGTTAGCCTCAGCAAGTTTGTCGGCGGCTTTGGCGGCTTCGTCGGCTTTGGCGGCTTCGTCGGCGGCTTTGGCGGCTTTGGCGGCTTCGTCGGCGGCTTCGGATATACGACAACCATTCTTCAAACTACTAACAAAAGTCACACACTGTCCACTTTTACATTCGGCCCTTAACGAAGGGGTCGTTACGGGACTTGTTACAGAACTTCTTAGTGTTGACATATTATTTCTGAACCCAATAATTTCTTCACACGATTGTTTACTTAATATTCCACCATTTGCAGTATTTATCGGCATAATTGCCTTTAAATTATTTAAATCATTAATATGTCCGACAAGATCGGCATGCAATTTCTGACGATCTTTATCATTTTTACAATCAAATGATTCAACCTTGCCATTTGAAAATGCGGTTGCACCCAAAACACCACCGGTTATTGCACCACCACCAACTGCGGTTACGGCAACGGTACTGGTTGTATTTAACAAACCAAAACCAAATAAATCTTTGTTACATGTAAATGATTGACCGGCTGGTTTCCAGGTCTCGGCAACATCATCGTTCCCCATGGCACCAAACAACCATTTATTTGTAATCAAACCTTTGTCGGCCCCTTTTTCTTTGTATGCGGCGACACGAACCAAACATTCGCCATTTGTTGCATCCCAACGTGCATAATAACCACGTTCGGCATCAACATCACCATTTTCATTAACACTGACACCCTGTGGGTTTGATTTTTTATCACCGGCACCATTATATGCGTTGATTTTATTATTATATTCACCGGTTACCAATTCATCCTGACCAACGGCGGCAAACGATTTTCCATACGTATTACGATCCAACAGCAAACAGGTATTTTCGGCCTGATGTGGGGTCAAACCTGTTTTACGTAAAACAAAACTGTAATATTCCGGTTGAACTTTGCGTGAATTAAAATCAATCCACACATCAGATGCACCTTTATACACCTGTTTACAAACCTTACCCGTCCCTAACACTTGAACATCATTAATACATTTATCAACCTGCATGGCACACAAATTCATACCATTCATAATTGAATTACGTAAATCTTCGTTAAACAAATCATTCATACCGTGCGGTAATGCACCACCTTCGATACAACTTTGAACATAATCCATACAATTTGAAACGGTAAATGTGCCACATTTTGCACTGGTATCTTCACCTGGGGTATTTGTACCAGAACCCACATTATTATTTCCAGCACCGTTATTATTTGTTGCAGTGTTATTAGAAACACTGCCTGCATAATTACCGGTTGTCCCCGCACTGACTGGGACAAAGCCCGCCAATGGGCGTGCACGATTTGCAGACGTTGTTGCCCCACCGCGTCCGGTTGCCGCATCAACATTTGCAGTACACATCACAGCCAATACAGTCAGCCATGAAATACCGAAAAACTTTGATAATTTATGCATAAATATCTCCCTTATTTTTCCTTTTATTGCATATTATGCCATAAATACCAAAATAAAAAAAGAGTTTTTTTAATGTTTTTACAAAAAATCACAAAGGTATAAATACCAATTTTTGCGGGGCTTTGTTTGTAAAAATTTGCGTAAACAGCATTAATTGTGATTATCTGCATTGCGGGTTCCCATTCTGTAACAGGGTGACGACATGGATGGGTTTGGATACCAAGATTATGGACGTTATTCTATTCTTTTTAATTTTCCCAGTAATCCGGGGCTGATAACTTTTTCAATGGATACCAACCTGCGTCGGTATTGATGGGTTTGGATGCCCAGATTATGAGTTTTGATACATTTATGTGTTTTTGCTTGGATATGCCGATACACCCCAAATCAACCAAAGAAAATATCTAACAAACATATTGACAAAAACATTTTATTGTTTATAAATATGTTGTATGAAACATATTTGGGAAATCTTAATTAAACACAGGCATGCGATTATTTGGACGGCATGTTATATCACAATAATGTGGTGTATTTTACAATTTCTGTTTAATTTTGATATGTTTTCTGTTCAACAATGGATTCGTGTATCACATGCACATTTACACGGCTTTGGGGGATTTGTGTTTGGCATTTTGACATTGGCGGCATTACCGTTGTATGTTGCGACAACGGCCATTATTTGGCGAAATCAGGCACCGTTAATAACAATTCCAACACCAAAATTAAACAAAAATACGGTGGCAAATGAATCCGGACCATCAGATACCCAACCCATTGTACAAAAAACAGAACGTGCTTTGCCGGCAAATTTACCACCAGAGTTAAGTCACCAATTTATAAAACTTCGTAAATCCAGTGTAAATCTGGAACAATTTAATCAATATACTGCAAAAAGTTCACAAATTGTCGTTTCCACTGACCCAAGCCCCACACAACAAAAAACACCTGAGGCGTCTGTCCAACCCGTTCCACAACCGGTTCCCGTTATGGCAATTGCAACACACACACCACAAGCCGCCACACAACCACAGCAAAATACACAACAATCGGCACCGTCCAAATCGTTTATTGAACCAGAAAATAAAACATTACCATTACCAGATGAATTTGATTTCGCGGATGATACTACAGATTCCCCAACATTCGCAGATATAAATTTTGGTGATATGCCAAAATTTACAGATATAGATTTTGATAATAACAAAGATACAGATAATGATGCAGATGATTCAATCAGTGCCGCCGAACAACAATTGGTTCAATATTTATATGATAAAAATATTACCCTGCAAAGTATCGAAGAATCCGTTATTATTACGGATAAATTTGCAATTGCAATCCATGATGATACCGATTTTTGGATTGCAGATGAACCCGATTGGTTTGCCCAGGGTAAACAAAAAACGTCACCAATTGCCGAACTACAAACAATCGCAACATCAAATAATAAAAAACCGATATTCTGGTTGGCACAAACAAATATCATGGATTTAGAAAATAAAACCGCCCAATGGAAACAAAACGGCATTATTGTTATTACAGATTTGAACCAAATTCCTGAATAATATTTTTTGTAATCTGGATCCGTCCCCATTAGTGGCGTCATCCTGGCATCTGGGGGGGGGGCTAACGTGTCGTCATCCCAGCGTATAGGCCGGGTTCTACTGAAATGCTGATACAATAAATAAACAATGGGCCCCGTTCTACAACGGATGTGACGGTTGGTGAAACATCACCGCCTGGAATTACGAAATTTTAATTATTACAACCACAGCAATTATTGTGACCGCAACATTCATTATCGCAACAATGACAATCGCCCACCACAAACATCGGATGATTATGTTTTAACCAACCGAACGTTGAATCCAAGCCATGCCCATGTACAATATATGTTTCATTACGTAAATTCATTTGTTTGATTTTTTGAACAGATTCATGCAATTGCATATTATTACCACCCGGAAAATCTGTGCGTCCAACACCATCATGGAAAATTGTATCACCAGAAATTAATATATCAAAATCTGGGAAATAAAACATTACAGAACCCGCAGAATGTCCAGGACTTTTAATGATTACCATTTTTATTCCGGGTAAAACATATATTTCACCAGGTACCAAATTTTGTGGTTCGGTGAATCCAGGTTTTATTGTTGGAATTTCAAAATATTCCAACAACGGATTTCCCCACATTATTAAATCTTTATCCGCATCATTTAAAAACCACGGAACATTATTTAATTTAGACAAATCTGGCCCCGCAGAAATGTGATCACTGTGTCCATGTGTTGCATAAATTGCATGTAATTTTAAATTACGTTCATCTAATACCCGTTCCCAATCAGATGCCCGTCCCCATGGATCAAAAATAACCGCCCGCCCCCCAACAGACACCAATACAGAATTGGTGTTTTTGGGGGGCATTTGCAAAATTTCAAATTTTGGTTCCGCGTTATTTTCCATTTTTATTTTTTGTTTTTTTTGCCACTTTTTTCTGTGCGGTAATCTTTTTACCAGAAACAATTTCACGTATTTCATCACCGGTCAATGTTTCACGTTCCAACAACTGATTGGCCAATTTTTCCATTTTTTCACGATTTTTTGTCAAAATTTTCTTTGCATCGGTATATGCCTCATCCAACCAATGTTTTATTTCCAAGTCCACCAATTCTGCTGTTTTATCAGATGCATTTTCCAATGCTGTTCGCATTCCAAATGTTGAAACCTGATTTATTGCCGCCAAACCAATTTTTGGTGATAAGCCGGCCGTTGTTATAGAATACCGCGCCAACCGCGTTGCCGATGCAATATCACTTTCGGCACCGGTTGTTATTTTATTTGGTCCAAAGAAAACCTCTTCGGCGGCACGCCCAGCCAACGATACCGCTAAATTCGCCCGAACCTCAGCCAGGGTCATCGAAACCTTGTCATCAATTGGTAAATGCTGAACCATTCCCAATGCACGGCCGCGCGGAATAATCGTTGCCTTGTGTATTGGATCCGTAACATCAGCGTATATCATACTGACGAATGCGTGACCTGCTTCGTGATATGCGGTTAATTTTTTATCGTCATCGCGCATTTTACGAACCTTGCGTGGGCCCATTAATATTTTATCTCGTGCCTCTTCAATATCTGGGCTAGCAATCGCTTTACGGCCAAAACGAACAGCATGCAGGGCCGCTTCGTTTAATAAATTTTCTAAATCGGCACCAGAAAACCCAGTTGTTCCACGCGCAACATCTTGCAAATTAACGTCGCTTTCTATTTTTACCTTTTTAGCGTACAGGTTTAAAATTTCATTTCGCCCGGCCATATCTGGCAATTCAATATGAACCTGACGATCAAAGCGTCCCGGACGTAATAAAGCCGGGTCCAACATATCTGGGCGATTCGTTGCACCAATAACAATTATTCCCGTATCATTTGCAAAACCATCCATTTCTATCAGTAATTGATTTAATGTTTGTTCACGATCCTGATCATTATATGAATGTGTACTGCGACGTTGACCAATTGCATCAATTTCATCAATAAATAAAATACATGGTGCCGAATGTTTCGCCATTTCAAAAATTTCTTTTATTTTTGCAACCCCCAAACCAACGATAATACCGGAAAAATCACTGCCAGATGCGGCAAAAAAAGGCACCCCCGCCTCGCCCGCGATGGCACGTGCCAATAATGTTTTTCCCGTTCCCGGTTCACCTGCCAATAACACACCCCGCGGAACGCGCGCACCAACCGCACAAAATTTTTCTTTATTTTTTAAAAAATCAACTATTTCGGACAATTCTTGTTTTTCTGATTCTATACCCGCAACATCTTTAAATGTCGTTTTTGATTTGCCGGTTGTGATTTTTGTTGGATTTGGCATCATACCACGCGGCAATCCCCCCGCACCACCACGTAAACCACGAAAAATCCAGAATATAAATAATAAACCAAATGCAATTGGCAACCACGTTAACAAATATTCTGAAATACCCTTTGATGTATCAATCGTGATTTTGGCACCAGATTTTGATAAATTTGCCAACAATTCTGGACTGTGTGTAATCGTTGCAACATACTTTGTACCATCGGACAATTCACCAGATGCATCATTTCCATGAATATTCATCGTCTTTATATCAGCAGCCCGACGTAATACATCCGAAAAACTTAATTCAACGGGTGGAATTCCACCAAACACCCTATCAAACGCCCCACCTGTGATAACGCGCCCCAATAATGCGATAAACAAGGCAACAAATATTGCCAAAAATATGGATGCTTTATCCCGTTTTGCAAAAAATTTCATTTTATTATTTTTTTCCATCATTTTTTATCCTAAAACTTGTTTTTTCCCCTTCGTGGACGATTAAAATATTACCATTTAACCTGCGTAATGTGCAATGCCCCAACGTAAATTGACAATCCTTTTCTAACATTTTCACCGCACGCAACACAGACTGCAACCTGGGCGGATATGGATTTTGACCAATACGCTGAATCATTGTACTGATGAACTTTAATCTAATATCGATGGGAACGTCAAATAGAAAAGTTTCATCAAATACCGCACGCCCATTTTTTAATGCTGATTTTATCATATTTGAAACATGCCAATCCAATGCATCACGACTGCGTGCTAAATTTTCAATCGCCAACAAAATTCTGTCATCAGAAATCCCCAATTCATCGTTTAACACATGTCTGCGTTGCCGCATACGAACACGTGCAAACTGTTCATCTGTATTCATTTCATCCGAAAAATATTTTATTCCATTATCATCACAATATTTTTTTAATTGTATCCGTTTAATATCCAACAGTGGCCGCAAAATTAAAATACCATCACGATATGATTCACGGCGTATGGCGGCCAATCCAGTAACCCCACTGCCCCGTGATAAATTTAATAAAAATGTTTCTATTTGATCATCCGCCTGATGTGCAATAACCAGCGCATCAATATTACTTTCATGACAAAAATCTGTCATTAATTTATAACGTGCATTGCGGGCAGCAGCCTCTATTCCATTTTTTGGTTTATCACCATACCAATACAACACATGACATGGAATATTGTATTTTTTACATAAATCTTGGACATATTCTGCCTCAGTCGCAGCCGCTGAACGTAAACCATGGTTCACATGCAAACATACAACATCCAAGCCTAATTTCGCCATCCAAGACAACAAACACACCGAATCGACACCACCGCTGACCGCCACAGCCAAGCGTTTATTTGAATATTTACCAATAAAATGAACAAATTTTTCATTCATGGCTTTATATTTTATGGTATAATTCACAAAAATAAAGGAAAAAGAAAAATGGCAGGAAAATTAAAATCGGTTGCAGTTTATTGTGGTCATCAATTTGGTTGCGATGCAGCATATGCACGTGACGCTGCACAAATTGGTGAAATGTTAGCAAAAAATGGAATTCGCGTTGTATTCGGTGGTGGAAATGTTGGGTTAATGGGAACCGTTGCAAATGCAGCACTGAATGCAGGTGGGCATGTCACGGGTATAACAACCCACGATGTTGTGGCCAAACAAGAACCCATGCACGATAATTTGAGCCAATTCGAAATTGTTAATGGTGTAAATGAACGTAAACAAAAAATGTTTGAACTGTCAGATGGTTTTATAATTTTACCGGGTGGAACTGGAACATTGAACGAATTAACAGATATTATGACAATGCAACAGATTGGGGAAACCAACAAACCGTTGTTCTTTATGAACACAAAAAATTTCTGGGCCCCATTTGCCCGTTTGTTGGTTCATATGCAAGATTGTGGTTTTTTTGTTCGTCCCGAAGATTATAATATGCATGCCGCCCAAACGCCTGACGAATTAATACAAAAGGTTTTAAATTATTAAAAACTGATTACTTTGTCACGTGATGTGGCACCGCGAATAATCTGAATGCTGGTTTTGGGCACATCAAAGTGTTTAGCCAGCATTTTTATTACCGCAGTATTTGCATCACCATCCGATGGTGCCGCGGTTGTATAAACGCGCAGCGTCCCATCATCTGCCAAAACAACTTTGTTCTGGCGTGCACGTGGAATTACACGAATATTAAAAATCTGTTTTGAATCGTTCATCACTCATTATATGTAAATGGAAATGAAAAACACTTTGACCCGCCGTAGCCCCAGTATTGGCAACCGACCGAAATCCACCCTGCAATCCTAATTCATTTACTGTATTGCGAACCGCACGCCAAAAACCAGACTGAAATTCGATTGGGGCATTTGCTGTAAAATCATAAATATCTGTGTAATCTGCGCGTGGGATTACCAAAACGTGTGTTTTGGCACGTGGATTAACATCATAGAAAGCCAATGCATATTCATCACTGTATACCTGTTTACACGGAATCTCTCCACGTATTATTTTTGCAAAAACATTATTTGAATCATACATAGTATTTTTACCTTTGGTTCTTTTATAGTTCAGCGTATTACAATGATTATGTAAAATCAAGCCTTGAAAATTATCTGCATTGTATTATATTTACGATGTAATCGTACAATATGTTCGTATGTTGTATATTTTGCCGTAATGATGGCAATGTACATTGTTATGCCGCATCAAGATAAAGATAAGAAAGGGTGAAGAATGAAACAGATAGCAGAAAATATTTTATCATGGTGTGACACACCAGACGAAATTGTCATTCAACAGGCAAAAAACGTTGCAAAAATTCCATATTTGGTTGGTAATGTATGCATTATGCCAAATGTATCCCCAGATTGCGGTGCATCGATTGGCACGGTTGTTGCATTAGAAGATGCCGTATGTCCCAATATGGTCGGGAAAGATATCGGCTGCGGTATATCGGCAATACAAACATCTTTGACGGATATAAATTCAGAACAATTAAAACAAGTAATATCCGTGATTCGCGAAAAAATACCCGTTGGTTTTGAAAATCATGCCTTAGATCAGGATAATCCTGTTTTCGAACAGGATGGATGGCAAAAATTAACAATTTGTTCAAAACACTATCATGCAGCAAAACGGCAAATCGGCACATTGGGTGAAAATGGTCATTTTATTGAAATTCAGCGCGGCGATGATGGCCACATTTGGTTTATGATTCATTCAGGGACACGTAATTTAGGCAAACAAATTGCTGAATATTATAATGAAAAAGCCGAAAAATTATGTAAGATATGGAAACATGACGAATTTGTTAAAAATAAATTGGCTTTTTTGCCAAAAGGCACGTCAGAATTCCACGAATACTTGGCAGAAATGCGTTTATGTATGCAATTTTCAGATGCCAGTCGCAATTTAATTGTTCAAAGGGTTGAAAATGCAATTAAAGCAGTTTTTCCAGATGTAACATATGAAGATAACATAAATGCACAACACAACTATGTTGCCATGGAAAATCATTTTGGTAAAAATGTTTGGGTTCATCGCAAAGGGACAACATTGGCACGTAAAGACAACCTGGGGATTGTTCCAGGTTCCCAAGGGACACATTCATACATCGGTATCGCCAAGGGGAATCAACAATCTTTGTATTCGTGTTCAAATGGTGCGGGGCGCAAAATATCTAAAGAACAGGCAAAAACAGAACTTAGTATAGAACATGAACAAGAATTGATGAATCAAATGGGGATTTTGCATACCATTGAAAACGTTAATGATTTGGCAACCGCCCCTTCTGCATACAAAGATATAGACATCGTAATGCAAGAACAACAAGATTTGATAGACATTATGATAAAATTACAGCCTTTGGCCGTAATCAAAGCATAATTTAATATCATAAACAAAGGAGAAACAAAATATGTTTAAACCACTGAATAATTATGTTCTGTTGGAACGTGTTGAAGAAGAAAATAAAACTGCGGGTGGAATATTTATCCCAGATAATGCCCGCGAAAAACCATCACGCGGTCATGTTGTCGCAACTGGTGATGGCATATATGAACATGGCAGCCGCATTCCAATGACTGTAAAAAATGGTGACAACGTCCTGTTTGCAAAATGGGCTTCATCTGTGAATGAAGTTAAAATTGATGGCAAAGATTATGTATTAATCAAAGAAAGTGATATTTTAGGAATTTTATAACGGAGGAAACAAATGGCAAAAGATATTGTTTTTGATACAGATAAATTAGCAGCCGGCGTTGATAAATTAGCCAATGCTGTAAAAATAACAATGGGTCCAAAGGGCCGCACGGTTGTTATCGAAAAATCATACGGTACACCTGTGGCAACCAAAGATGGTGTTACCGTGGCTAAGGCCGTGTCATTAAAGGATCCAATTGAAAATATTGGGGCACGTATGGTTCAAGAAGTTGCCAAAAAGGCAGGTGATGATGCCGGCGATGGCACAACAACAGCGACCGTATTGGCCCAAAAAATTATCCGTGAAGGTCGTCGCGTAATTGCAGCAGGTATGAATCCAATGGATGTAAAACGTGGTATTGATATGGCGGTTGCCGCCGTTGTTGCGGATATTGAAAAACACGCACGTCCGGTTAAAGACAGTGCAGAAATTGCCCAAGTCGCAACAATTTCTGCAAATTCAGACCGTGATATAGGTGAAAAAATTGCAAATGCAATGGAACGTGTTGGTAAAGAAGGTGTGATTACCGTTGAAGAAGCCAAAGGATTGGAAACAGAAATTGATGTTGTTGAAGGGATGCAATTTGACCAAGGTTTTATGTCACCATATTTTGTTACAAACAGCGAAAAAATGCTGGCCGAATTGGATGGTGCACAAATATTGGTATCAGAAAAGAAAATTTCTGGATTGCAAGCTTTGTTACCAATTTTAGAACCAATTGCCCAACAGGGACGTTCTTTATTAATTATTGCCGAAGATGTTGAATCTGAAGCATTGGCCACATTGGTATTAAATCGTTTGCGTGGTGGTTTAAAGGTATGTGCAGTCAAAGCCCCAGGTTTTGGTGACCGTCGCAAAGAAATGTTAAAAGATATTGCCGCTGTTACCGGTGCAACCGTTATTTCAGATGATATGGGAATGACATTTGAAAATATTTCACCGGCGGTATTGGGCTCTGCCAAAAAAGTTGTAATCAGCAAAGATAGCACTTTATTAGCCCAAGGTTCCGGTGATCCTGCCATGGTTGCGGCACGTGCAGACGAAATACGCAAATTATTATCCACAACAACCAGTGAATACGATCGTGAAAAACTATCTGAACGTTTGGCAAAATTGGTTGGTGGTGTTGCCGTTATTAAAGTTGGCGGTATGACCGAGGTAGAGGTAAAAGAAAAGAAAGATCGTGTTGATGACGCTTTGGCTGCGACACGTGCAGCGGTTGCCGAAGGAATCGTTGCAGGCGGTGGCATCGCATTGGTTCGCAGTATAACAGCACTGGAAAAATTAAACGGTGCAAATACCGATCAGAATGTTGGTATTGATATTATCAGACGTGCATTAACACAACCATGTGCCCAAATCGCAGAAAATGCGGGCGTATCTGGTGAAATAGTTGTTGGTAAGGTTTCAGAATCATCTGATTATAACTTTGGTTATAATGCCCAAACCGGTGAATATGTAGATATGATGTCCGCAGGTATTATTGATCCGGCCAAGGTTGTTAAAACAGCAATTCAGGCCGCCGCCAGCACAGCCGGTGTAATATTAACCACAGGATGTGTTATGTCTGAAATTCCCGAAGAAAAACCAGCAGCTTCAATGCCGGCTGGAATGCCAGGGATGATGTAATAATATAAAAATTATAAAAAGCGCCCCAAATTTTGGGGCGTTTTATTTTATTTGACTGCACCCCATAGGAAATATATCATATTCATATAAGCATAAGGGGAATTGTTATGATTACAATTGTATTATTTATTGCATTATGGATTTGTACCGCAAAGGATATTAAGTATGCCACGGGCCTAACGTATCTGTTTTTGATGTTTATCGGCATAACCGCTGTATTTAATATTGGATACATATATTTGTTACCAATATATTTTTTATTTGTAATAACCGCAATATGCGCATTGTTACGTCCATGGCCGGAATATCATCTAAATAAAAAACGGACTTGGAAAAAACGGTGGATAAAAAATCCGCGCGAGGTTATTGCATATCGTATATTTGCATGGATTTTTATGTTATTACCCCTGCCCTGGCTGTCTTGGGTTGGAGGCAAGGCGTTGGAAACATTCGGACCACTATTAAAAAAACGTCAACGAATTATAGAAAATAATTTATCAAGCGTTTTACCGCAATATAACAATAAGAAATTCATAAAACAAATATGGAATACATGGGGACGTGCATTTGTTGAGGGGTTAAAATATAAAAAATATTTTCATTCAATGAACAAATACATTACAGTAAAAAATTGGGAATTAGCGCAACGCCATAAACAGTATATTTTAGCAATGCCGCATATGGCGGGGATGGAATTTATGGCATTACCATTTGCGGCAAATAATATGCCTATTGCGGTAACATACAAATTCCCATCAAACCCATTATCAAATAATATTTTGTTATCCAGTTACGGATTAAATACCGCAAAAAATTTATATTTTGTACCGGTTGGTAATGCGATGCCAATGGTACGTGCCCTGCGTAATGGTGATATATTAAATATTAATTTAGACCAACGCATTCATGGGGCCCCATACATAGATTTTATGGGAATTCCTGCCCGTACATCAACCGGCAGTGTCCAATTGGCCCGTAAATTTAATCTGCCAATTGTGGTTGGACATGTATGCAGAACACATGGTGCCCATCATGAAATTGTCTTTGACGAAATTATTACACCAGACCATACAGATGATGCCGCCGCCGATGAAATAAATACAACCAAACGTGTAAATGATGCATTTGGACGTGCAATCGCCACATCACCGGCTGATTATTTGTGGATGCACCAACGTTGGGCCTAGTATAAAAAATCCCCGGTTCTTCGGGGAATTTTTTATATTGAAAAAGGAAAAAGCACCGAAAACGGTGCCTTTTGTAGAGAACAAAAAAGAATATAAACTATCCTTCTTAGAAACCAAAAACCATTCTTTGTTTTGATTGACGTTTCTTTTCATTACGAACCGCTTCTTCTTTCAAACGTTTACGTTTTGTTGTCGGCTTTTCGTAACGTTGACGTTCCTTCATTTCGCGATACAGACCTTCTTTCTGCGACTTACGTTTTGCGACACGCAAAGCCTGTTCAACGTTATTGTCACGAACTAAAACTTTAACCATCGGTTAACTCACCCCCTTTGGCGATTTTCGTGTTTTTTATTTTGGTGGAGCCAATCAGACTCGAACTGACGACCCCCTGCTTGCAAAGCAGGTGCTCTACCAACTGAGCTATGACCCCAAAACTCTGCTTACTGCGACTGTGATTTTATATGCTTTGATTACAGATGTCAATAAAAAATATTAAAAAATGCAATTTTTTGCACAATTATTTTTACTGGACAGTAAAAATGGCATTTTCTATAATACATTCACTATGTTAAAGAAAATAAAAAATATAATCAAAGGTGATGCGTCAAATAAACGCATTAAGTGGTCGTTGTATATTCGTATATGGCGGGAAATTGGTATTCCACAATGGAAATGGTTGCTAGCAGGTGTTATATTTACAATCGCAACCGCCAGTGCCGAAGGATATGCAATAAATCTGGTTCGATTAGTTGTTGATAATGCATTTATTGCAAAAAATATGTCATCCATTTACTTTTTAGGTTTACAGATTGTTGCGGCATACAGTGTCAAAGGTATTACAACATACGCCAAAGCATTAACTATGTCCAAGGCTGGATTATTAGCAGCCGCACGTTTGCAAACAAAAATATATGACCATATGGTTCGTATGAATATTGCACGTTTTTATGGTGACGGTTTTGGAAAAAATCTGAATTATTTTACAGTACAATCTGGGGCAGTGTTGACATTGGTAACGGATTCGATTATTTCAACAGTTCAACAAATTGTCACATTAATGATATCTTTGGGATTAATGTTGTATTTTGCCCCACAGTTATGTGTGGTTTTAATATTTTTGGTCCCAGCAATTATTATTCCGATGGCATTGATTATGCGTCGGCGTCGTAAATTGTCACGCAAATCGTTCGTTATTGCCAATGATGTTGCCCAACATTTGAATCAAACATTACGCGGAATAAAGACAATACAAGCATTTGCAAATGAAGATACGGAAACACAAAAATTTCAATCTGTATTAAAGTCATCTATGCGAAATGCATACAAAACAACCCAGGCAGCTGCCCTGCAAAGCCCGTTATTAGAGGCTTTCATTTCTGTTGGTTTATGTTTGGCGTTAATTATGGGTGGACATTTCATTGTTACCGGCCAAATAACAACCGGTGATTTCACAGGATTTTTGTTGGCTTTAACAGCTGCGTATAAACCGGCCAAACGAATATCTAGTACCGGTAATACCATTCAACATGGTTTATTGGCCGCAGAAATATTGTTCGATTTCTTGGACAGTACCCCAGATATCCAAAATGCAAAAAATGCCAAAGAATTGGCATCAGATGCAATGTCCGTTAATTTTAAAAGTGTATTTTTTGAGTATAATAAGGGCGAACCTGTATTGAAAAACATTAATTTGTCTGTTCCCGCAGGTCATGTTTGTGCATTGGTTGGCCAATCCGGTGGTGGGAAAACAACCATGTTTAATTTATTGGAACGTTTTTACGATCCACAGAAAGGTTCTGTTGAAATTAATAACAAAAACATTAAAAAATTCACCATAGAATCTTTGCGCAAAAACATTGCCGAAGTTTCACAGGACGTATTTTTGTTCAATGGTTCAATCGAAGATAATATAAAATACGGTTGTCCAGATGCCACAGATGAACAGGTACGAAATGCAGCAATCGCGGCAAATGCCCATGATTTTATTATGTCATTTCCACAACAATATAAATCCAGTGTTGGTGAATGTGGTTCATTGTTGTCTGGTGGCCAGAAACAACGCATCGCGATTGCACGTGCAATCTTGAAAAATGCCCCTATTCTGTTGTTGGACGAAGCCACATCTGCATTGGATACACAAAGTGAACGATTGATTCAAGCAGCATTAAAAGATTTAATGCGTGGACGCACAACATTCGTTATTGCACACCGTTTATCTACGATATTGGATGCAAATATAATATGTGTAATCAAAGATGGTCAAATTATAGAACAAGGAACAGATGCACAATTATGCAAATTAAATGGCGAATATAAAAAATTACGTGACATTCAATTTCAAACAACAGAAACAAAAACGGTAAAAAAATCAAAAAAATAAATAAAGGCCGGTGAAAAATCACCGGTTTTTATCTATGTATATTCACGACGCAGTTTTGCATATTCTGAATAAATATAAATATCAGCCATACCATATAATAACATCATTGCAGATAAATAATATGCAACAATAATTGTAACCGCTGATGGATACCGTAATAATAAACCCGTCAATAAAATCAGAATTAATGATATAACAAAATTAAGTATATAATGCCCAAATTTAGCCCGTATCATATTTATCGAAAAAAACAACATTCGTATTGCATTGAATAAAAACAATGCACAAAAAATATAAATCATTCCGTGCAAAGATCCATTCGGATATATACAAAAAATCACACCAAAGATTATATTTATCATTCCAAACATCACGTCAAACCACCCACCTGCAATACTGCGTGATGTTAAAAATCCAACAATTGTGCGATACATACCAAATAAAAACACACCTATACCAACCATTGCTGTTAATGCAGACATCATTAATATTGGACGAATCAACATTAAAATTCCGCCAACAATAAACAATAATGCTTCGCATATAATCAATGGTGCACTGTGACTGTACAGGTGTCCAATGCGATTGGCAATTGCGTCATTTACCATATATGTTGTTTTTATTAATTCTATATCAGATTTTTTCTTTTTCATTTTTCCCCCGTAACAAATTATACAATTAAATATTTTTTTAAACATCGGGGACTTTTTCCCAAAAAGCAAATCCCGCGATATACGCGGGATTTGCTATACAAGTGAACCACCCTATTTTATTCTGCCAAAATTGCAATCCCCGGTAATGTACGTCCTTCGATAAATTCTAAGAACGCGCCACCACCAGTCGATACATATGAAATATCATCTTTAACACCACATGCGGTTAATGCCGCAACAGTATCACCACCACCAACAATGCTGGTTAAATTACCTGAACGTGTTTGTTCCGCAATTGCATTTGCAATCGCAAATGATCCATATGACCATACCGGCATCCATTCAGCCATACCAATTGTTCCATTCCAAATTACTGTTGCTGCAGATTTTATTACCTCAATATTACGTTCAACCGTTTGTATTCCTGCATCAATAATCACATCATCTTCTTCAATTTCTTCAAATGTTTTATTTGTTCGAATGGCGTTTTGGGAAAATTCTTTGGCCACCCCCTTATCCAAAGGTAATAAAACCTGGCAATTATTTTCTTTGGCATATTGCAGAATATCTAAGGCTGTATCACGTTGATCTGCTTCGTACAAAGAATTACCAACACGTTCACCCATTGCATAATTAAACGTTGTTCCCAATGCACCGCCAATAATCAATGTATCTGACAATTTTGCCAACGCTTTTAATACACCGATTTTTGTAGAAACCTTACTGCCTGCAACAATTGATAATAATGGGCGCTTTGGATTTTCCATAACATTTGATAAATTTTCAATTTCCGAAGCCAATAATTTGCCGGCATATGAAGGTAATATTCCAGCAACCCCTACTGTACTGGCATGTGCACGATGCGATACAGCAAATGCATCATTTACAAAAACATCAAAACCCGCAGCTAATTTTGATGCAAAATCAGGATCATTTGCCTCTTCCCCGGCATAAAAACGAACATTTTCCAACAATACAACATCACCATCATGCATATCATCCATAAAATCACGGTTCAGGCAATCTGGGATTAATTTAATTTTCATATATTCTGCAACCTGAGCCAATGAATATTTCATATCGCGTGTCCCTTTTGGACGACCTAAATGTGCACAAATCGCAACACGTGCCCCAGCCAAGCGCAATGCATTAATCGTTGGCATACTTTGTTCAATACGAAAAGCATCTGTGATGACACCATCAACAATCTGAACATTAAAATCATCACGTAACAAAACGTATTTGCCACGCAAATCTAAGTTATCTATGGTTCGTAATTTCATTTTTTCATCCTTTCTTGTACAGGTTTATAACTGGTTCTATAATGCTCGTTTATACCATATTTTTCAATGGCATGCAAATGTTCTGCGGTCGGATATCCTGAATTTTTATTCCAACCATATTCTGGATACTGTTGTGATAATTCACACATTATTTTATCCCTGGTTTCTTTGGCAATTATTGATGCCGCCGCAATCGATAATGATTTTGCATCTCCGTGAACAACAAATTTTCCCCTTAAATCCGGTGGCATACGATTACCATCAATCAAACAATAATCTGGTCGTTGTGATAATTTTTCCACCGCACGTCGCATTGCCAATAACGATGCCTGTAAAATATTCAGTTTATCTATTTCAGCCGGGCTACATTCAGCCACCGCCCAAATTGTATTTTCTGTAATCCATTTAAATGCCAGCGCACGCATACGGGCCGTCATCTGCTTTGAATCCCGTATTATAACCGGTATTTCAACATCATAATTTGGAAATATTACCGCTGCAGCAACAACGGGACCACATAATGGTCCACGTCCTGCTTCATCACAACCGGCAACGACAGAGTTACTGTATTCTAATTCAATTGAAAAATCTGGATTTTCGCGCATTTATTTTTTCACTATATCGCCAAACGATTTGCAATTTGTCGTTGGACATATTCATCTTCACTGTTATACATTGGCCATTTTCCATCCGCTAAATCTTTTAATGTTGTTAACGGTTGATCCAATCTGGCACGATATAACCACAAATTAGCAATTACACGTTTTATATATCCACGCGTTTCATATGCGGGAAAACTTTCGATATATAATAACGGATCGGTTGTTGAAAATCTTTTTTCAAAATTTACAATCATTCGCATTCCCGCATTATACGCCGCCAACATCTTAATTATATTTTTATTAATATTCGGATGTCCCAATAAATCTACAATGAACTGTTGCCCCAAAAACATATTATGTTCTGGCTTTGACATATCGATATCAGACATTGAAACCTTGTTTTTACGTGCAATCAAACGTGCCGTACTGGGCATTAATTGCATCAACCCATTTGCACCAACTGTAGATTTGGCGTTTGTTTTAAAACCACTTTCTTGTTTGGTAATCGCCAACAATAATGCCCTGTCAATTGACCAGCCTCCCATAGGTTCCCAATCCGGTAATGGATACTGGGCAGAATAAATTATATCATCATCAATTTCCAATATTCCTCTGTCCCGAATAACCGCCGCCGATTGCATTGCGGTCCGGGGCAATCCGTATGCAGTTGAAACAGAATTTACAGCATGTAATATTCGTTCCGATGCATTTGACGTAATTAAATATTTCATATAATTATCCGCACGATCGGTATTTCCGACTTGAATTAACGCCAATGCCATACGACCATACTTTGTATCTTTTAATGCATTAATATCATCACTGGTACAATCTTGTTCAAAAAATTCATATTTTGGAACACCCCCTAGCATAGTCGCAGATAACGCCCCATAAAAAGACATCGGATATGCCGCCGCAATTTTCCAATATTTTTTTGCCGCCTTACGTTCGCCCATGGCGTCCGCAGCACGCCCGGCCCAAAATGCGGCTTCAATCTTACGTGCATCGTTAATTTGGCTTAAATTCAAAATTTCACTAAAATATTTTTTACTTTCTTTATATTTTTCATCTTTAAAATATAACAAGCCCATTGTCCACAAACCGTATTCTGACCGTGCATCTGATGCAACAAAACCCCATTTTTTTGCCATTTCAAATTCACCGTTTGTGTAATAAACATATGATAAGCGCCCAGCCAAACGTCCATAATCAGCATCAGTCAAACTGTGACGAAATTTTGAATCTTCTAAGACTTGACGGGCATTTTTTGTTCGTCCTGCACGAATTGCACGACGAAATTTTGTAATTTTTGAATCCGTATCTCCATAATACTTCTTTTTCGTCCACGTTTCAGATTGTGCTGTTTCGATTGATTTACTGCCATTTACAATTTGTGGAACAAATGCCCGACGAACCTTTGCTTTTTTTCGTTTGGCAATTTCACACATACGCGGTGCACCAGGCATATTATAATATTTCCCCATCCAATCGGCAATTTCTTGACCACGGGTCCGATATGTCTTTGAAACATATCTTTGATATAAAATTTCGTTCAGTAACAACTTGTCTTGAATTTTTGGTTCCAATTTTATTGCTGCATCAATTTTTTCACGTCCCTGCAACGAGAATATTTGAGTATATAAATCGGCATCCAAATCCGATAATATATCTAGTTTGTCGACTGCAAACGCAAATGTCGGCAACAAAAGTGCAACAAAAAGTACAAATATTTTTTTCATTTTATTCAAAATAATGATGTTTTTGGCAAATGACAAACCTGAGCCCCGTCATCAGCCTCGGGGATTTGATCTATAATCTTTTTAAAATCTGCAATACGTGAAAATTTACGATAAACAGATACGAAACGAACAAATGCAATCGGATCCAAATTCAATAGTGAATCAGATACCATTTGACCAACCATACTGCTGGTAACTGTATCATCGGCAGTTTCTGTTTCTAAACGTCGATGAATTGATGTCACCAAACGTTCAACCTGTTCTTCATCAACATCACGATTATGACATGCAACAATAATACTGTGACGCAATTTTTCACGATCAAACGGTTCTAATTTTCCACTGTTTTTACGAACCATCAAATCACGCATTTGAATACGTTCAACCGTTGTAAACCTGGCACCGCATTGATTACACACACGCCGGCGCCGGATGATGGCGTCTTCGGTATCTGGCCGGGAATCTGTCACCCGACTGTCTGTTGAACTGCAATAAGGACATCTCATAACATTACAAGAATAGCAATCAAAATAATCCACCGCAAGTATATTTTTTCACATATGAAGTATGCAAAAATTACAATTTTTACAAAAATCAAGTCTTTTATTTGCATAACACGCCACACACATAACATTTTTATCAACCAAAATGTGGTAAAATATGACACATCAGGACAGCGAGAGAGAATTGGAAAAATACTTAAATAAAATTTTGGCCGGTGATTGCATCGAAATTATGCGCAGTATTCCAGATGCATCTGTTGACGCCATATTCGCAGACAGTCCATATAATTTGCAATTAGGTGAAAAAACACTTTATCGCCCAGAAGATCAAACCGCGGCCCGTGCTGTACGTGACACATGGGATTCATTTACCAGTCCAGCCGAGTACGATGAATTTACACGAAATTGGATGCGTGAATGTAAACGCATATTAAAACCAGATGGTGCAATGTGGGTAATTGGCAGTTATCATAATATTTTTCGTGTTGGTTCTATATTACAGGATTTGGGTTTTTGGATTTTAAATGACATTGTGTGGGTAAAAACAAACCCTATGCCAAATTTCCGTGGCACGCGTTTTACAAATGCCCATGAAACACTAATATGGGCAACCCCACAAAAAACAGGAAAATATACATTCAATTATGAAACAATGAAAAAATTGAATGGTGGAAAACAAATGCGTTCTGATTGGGACATTAATATATGCCTGGGCGAAGAACGCATCAAAGATAAAAACGGTAAAAGTCTGCATAACACCCAAAAACCTATGGATTTATTGCGTCGCGTAATTTTATCTTCAACAAAACCTGGGGACGTTATTTTAGACCCATTTGTAGGCAGTGGTACCACCGCCGCCGTTGCACGTGAATTGGGACGTCAATTTATCGGAATTGATCGTGAAACATCGTATGTTGATGCAGCCCGCAAACGCGTTGCAGATGTTGTGCCAATTGATTTGTCAGATATTGAAGTTATCAATCCAAAACGTACAGAAATTCGCGTTGCGTTCCGCGAATTAATTGACGCCGGATTATTATATACCGGTCAAACATTGGTCAGTCCGCGTGGCGAACGCGTTATGATTACACGTGATGGTTTATTAACACATTCATTATATGGCACCGCATCTATTCATGTTATGGCGGCAAAATTACAGCACAGTGTCAGTTTTAATGGATGGGATTATTGGGCCGCCGAAAAACGTGATGGTTCATTGGTTGCAATTGATGAATTGCGAAAATATGTCCGCAATATCAAACAAAATATGAAACAGGCCGCATAAAATTTTCGTTTTCGTAAAAATCGTAAAAAGTTCTTGATTTTCTGTGTTTTTTATACATAATTGTATGTGTTCCTGCCGCCAACATGGTGTTGACGGCTGTATAAACCAAAGGATCTAAAATGGCTTTTTATGAAAGCGTCTTGGTTTTCCGCCAGGACTTGACCGAGTCGCAGGTTAAAGAAAAAGCGGCAAAATTTGCTGACATTATCAAAGAACTGGGTGGCAATGTAAAATCTACAGAATTCTGGGGTTTGAAAAATTTGGCCTATATTATCCGTAAAAATCGCAAGGCACATTATGTCATGTTGAATATTGAATTGGATGGTCAACAGATTACAGAATTGGAACGTCGTTCACGCATTGACGAAGACGTTATTCGTTTCTTGAACGTACGCGTTGAAGAATTGTCCACAACACCATCTATTATGATGAAGAAAAACACAGAAGAAGAGGCAGAATAATGGCAGTCCGCGCAGCAATATTTCGCAAAAAAGCGAATCCGTTAAAGGGTAAAAAAATCGATTATAAAGACACAAAATTGTTGTCACACTATATCACAGAACGTGGAAAGATTGTTCCATCACGTATCAGTGGTGTTTCCCAAAAAGATCAACGTGCATTGGCCCAGGCCATTAAACGTGCACGCCATTTAGGGTTAATGCCATTTGTTCGCAACAATTTGGGGTAATTAAATAAATTTGGGATTTTACATCCCTAACTTTTATAAAAAAGGACAGATAAGATGAAAGTTATTTTAACAGAAAAAATTACAAAATTAGGCAATATTGGGGACACTATTGACGTCAAAACCGGTTTTGCACGCAATTATTTGTTACCAAATGGCAAAGCAATGCGTTGGTCACGTGAAAATGTTGCAATATTCGAAGCGAAAAAAGCAGAATTAACTGCCCGCCAAGAAGCTGCAAAAAAGTCCGCAGAATCGTATGTGGATGCAGTTAAAGGTGCAAAATTGTACATGATTCGTCAGGCCGGTGATACAGGTCAATTGTACGGTTCTGTATCAACACGTGATATCGCACGCATGTTAAAAGACGTTGCTGGGGTATCTGTTGAATCTGCACAAGTTTTGTTGGGCAGCCCAATCAAATCAATTGGTGCATTTGATACAAAAATCGCATTACATCCGGATGTTATTGTTCCGGTAAAGGTTTATGTTGCCCAAACCCAAGACGAAATCGAAGCATTGGTTTCAGGTAAAGTTTTGACATTCGGAACAAAAAAAGTTGAATCCGATGTTGCCGAAGAAGCTGTAACAGAAAAATCTGAAGACAATACAACCGCAGAAATTTCTGAATAATTTTATAAAAAACATAAAAAATCCCAGTTACGTTTTGTTGTTCTGGGATTTTTATTTTTTGTAATACAAAACAGCCAAGGATTATAAAATGAATATTTTACAAAAAAAAGCCAGTCAGAATATGATGGATTTGGTTAACACCCCACGTGGAACCACTGAATGGAAAGAAAAATCCGAAATTTTTAATCAGTCTGTATTAGATCTGTTATCATACCAATCACGTACAAACAAAGACAAATTAGACCCAGTGATAAAAAAAACAATTAAAGAAACCAAAGAATTTAAAGATACAATATCACTAATAAACAAATTGCGTAAAACCAATCCAAGTACCCCAATGTATGACAAATTGTTAAAAAAATTTGATAAAAACATAAATAAATTACATTCGTGGGGCTATATCGGCTTAATTGTAACCAGATAAAAAACGGGGCAAATACCCCGTTTTTTTATTTTACAATCAGTTCTTTACCAGAAACATCTATATGAACGGTGCTGCCATCAGAAACAGTTCCTGATAATATCAAATCGGCAATTTTATCTTCGATCGCCGACATTATCAACCGTTTCAATGGACGGGCACCAAACACAGAATCAAATCCATGTTCTGCCAACCATTTAATCGCAGCATCAGATACATTCAATGTTATACGGCGTTCTGATAAACGTTTTGCCAAATTTTTCAATTGAATCTGCACTATTCCTGACATCACATCCTTGCCCAATTGATTAAAGAATACGATTTCATCAATTCTGTTAATAAATTCTGGCCGAAAATGATGTTTTACCGCATCCATATCCGGTAAATTACTGGTCATTATTATTATGGTATTGGTAAAGTTCACAACATGTCCCTGGCCATCGGTCAAACGGCCATCATCTAATATTTGCAAGAACACATTAAAGACATCTGGGGCCGCCTTTTCGATTTCATCGAATAACAAAACCTGATAAGGACGTCGTCTAACACTTTCTGTCAACACACCACCTTGTTCATATCCAACATATCCCGGAGGACTGCCAATTAAACGTGAAACAGAATGCGGTTCCATATATTCACTCATATCAATACGTGTCATAGCCGTGTCATCATTGAATAAATATTCAGCTAATGCTTTGGCAACCTCTGTCTTGCCGACACCGGTCGGCCCCAAAAACATGAATGAACCAGCCGGTCTATGTGGATCGGATAACCCTGCCCGTGACCGACGAATCGCCCGTGCTATAACAGACAGTGCTGTATCTTGTCCAACAACACGTTTACGCAATTGTTCTTCTATATTTAATAGTTTTGCCTGCTCTTCCATGCTTAACTTATCGGCAGGTACCCCAGTCCAACGACTGACCACAGCCGCAATATGTTCTGGTAAAACAGTTTTATATTCCTTGGCTGCGGTATTCATTTTTTGAATTTTTTCTTCTAATTCTGGAATTTTACCGTATTGCAATGCGGATGCACGTTCATAATCACCGTTACGCATTGCGGTTGCAACCTCTGCCTTGGCTGTATCCAGCGCCGCCATTGCATCAGACAAACCACGCATTTTTTCCTGTTCTGCCCGCCATTTTGCAGTCAATTCATTTGATTCATTTTCAATATCTTTGATTATTTTTTCCAAATCTTTCAGTCGTTTCTTAGATTCTTCATCTTTTTCTTTTTTTAACGCCTGTTGTTCGATTTTTAATTGCATCAAATGTCGATCAATTTCATCCAATTTTTCTGGTTTTGATGCAATTTCAATACGAACACGTGCGGCGGCTTCGTCCATCAAATCAATTGCTTTGTCAGGTAAAAATCGGTCCGAAATATATCGATTCGATAATTTAACCGCCGCAACCAACGCTGAATCAGAAATACGCACACCATGATGACCTTCGTATTTTTCTTTTATACCGCGCATAATTGAAATCGTATCGTCCACAGTTGGTTCTTCAACATACACAGGTTGGAAACGACGTGCCAACGCAGGATCTTTTTCAATATATTGCCGATACTCATCCAATGTTGTTGCCCCTAAACAATGCAATTCACCACGTGCCAGCATTGGTTTTAATAAATTTCCGGCATCCATTGAACCTTCGCCTTTGCCGGCCCCAACCAATGTGTGTAATTCATCAATAAATAAAATGATTTGACCATTTGATTCTTTGACGGCCTTTAATATTGCCTTAAAACGCCCTTCAAATTGTCCGCGATACATTGCCCCCGCCATTAACGCCCCCATATCCAAGGACAATAATTTTTTGTTTAATAAATTTTCTGGCACATCACCCGATATAATCCGTGATGCCAAACCTTCTACAATTGCGGTTTTACCAACACCTGGGCTGCCAATTAACACTGGATTATTCTTTGTACGACGACTTAATACCTGAATGGTCCGTCGAATTTCTTCATCACGTCCAATAACAGGATCCAATTTACCATCCGCGGCCAATTTTGTAAAATCAGTTGTGTATTTTTCTATGGCCTGTTGCGGTGTTTCTTGCATTTCATCTGGGTTCATAATAAACGCCTCTCTATTTTTTGTTTTCGTTATGCGATATATAATACCACCACAATAAATTTCAAGACACAGGAATCAAACCATCTAAACAATCACGAAAAAAGCCACCTTAAATGTGTATTTTTTTTGTTTTTCTATAATTTATTGCATTTTTTGATAAAAAATTTAAATCACTTCTTGACTTTCCATATTTTTTATTATATTTTAGTCTAAGCTTAATTCAAAGGATTATAGATTATGCCACGTGTATGTACAGTTACAGGTAAGAAGACAGCAGTTGGGATGAACGTTTCCCACTCTGAACGTCATACAAAACGTACGTTCTTGCCAAATTTGCAAGTTTTAAAGTTTCACAGCGATGTTTTGGGTCGTGATTTCTCATTGCGTTTGTCAACAGCTGGTTTACGCACATTGACAAAACACGGTGGTTTGGATGCATATGTAATTGCCAAACCTGTGTCACGTTTGACCCCAGAAATGGCTGCAATCAAAAAGGCCATCGAAAAGAAACAAGGTGTTGCCGCAGCTCCGGCGAAAAAGCCTGTACATAAGGCTAATCGCAGTGCACGCCTGGTTAAAAAGGTTGCAGCGAAAACAGCAAAATAAAAATTGCTGTTGACGTTTTGGCCCCGTGGCGGAATTGGTAGACGCGCTTGACTCAAAATCAAGTTCTGCGAGGAGTGTCGGTTCGAGTCCGACCAGGGCCACCAGAATAACAACCCACGTTTGTGGGTTTTGTTTTTTTATATTGTATCCGAAAATTTTATCGGAATAAAATCATTTCTGACTTGAAATATCCACATCATTTGGTACAATTTCCTATGTCAATCATGACAATCAAAGGAGAAACTAAAATGAAAAAAGTAATGTTGGCATTGTTTGCCGTTATGACATTGGCTGCCTGCACAGGTTCTTATAAATCTGGCAACTGTGAATATGATTTCTTGTTACACAAAGATATTTCTATTTCTAAAATTATTGGCACAGCCACAGGCGGTTGCAAATAATAATCAATCCCCCAATCGGGGGATTTTTTTATTTTTCAAAAGAAAAAAAATGAACCAAGCACCAATTTAAAGCGTTTAATCTAAAAAAAGCAAAGGAAAGGAAAAATGTTTAACAAAATTATTATTTCTGTATTTTGTGCCTGCATATTAAACGCATGTACAATTAATCCATATACCACCAGCGCAGGTTTTACATATCATTCCGATTGTTACACACCGACATATGCAATAAATCAACACCATATTCATTCGGATACCCCAAAAACGGTATTGGTTTCAAAAACAGTTATAAACAATAACGTAAACACAACAAAAAAACGCACACCAAATATACATTATGCAAAAAATCATACGGATAAAAAGGTTACCCCCAATAAACGCCCACAGGCAATACGTATTGCCCGCAATGATTTACGTCGTAATATAACCCCGATAATTAATCCGACACCAATAACACACAAAACAGATAAAAATAAAATCGCAAAACACAAATCGGACAATAAAAATCATAACAACAAACATCATAAAACCGATGCATAACAAACAAACAAACAAACAAACAAAACAGTTATGAATTTCATAACTGTTTTTTTTGATATATAAATATATTTTATCGGCTTCTTGTTTTGCCCACAGATTGTTTTTTCCCTTTTTGTTTTACATTCTGTGCGGCCTTGGCAAATTTTCCTGTTTTTTGGGTCTCTTGTTGTTTTATATTATTTTGTGCATCAATAAATGATTGTTGTTTATTTTTAAATTTATCCAACGCCCTTTCATATGGTTCAACATCAATTTCTGCTTTTTCAGCATTAAATTTTGCATTTTCATAGTTTTTCTGGGCATTTTTATAATTTTTTGCTTTATCTATACCCATATCTGCCAATGCATATCGTGCCATCCCGGCATTGTAATAAAGCTGTGCCTTTATTTCCAATTTTTCTATTTCATCGGTATTAATTTTATTAATTCCTGTACGAACAATTTCACAACATTTTTCGTAATATCCCCAGGCTGATTTTTTATTTTTTCCCTTGAAAGAATCACCCAGTTTTTTATACGAAATCGATAAATCACTGTATGCTGCTATGTTATCGGTGGATTTTTCAATTGCCTGGCTATATAAATCTATCGCGGTTTTATAGTCTTTTTTGTTATATGCAGACAAAGCCTTGAACATAATATCATCGTCTTGCGGTTCATTGTTATTAACTATATATGTCCCAGACAATAAATTAATATTCAATTCTTTGGCCATTTCTGTAATTTTTTTCCCGTTGTCTTTTTCAACCGCCAATGCATATTTGACCACTTTGGGGGTCATTTTATATTTTCCTTTTGATCTTAAATTTGCAAGCTTAACCACACTAAATGAATCACATGTCTTGTTTTGTATATCGGCGGCGGTTATTAAACCGGTGTATAATGCACCACACCACCACCTTCTTTTTAATGTCCCTGTTTTAAAATTGCTGTTATTTTTTTTCCCTAAATATTGAAAGGCATCGGCTTGTTTTTGTTTATCCGATTTTGCATTTTTTAATCTTGCCACAATTCCATCCGTATGGCCCGGCAATTGGTATGCAGATATTAATAAACCAAATATTTGATTTTTTGTTAAATTTGTCAATCCATACGTTTTACAACACGACTGTATTTTTGTCAGTGTTTCGTATTCTAGGTGCATTTTTACCTGATTTAATGCGTCTTGCTTTGAAAGATTTTCTACCATACTTTTTGTTTTGGCATTATCAACACGAATTGGTTTTTTACCTGCCCCTGGATAAAACCATGTTAATCCCAGACTGTAAGTATATACGCTTTCTTTTTTGTGTTTTTTCGGTTTTTCACGATATGTTTCAAAATCACACAACAAAATCAGAATTTCATTTAAATTATCATTCATAAAATTTTTTATAAAATTCTTGTCCTTTAAATTGTATGAATCTGTGTTATTTTCTACACTGTTTTTTTCCATGGAACGATCATCATTTTCTTGCATTCCATGACATCCAGTCATCATTGCCAGCAATAATGTCGTCCCATATTTCATAGCATTTTTTACATTCATCTTTTTTCCACTTTGGTATAAAAGTTAGAAACGGTTATCTTTCGAATTTGACCATAACCGTCTTGACCGCAGCAACATATTCTTGTAATGATTCTTTCTGTTTTCTTAAATAATGTATTTGTCCACAAATATCATCAAGTTCCACTTTAGTCCCCTTTAAAAGGCCGCATTCAAAATTTGGAATTTTATCGCGTAATTCAAAATTTGGAAATTTATCATCGCCGGGTAGCCTACAAAATACAAGACTCCCCTCTTTTAAATCATCCATTATAACAGAATAAAAATCCGCCTGCTGCCTATCATTGGTTGGCAATACTAGCATTTCACCTTCGTAAGCCCCCGTCCTCGGAATATTCATTACTTCTTCCCGAAATAACTTAAATTCTCTCATAAACTTAATAACTCTTGTTTTCAAATCTCTTAATTCTGGGTTCTCTACGTATCTCCTCGATTTCCCCTCACCTATACACTCGCAATCAAAAAATAGTTTTTTACCTGATTCCCATATAGCTACCCCCTTATCCCCCCAATATTCACTTTGGGGATAATAATAGTCTCGCACCTTATCACCACCTACTAACGGGAACCAATATCCATAATAACCATCTTCACTCCAACGATACCAAATATCCTTTAAATTGTCCAAATACTGGACTTTCGAAAAGTCATTCTCAGAAAGGTTTCTATATAGAATTTGTTCATATTCTTCATTTAATATTTTATGCATCATTTCTTGCACCCTCCAGTGCAACGATGACTCTTCTTTTTTTATCTCAGATATACGTTTAACACTTCTACTAATATCTAGTTTTTCATTAGCCCTAATTTCTGCATCCTTAAACCCACTGTCATGACCGCTGTCATGACCACTGTGATAACCACCACCAAAACTTAACGCCGCAATTGCCGTACCAAATAAATATTTTTTAACCTTGCTTGCTGTGTTTTTTGCCATATTTATACTCCCTGTACGTTTTTTCATATACATAAGGATTAATTGTAGTCAAAAAAAAAAAATGTCAATACAAAAAACACAATTTTGTATATATTTGTAAATTAAAATTGGACAACTTTGGGATATTAAAGGTAAAATCCACCGTTATAAAAAATAAAAAAATATTATTAACGCCCAGTTATATCCATTCCAGTATTCTGTAATGAAATAACCGACCGATTATCTGTTTTATTTTCAGTTGTCAATGTACCGATAATTAAATCAATTTGTTTATCCGTCAATACCGCGTCAAATCGATGCGATATAATAGGACAAATCGTTGAAAACATCATAGAAATTGCTGAAAACGCTAGAAATCTAATACGGAGTTCGAAAATGGACCAAAAAAGGGCCTTTTTGAAATTGGTACTTTCGAACTCGACCATCACTGACAAAAAAGCTTGGATTTCTTTGAAAAAACCGTTCGATTTACTTAAAAATTCGAACGGTTGTACATCTTGGTTGGGGCAACTGATTCCCTCGGGTTGGATTTACCACCCCTGCGGGGCATTCGTAATAATTCGCCTGCGTTTTTCACTTGGCTCATTTACTCGTTGTCGAACCGGCAACATTTTATGTTGCTGGCACCAAATCTGCATTACCACAGTACCAATATTAACACGCCCCATGCGGGGCGCTTGAATATTGGTTGGGGCAACTGGATTCGAACCAATACTAACGGAGTCAGAGTCCGGAGTTCTACCATTAAACTATGCCCCAAGCCCGCTTATTATATGCATCACGAATACATTTTGCAAGCAGAAAATTTAACACTTTTCACGGAAACTCACTAAAACCAACGGACACGACAAATTATTCACTGTTTTCCAATGGATTTTTTTGAAACCAATCCCTATGCTGAAATCATAACCAAAAGGACATCCAATGACGGAAAAATTACTCACCCAAAATCAACTGGCAGAAAACCTGGGTGTAAAACCTTTCACCCTGCTATGATGCGCTGGCAAAGGGACCAACAATCAAAAGACACATTAGAAACAAGTATTGCTCGCCATGGGATAAATATGCCCCAGGTAATCTGATACATGCACCAGATGACAACGAAGAATATGAAAAGGCTTTATATTCCTTTGAGTCTGTGCTAAAGTCTAAAAAGGCAATAACAGATATGGAAATGCTATACAACACAATGAGAAAAAAATGATTAAAGAAGTAAGCTATGCAACATACATCATCCCTGTTCGCATTCAGGACGGCAAAAAACAAATTGCTATTTTGGAATACGCACCAGGCGCATATGGAACAATCGGTGGCCGTTTTGATGATGGCGAAACAACTGCAGAGGCAGCATTAAGACGTGAATTAAATGAAGAATTGGGTAAATCATCTGAATTCATGGTTGAATTAGCAGAACAAATGGCAGAACCATACAGATTCAAAGTAGCGGAACACAGAGTAGAAAAACGTGGTGCATACAATGAAGCCCACATTTTCTTCGTAGCAAAAGTCCCAAGCGATACAGTTCTAGAATTCTGCGAAGTCCGTGAAGACAATGTAAAGGTTGTATGGTTGGATTCCGAGGCACTGGTTGATGAAAAAGTAATTGGATTCCCAGACCAGCGTGAATATTTCGAAAAACACGTTATGCCAGCAGTAAGAAAGATCGCATAAGCATGAGCATACTGATTCACTATTATCGTTTAGGGCATTACATCGGCGGTGCCGAGGTAGTTGCCCTGAATCAGTGTTCGGAAATCCTAAGACAAGGCCATAATGTAACAATTCTAACAGCAGACACTGGCCACCATTCCAAGATATTTGACGAATTCCTAGAAAACAATCCAAAGATAAAGTTTGTTGAATTGACATTGAACAACAGTCAGAAGATATATGTCGCCCCAAATGCTACGAAGCATTTAGCAGAATCGCCCCTTGCTTCTGTATCGCAGCACGGTGTTGAAAAAGCAGGATTAAATGCACAACAAATGCTAAAAAGCTTAGAAAGCTCTATAAATACAGCAACACAAAATGGCATTATATACAATAAACCTATAAAAAGTGGCAACTGGGAACTTATATTTTCTCCTGGACGTAACCCTGGGGATTTGCCAGTGTTAAAGCATGCTGTTCCAAATTTCTAAAAGGATAAACCTATGGCAAATATTTTATTTAATAACAAGTTATCTTTTAAGGTTGATATAACAGATGTATCAGAAATTGATGGTTCTGTTGAATTATCAATAAATATAAACATATTATATAATTCCTGTGACTGTAGCTACAACGATAGATTATGGTTTAACGAAGATGACGTCAAAAATTTTACAAAGGATTTATCTGTAGGCAAAGACTCTACTTTAGCGGACATAGATTCAAATTTTATATTTAAAATCACTACAAATAAATTGAACATAGAGATACATAAAAAGGATTTCTATATAAAGAATACCCTAAATATGGCTTTTGAAATGCCTATTCATGAACATTTGCCCAAAATAAAAAATGCATTTGATGAACTTTACTTATAAATAGTAGGTATATGACTATAACGGATTAAAGCTAAATGAAAAAATTATCAACTATCTCTTTAATCGCCTTATTCTCAACCCCTGCGTTGGTAATTTGAATGCTAAAAAAGATATTTGCATTTTTATTGATACTTTTTGCCTGTGTTGCATTGTCATGGGGTAATATCACGGTCGGCGGCGAAACCAACCCTGAATTGGCTGGTCTGAACCGTGACATTGATAATGTTCAAGAAATAACCAAAGACAAGATAACAGGCAGCCTGGATGCTAGCATGACGGTTGACAACCGTATCCTGACCGAATCCGGCCGCGACCAGATTGCCGAACAGCATGAAGATTTTGTAGATAATGCAATTATTGCGGGTGTTGGTGCATACGGCACGGTTGAGGGTGCGGCAAAGTTTGTTGGCGATGCTGTTGGCTTGGGCGAAAAAGAATATGATAAGAACGGCAATGAGGTAGAAACTAGCGCGATTGATAAATGGAAAGCCAATCAAAGTGGTATGGCAACGGGTATCCGTCGTGGAGGTTCTGAAGCAGCTCAGCAAATCATTAAAAATATGTCTGAGGGCTTTGTTTCGCCAGAAGACTTACAGAAATTGGCGGCAATGACTGCTGATGGCTCAGTAAACTTGGTGTACAGCAACAATCAAGAAAATGTTGTATTCTTGGATGCCTCAGGTAATGTGATTGGCGTTATTGCACGTGACGGATTTAACGATCTGACAAATAATCAGGGCTATGTGAACTTGGCCAATGGCGCAGGCACAGACGCATATACATTCCTGCGTACAGATGCAGAAGAACGCGCCCATAATTACGTTGGTTCCAGTGAAACGGCAGCATCTGCGGCGGCAAATAATGAAATGAGTTATTACAACGCCGTTGCAGGATTGACGGGTGGCTATACCGTTGCGCCAGGACAGTATGGTGCCGGCTTGGGAACCAATGCACAAAGCCAATATAATCAGCAATATAATGGTGCAACAAATACTTTATTGTATACCAACAATGTCAATGCAAGTTCAGTAACTGGACCAACGGCAGATAGCAGAACTGTTCTGGGTGCCACTAATGGCGCAATTCTTGGTGGTGCAGCAGGTACTGTAGTTCCAGGGGTGGGAAACACAGCTGGAGCAATTGGTGGCGCGTTGATATTTGGTGGACTTGGATTATACGAAGATGTCCGCGAATACATGAATTCTGGCGAAACATGGGAAAACATGCCAGAAGAAATGCGTGCCAACTATTCTAGCAAAGAGGCATTTCAAGCCAGAGGCGTGGTAAGTTTAGGGCTAAGCAGACTGGAAAATGAATCCGAAATGCTGAAATCAGCAACTCTTGTTCCTGTGGATGGTCCCGTATATGACCCATGGACGGGCGAAGAACTTCCGATGAGTGGATTCGTGTATCAGGTTGGAAACGAACAATACTATACTGGCAAACAACTGTCTGAGGCGATTGATGGAAATTATAATGCTCAAGCATGGGCATGGACAGAGATTGGGTTGACTGGTGCTAGTGCAACAGCAAGTGCTGCTGGTGCCACGATTAAAGGCATAAATGCCCTAAAGTTCAAGCCATTGTATAGAGCGGTAAGTTCTGAAGAAGCAACATCAATAGTAAATACTGGGAAATTTACTATTCCAGCAGGTGGTGCTGAAGGGAAATATTTTTCGACATCATATAAAGAACTATCAAATTATGTAAATACCGCAAACAGTAATGGTGTTGCAAGTGAGGTTCCTTATACTGCAATATATAAAACAAAAATACCCAAAAGTACGTATAAAACAATCGAACAGTCTGGTGATGTATTTAATGATTATAATAAACTGCCGTCTGTTTTTATAAGGGAAGATTATATAGATAGTTTATCTGCACCAAAATTATTAAAATAAACTGAGAATAAAGAAATGAAAAAGATTCAACTGACAGCAAAAATAGATGTAAATCATATTGGGTTTGGCGGACATATATTCTATACTACAAATAAAGATAAAATACAGCACCTTAGTGCTTGGATATTTGATATGAATAATAATCCATTGTCATCTTGGGTGCTTATAAACTATCCAGAATCTGGTAAGTTTGAGCCTGGGAGGGCGTATATAACAGATATTACTTTAATGGTATCAGATGACACTTATAGTTTTTTCAAACAAGGAAACAAATTTGAAATACAAGTTGGTAGATTATACGATAATAAAAGATGGGCTATTGGCAAAATTATTGATATTAAAGATGCAAAGAAGTCAACATAGAGATACGGTAACATAGGAAAATATTTTTGATAAAATAATTGTCTAATTCGGTAAACTAAAATGAAACACCTGACAACCATTTCACTAATCGCCTTATTCGCAACGCCTGCGCTGGCATTGACACCCGAACAAATCGCCCAGCAGCAACTGGTTATCCAGCAACAGCAAGAACAGGCATTACAAAACGAACGCAACCGCAATTGGTTTAAAGGAGGAAATGCTAACATAGATTCTAATTCTTATGAAAAAGCCGCTAGTCAAGGTGCAAAAGATCGAATGATACAAGAAGGAATCTTTGACCTGAAAAACTATGGTAACGAAAACACCAATACCATGGATAGCAGTCAGTGGCTGTCAAATTATGAGAATAGCGACACTATACAGAATGGTAGTTTGTCATTGGTATCAGATGCTGTAAATTCATCTGTTGGCAACGGAGTTGGTAAAGGAGAGCTGATATCTATTGGAACACTCGCAACAGTTGCAGTAGCAAGTTATTATGGTACAAAATATGTAGGCTCAAAGATAGAACAGCAGGATGGGGAATCTTACGGCGATGCAAAAAAACGTTTCCAAGAAAACAATCCGCTGTTTGCAGTAGATGAAAAATTTGGCGAGCTTGTAATAACTGGGGTTGCTGGTGGTGCAGATTATATATCTGGCGACCTACAATTAGGTACAAAAACCCTTGTAAAGGTTGGCGAGGGTTATGAATGGCTAGACAATAAGACTGGCGGTAATCTAGAAGAAATATTGGATGTTGGGGCGATTGTTGCGGCGGCGGGTACGGCCACAAAAGCAACAAGTTCAACAGCAAAGGTTGCTGGTAAAGTTGATGATGCAGCTGATGCGGCAAAAACAATGGTTAAAAATCCAAGTACCCCAATTGGAAGCAAAGGTTATCCATTAGATGTTGCTCCAGGAACTAATACACCAGGTATTGTTGACGGTATAAAATACACTGGGCATGCATTCGATCAAATGCAAGCGGATGGTATAATGCCATCTGTTGTTAAGGATATAATTGATAACGTTGAGCCGATAAAAGGTAAAAATCCTGGCACCAATGCATACTATAGCCCTACAAATAATGTGACCGTTATAACTAATGCTAAAGGTGAAATTGTTACAGTTAGTAGAGGAGAAATAAGACAATGAGAATACTAGAAATACTTTGGAATATAAATCAGCTTGTATCAGAAAAGAGCATCTATAACTCAACGGAACTAGGTAAAACAATTGCAATCTTAAAGCAATATAATAGTTTATTAGTAACGCTAGATGGAAATTTATATAATGAAGTCCAAAACTATATCGCAACCTTAGATGCAGAATATGCATACAGTATAGATTCTTCGTCTCCTATAAATTCAATTGAAGTTGCACGCGTGATGAATGAACTGAAACATTTTCTTGAAAAAAGTGCCAATAAAATACCTCTAGATCTTTCTATTGTTAATAAGACAGGGAGTTATACGATTGAAGACTCAGCAGAGTATTTTGATAATGAAGAAGTATCTGACAGCATCATCATACAAGAAGGGGATAATAGTTTTGGTTTGAAAGGATTTGAACTTACAAAATATTTAAATTTTATAAAAACAAAGCATCTTAAGATATGCTAACATTAGCAGAAGAAATGTAAATATGAAAAATAAAATAGCTATTTCCTTAATCGCCTTATTCGCAACCCCTGCGTTGGTAATTTGAATGCTAAAAAAGATATTTGCATTTTTATTGATACTTTTTGCCTGTGTTGCATTGTCATGGGGTAATATCACGGTCGGCGGGGATACTAATCATGAACTGGCTGGTCTGAACCGTGACACGGATAAAGTCCAGGAAATAACCAAGGATGAAATCACCGGCGCGCTGGATTCCAGTGTGACAGTTGATAACCGCATATTCTCAGAATCTGGGCGCAAAGAAATATCAGACCAGCATGAACACTTCACGGATAATGTGGTTATGGCTGGTGCAGGTGCAATTGGTACTGTTGGGGGGGCAATCAAATTTGTCGGGGATTCTGTTGGGCTTGGTGGCAAAGAATACGACAAATATGGCAATGAGATAGAAACCAGCGCAATTGACAAGTGGAAAGCCAATCAAAGTGGCATGGCGACGGGTATTCGCCGTGGTGGCACAGAAGATGCCCAGAAGATAATTAAAGATATGTCTGAGGGATTTGTTTCCCCAGAAGATTTGCAAAAATTGGCGGCAATGACTGCAGATGGTTCTGTAAATCTGGTGTACAACAACAATCAGGAAAATGTTGTTTTCTTGGATACCACTGGCAATGTGATTGGTATCGTGGCACGTGACGGATTTAATGACTTGACTAATAATCAAGGATATGTGAACTTAGCCAATGGCGCAGGCACAGACGCATACACATTCCTGCGTACAGATGCCGAAGAACGCGCTCATAATTACGTCGGTTCAAGCGAAACGGCAGCATCGGCGGCGGCAAATAACGAAATGAGTTATTACAACACCGTTGCAGGATTGACAGGTGGATATACTGTTGCGCCAGGACAGTATGGTGCGGGCTTGGGAACAAATGCACAAAGCCAGTATAACCAGCAATACAATGGCCCGACTAATAATTTGCTACAAAACAATAATATTCAAGCAAGTATGGTGCCAGAGACAAATAAAGCGGATTTGGTAAGTGAGTTAATGGCAGGAATCGGTGCTGGTTACTCTTACATAACAGATGAAGACAAAACAAAATCTTATTCTGAGTATAGAAGTCAGGCAATGGATGGAACCGCTTGGGGGGTATTGGCAGATGCGGCGGATACACTAGAAAGCCTACCTGTCAAACTGGTAATTGGAGCCGCTGACATATTAGAATACGTCGGTGGGGGCTTTGCTACTCATGGTGAATATGGAGCGGTTTCACGAGATATTGCTGAGTGGACAAAAGATATCCCAGTTGGCGCAAGTGATGCTGTGGGGATAATACCATTTTTTGGAAAATCATTAAAAATAAATAAAATTGTGGGCAAGGCAGGAAAGACTTCTGAAAAAGGTATCCCTCACAAGAATTCTAATTGTTATGGCGGAAACTGCTGGTTATATAGAATTGATAATAAAACAACAGGTATTCCATATAAGATAGGAGAAACTGGTGTGCCACATAGGCAAAATGGAACGTTGCCACGTCCTCAATCTCAGGTTAGTAAGCTAAATAAAGCTGGAACGGATGTTTTTGAATATAAAGAGTTAGGTCAATTCAAGGGAAAAGCAGAGGTAAGGAAAGTTGAAACAGAAACAATTCTTGATTATAGAGATAGAGGTTTCGATTTGCCGGGGAATAAAGGAGTTCATTGATGAAATATGAAATAATTTTAAACGAGGGAATCCATATCCCTGAACTTGATGTTTCATTAAAATTGGGGATGAATTTGGAAGAAATTATAAGAATACTAAAAGGACAACATTTTGTGCAGGGGACAACGAAGTTGCTGTACCCAAACAAAAAACAGATTCTAGAAAGTGATTATGAGTATCCACAGCTGGGGAATATAAGATTACGTTATATAAATAACAAAATCGTATCTATAATTATAAGGAAAACAAATAATGAGCTGTTGCTGAATAATGTAGACCTATTTACCAAAGATCGTACGGATTTAAAAACAATATTGAAAGTTCCCACGATAAGCACTCCAAATAAAGTTTTTTATCCGAATTTGGCCCTAGCTTTTCTCTATATGGATGATAAATGTGATACCATTTTAATAGAAACACAAGACTATTATAACCAAACAGTCGAAGATAGAGAAAAGTATTATGCAAAAATGTCCAGGGATAAAGATGGAAATGTACAGATTAAATTTTCTATTAAATAGAGAGCTTCCAAATATTTAAGGCAATTGAATCAATGATAAAAATGAAACACTTAACCACTATTTCCCTAATCGCCTTACTTACCACCCCTGCGCTGGCATTGACCCCCGAACAAATCGCTCAGCAACAGCAAGAACAGGCATTACAGAACGAACGCAACCGCAATTGGTTTAAAGGAGGAAATGCTAACATAGATTCTAATTCTTATGAAAAAGCCGCTAGTCAAGGTGCAAAAGATCGAATGATACTATGAAACTTCCTTATACCGATTGGGGTGTTCCAGGGTATGTAATTCCTAACGAATCATTAGATTTATTAACGCCACCAAAAGTTCTAAAAAAATAATGAGACCGCAGATGAAAAATACAAAGTTAATAGATGTTAAGTTGAAATTAAAAGTTAATGTTAATAAAAGTGATATGGGAGGTTACCCATTGATTTCTCCCCCAAATAGAGATAATGGGTATGTGGGTGTCGTAGTTTTTGATGATATGGGTAATGCAATTAGCACGAATGCAGGTTTGTATGTGCCTAAAGGTTTTGAATTTAAGCCAGGCTTATCCTATACGTCAATGTTATATCTGGCAATATCGGCAAACCAATCTCACGTGTTAAAAATAGGTAATGTTATTGAATTAAAAGTTGGGTGGGCGCATAACGATAAGAGCTGGGCAAAATGTGAAATATTGGATGTGTTATTAACAAACAAATAAAGACGTTACAAATTATGCAGTCCAAGCAGAAACTAACTTCGGAGATGCACCATATACAATTATAAAAACATCCATACCAAAAAGCAAAATAATACCCGAAAATGTTGTAACTGTGGACAGAGGAGTTAAAGCTGTAGTAGTTCCTACAAAAGATTTACCTGCTTTATCTACTCCAAAGGTATTAAAAAGGAAACCATAATATGTCAAATGATACATTTCCAATAAAAGTAAAAATATCTATTTATTCAAAAAAAGATGGTGGAAAAAATATAATACGAAAAGATACAACAAATTCTGTTGGCTTTCCGATTGTATTCAATGAGTTTAGAGGGGTCATACAATTAACTTTGGCTGGTGAAAACAAAGAAACTAACTGGAGCGTTTTTGTTGAGTTGCCTCAAGAAAAAGAATTTTTAATCGGTCATCAATATATAACCAGTATGAAGCTTATAGCATTAACCAAAGATGAAATAAAAAAAGTATTATATAAGGGTCAAAAATTCAAGATATGGGAAGAACACATTTTTGGTGAAGGTGAAATCTTAGAGCTAGCCTAATATAGGATTACAAATAATGAAATATCTTACATCAATATCTCTCATTGCATTATTCTCAACCCCTGCGCTGGCGTTGACACCGGAACAAATCGCCCTGCAGCAGCTGGTTATTCAGCAACAGCAAGAACAGGCATTACAAAACGAACGCAACCGCCAACAGGTAATTGAGGCGGAACGTGTCCGTGAATCCCGCGATAGGGAAGAAAAATCGGATAAATCTGCGCTGGGGGCTGGCACAGACACCGATGAATGTCCGCGATTTAACCGTGTCATCGTTTATGGGAACAAGAAATTTTCCGACCGCCGCATCGCCAAAATCACGGATTCATACATCGGTCGATGCGTCAACCGCGCCAACATGGAAAATATCCAGAAAGAGCTGACCGACCTGTACATCGACCGCAAATACACCCTGGCGCGTGTATATTTTGACCAGCGGAATTCCAAACTGACCAAGACCGATTGTGATATCATATTCATTATTGAAGAGGGTTTTGTAAAATCCGTCAAATTACAGGATATCTATAACGGCGAACCGTACGAACCACAATCCAAGTTTGCAAAATTTCGTCAGTGGACCAAGCCCCAGGTTGCCGTCCCAGGAACCGTCGGCAAAATATTCAAAATAAAGGATTTTGAACAGGGACTGGACCAAATCAACCGTTTACAGTCCAACAATGCGACCATCGACCTGCGCCCTGTTGCCGAATTGGATATGGCGGGATACAGCGATGTCGTGTTTTTGAACAACCATGACAGCCACCGCACGACATTCCTGGGGGCGGGATTTGATAACAGCGGCAACAAAAGCGTCGGGGAAAACAACCTGAACATCAGTTTGAATCAGGATAATCTGTTGGCGTTGCAGGACAACATATACCTGAAATACACCCACGATACCGATTTCGCCGGTCACCATCATCATAGCCAGTCGTTATACAGCGCGATAACCATCCCGTATGGGTACTGGACATTGGGATACAACCTGTCATATTCCGATTATCGCACGACCGTAGATGGTCTGTACACGTCATTTCAGACGCATGGCGACACATTGACCCAGGGATTATCCCTGGAACGCGTTATGTACCGCAGTGCGCGGTATCGCACCAACCTGGGCGCGGTATTACAGACGCGCAGCACCGAAAACTGGGTACGTGATATGCGCAGTATCACAGGTTCGCGCCGGTCCAGCAATGTAAACATTTTCTGGAACAACACCATATACCACCCATTGGGGACAATTATTGTAAAGCCATCGTATCAACGGGGCTTGGACTGGTTATGGGCGCGGCGTGATGCAGACGATATTTTTGACACCGAACCGCATTTGCAATACGACATGTTGAAATTGTACCTGTATTCCAATATGAAATTCAATTTGGGACTGCCCATAAACTGGATTTTGACCGCCGACGGGCAGTATAGTTTTCAGAATCTGTATGGGAACGACCAATTCAGCATCGGTGGCGAATGGACCGTGCGCGGATACCGCGACAATGTTATCAGCGGCGACAACGGATTCTATGTCCGGAACGAACTGCGGACCCCGATGGACAGATTGATGCCATCCATCCTGACCGATATGACCTTTATGAATGCCGGCGGCAAATGGTCGGTAAACAGTGCGCTGGCTCGCACCCAGTTGGGAATATTTGGCGATTATGGCTATGTTGAAAACGCGCACAGGATAACCCCAGACCCGTATGATTCCAATTCGGGTAGTATGGCGGGCATCGGCGCGGGGCTGTATTACTATGGGCGGTATTTGAACTGGTCCTTGGCATATTCGCATGGTTTGACATCGCCAAAGTACCTGCAGACACGCGATGGCATGGATAAGGAAGAACACTCAATATACTGGCGCATCGGCATGAATTACTAAACTTTTACTGACATATTTAAGAAAATCCCGATATTTCGGGATTTTTTATTACAAATTTGGCGATTATTCTCTGGACTTGTCGTTTGGTTCCGGTTTGATGTCTTCACAACAAAGGAATTGCACATGCTAGAGCCTTATTTATAGAAAAACATTAAACAAATGGATGGTTTAGTGTTTATTCATTGCCCAGAAATTGTGGACTTATATTGTGAGTGTCCGCAAATGGATGAACTACTGAATACAAGGTATCATGTAATAAAAAAAGAGCGAGAACTTGCGCTCTCAAATAAAGATTACATGAAATATATTTTCCTGACCACAAAGCCTTATCGACTTGACGCCTTCCTATACATACTCAATAACACAAAGTGCTCATACGAAGATTTAGCAGATATGCCCCATTTCTGTGTGAAAAATATGTGAAAACGCTTTTGTCACGCGCTGGATTTGCTTAGAGTTTAATCCATAAATTTCAGCGAATGTTAAATCGGTCTAGTCCGTCGGTTTCTGCGGCTTTCAAAAGATGGGAAGATTAGGAGTCAGAGTCCGCTGTTCTACCATTAAACTATGCCCCAAGGCAATGCTAATTATAATCAGATTATTCAGCTTTGCAAGTTAAAATATTTTCTGTGCAATTGAAACAAAAACGGGGCACCTGCCCCGTTTTTTATTTTGAAATTAAATGATTATAATTTTTTGTATTCACCTTTATCGGATATTTTCGATTCAAGAATGAATTATAATCATCCGATATTTCACGTTTTTGCATATTTTTCATTTCGGCACGAATATCATCCATTTTGGCTGGATTTTCAATTGGCAAAACAGCCTTGGCAATATGTAATACGTAAAATGCATCCGATCCAGGAACAATTGAATTTGCCCCCTCTTTGCCACGGAATGTGGCAACCAACACATCAACCGGTGCACCAGACGCCCGCGTCACAACAACAGACCGTTTATCTGATAAAACTGTCCCATTGTTTAAACCCGATAACAATTCATTTGCACGAATATACGCCTGGGTACGTTGTTGATCACGACGCCACCCGGCAATCAAACTGTTTTTCACATCTGCAAATTCTGCATTATGTGCCGGAATAACATTATCAACACGGAATATCACAAAACCATATTTCGTTTCAATTAATTCACTTTCTGTACCCTCATCCATTGCAAAAATCTTATTTACAATTGTATCCGTTAAAACTTTATCTACAGGACGTTTATCAATTGCAAATGCAGGTATTGTTACATAACGAGCTTTGTTGTTTGATGCAGCTTGTTTCATTGTTTCCCCTGCAAAAATATCATCTTCAACATGTTGTGCGGTGGTGTATGCATTATCATATTCATCCGGTTTTGACAAATCACCCGAAACCAATATATATGAAATAGATCTGTGTTCCGGAATTACATGCGGATTTTTAGCATAAAAATCACGCAATTGATCATCTGTTGGATCACCAACTTTAAAATCATCAAATTTTACCGTTGCATATTCAATCTGACGTTGTGCGTTACGTGCATTATATTCTGCACGGGCTGCAAACATCGGCACGGGGACATCAATATTTAACGCACCTAAAACATATGAACTTAGTATATCATTACGAATCGCATCTGCATAACTGGATTCCGTGTATCCGTTATCAATTAACAATTTATCAAACAAAATCGCAGAAAAATGTCCATTTGATTGAAATTCAGGACTGGTACGAATTTCATTTGCAATTTTTGTATCCGTTACAACAAACCCCAACTTTTTTGCGTGATTTTCAGACATACGCCGAACCGCCATTTTCTGCAAAATTACATCAGAAAATGCACGTTGTTTTGCCGCATTTGAATATATTTCCCGTTGTTGTTCACGTGACATTTTCGCCAATTCATGTGATTTTTGTAAATTAAATTGTTCGACACTGATATCAGAATTTCCAACGCGTATCAGCGTATTATTTCCAGCAACATTGCCAAAAATCCATTCTGCCACGCCCCAGCCGACAAATGAAAACGTCAAAATACCAATTAAAATTTTTGCCAACGGTTTTTCCGCAGCGTTACGTAAATATTCTAGCATTGAATCACCTTTTGCGTTAACATAGCAAATTGTAGTAATATAAATCAATATAAAAAAAGGATAAATACTATGAAATTTATTGCAGGTAACTGGAAAATGAACGGAACATGTGAAGCATTGAAAACAATGACCGAGGCCTTGGTCAATGTACAAACAGAAAATCGTATCATACTGTGTGTTCCATTTACGATGTTGGGCTGTGTTAAACCGAATGGGTTCGCAATCGGCGCCCAAGATGTATCTGCACACGACCATGGGGCATTTACAGGTGAAATTTCCGCGGGCATGTTAAGTGCAATTGGGGCCCAATATGTTATTGTTGGCCACAGTGAACGTCGTCAATACCATAATGAAACGAACGAAGTTGTGCGTTCCAAGGCTGAGGCCGCAATTAAAGCCGGTTTAACACCGATCATCTGTGTTGGCGAAACAATGGATGAAAAACAATCCGGAAAAACAATGGAAATAATTGAATCCGGTGTTCGTGAATCTGTTCCTTCTGATATAACTGGTGATGTTATTGTTGCATATGAACCACGTTGGGCAATTGGTGCGGGTTTAACACCAACAACCGATGAAATCACCGCTGCACACACGTTAATTGCCGACACATTAAAATCAATGGGACGCGCGGGAACACCAATCCTGTACGGTGCCAGTGTCAAAGCAAACAATGCCGCCGAAATTATGTCGATTGCAAATGTTGATGGTGTTTTGGTTGGTGGTGCATCCTTGAAACCGGACGATTTTATACCTATAATAGCCAGTGTGAAATAAATATATAATTTTGGGCGGGGGCACATCCGCCGCCCCCAATTTATATATTTTGTTATTATAACAGGATGAATACGATGGAAAACAAAGAAATAAAAGATAATAACATAGAATCTGTATCAATTGATGAAGCACAAAATATAATGAATGTGGAAGATTCGTCCGATACTAAGGTCACATCTGATATCGATTTGATGGCACAAATCGATATGTTGAATGCCCAGATTACAGAATTAAATGATAAATATTTGCGTACCGCCGCAGAGTTAGAAAACACCCGTCGTCGGGCAGTATTAGATGCCGAATCACGTGCACGCACACGTTCAGTGTCTGTTATTGAAAAAATTTTACCGGTTATGGATGCAATTGATGCGGCATTAAACCACGCACCAGATGATGTCGGTATCCAATCAATGGCCCGGGCAATGGAATCCGCATTTGAACAAATTGGAATTACTAAAATTGAATCTGTTGGAAAAACGTTAAATCCAACATATCATAATGCCATTCAGGTGGTTGATGTTACACAAAATGATGATAATACCCCTGCCCCAAATACCATAATCCAGGAATTACAATCTGGTTACATGTTTGGTGACAGCGTTTTACGTGCTGCAATGGTTGTTGTTTCTAAATAATATGACCAAACAAAAAATGGCTGGAAAAATTTTTCAGCCATTTTTTTATATTCCGATTCTGTGATGCATTTTCATCATCAATATTGATTCGTTTCCATATGCATCTGTGTTATTTGGATTAACACGATATATAAATCCAAATGCCCCATCTGTAAATTCACCAAATTTATGTTTGTATGATGCGTTTATACGTAATTCACGCACAGCGGGTCGCAAATCAACCCCCATGGCCCCAGTATTTATAATATTTAAATTATAATGTCCGTTTTCATCTGTGATTATATCATAATCGGCATGCGAATAATGCAGGACACCATGTGTAATTGCCAATGGTTGTGATAACGAAAAACTGAAATTTCCAACATTTGTCGTAAATGCATATGCATCTGAATAAACATTGGACATTCCCAATATAAATTCACCTGTTGCATCAGATGTTGTTCGTGCAAACGTTGAATGTAATCCAAATGAAATGTCTTTTGTTGGGGCATATCGCAATGTGTTATCAACATACATTGTATGCCCCGCCCCTAAATCTAACAACCCATTGGTTTGTGCACCCAAAAATGTTTCTGTTTCCTTGGCGGAACCAAACGATAAATCAAATCCAAATTTATCATTTTTATATCCAAAACCGGACTGTGCCCCATGCATCAATCCCAGATGCGCCTGTTTATATTGTGCAGAAATTGTCGGATCTGTTTCCAACAACCCTTCGTCCGTAATTGTCCCCGAAAATGCACGCAGCCCAAATGTCCAATTACCAGAATGGTATTGTGCACCTGATGTAACCGCATTTGAGGCCAAAGATAAAATCGGATTGGCCGCCCCGTCAAAACGCGATGTATTATCGGTAAAATAGTGTTGATACCCCGCTGTTAAATCCCAATTTTGCGATGAAAACCCTAATTGTAAATTATCCAATCCACCAAAATTATCTGTATATTCACGATGTGATGTCGACATTGCCAATGCAATATCACCAATTTGTGTCTGAATGGGCATATTATCCGAAATGTGTAAATCACCTAAAACATCACCCATGTACAAACCACGTCGGCCCGTTGTCCCCAATGAAAATTCATTTTTCCAAACACGTGGCAACGACAAATTCCCATCCACACTGGTTAATATATCAAAAAATGGTGCACTGATTGTTGTGGTGCGTGGATTAAACGCAATTGATGACCGCACAGTTGTATTTTGTGCATTTCGCCAATATGCATTACCCGATGCAGAAACAATCTTATTTGTTTGCCCATCATAGTAATATATTGATTTTCCGGGTGTCGTTGCCCGTTCCAAATTTATTAAACCGTAACCAAAAACATCGGCAAACGCATCTAAATACGATTTGTTGCCAACATCTACCTTATATTGTATTTCACTCGGTAATTGATACATATTTTTTAAATATGTAACCAAATTGTCTGTTGTATATTTATTACCGGCATAATCATATCCTAAAAAAGGTCCATCGGCCGTCAATGCCAATAATGTGAATATTTGTTTATTATCTAAATAATCAAATGCAGATTTCAATACCCCTACTGCACCTGCTGCTGAAGCGGTCGCCAATTCATCAGTTGCACCAACCGATGCAAAACACCAAGGGTCCAAAGTGTTTGTCCCTGTCCCAGCAATACCACACATACGTGCCCGATAATAATTATTATCAATTTTCCAGTTAGATAACATATATCTTTGATTTTGTCCTAACAAGAAATCAGATATTTTTTTATCAACATATTCTGATGTTCCACCAGAAAGCGAAACACCAACCACTGACATAAATTTATGTTGCAAATTTGAATATAACAATGGGGCGGCATTTTCAAATGTTGCGTATAACGCCGGTGATGTGGGTTCTTGATTGCTCATATCTGTTTTTGCACCACCGGTGGAATATATTAACAACGGTGCACTCGAACCATTCCATATGGTATTAGTATAAAAATCTGACGCATATTTCACCTGCTTACCGGAGCCCGTTGGATCATAATAGTTGTTAATCAAATTATAAAAATTTACCTCCGGATCACTTGTTGTAAAAACATCCTCTATCATAGCGGCATTTCTGTCATGTAATGACGTTAATACAGCTGTATTAACGATAACCGATGGCCGAGACCGCCCACTGTCATTATAATTATCATCGTATCCTAATAAACTTATTGCATTGTATAATGCTTGATAATTTGTGTACACCCCTGTTTGTTTCACTAAAACCAATTTATTATTTAAATCAAATTTATACATTTGTTTAACTGTATATCCCCCAGTCTCAACATCATTTAAAATTAACATTCCATTGGCGTCAATTTCACCATTGTATACAGTTTCACCATCTGAACTAGTTATAATAATTCTATCACCATTTCTGGTAACATCAAATTCAATACCAAACAAACTAATTTTGTCACCAGTTGCCAATGTATTATCGGCTATTGTATATGTACCATTTCGATTTGAATTCGACACGGGTACAAAACCATCACCGCCTGTACGAAATACCGTCAATTGTCCATTTGGCATAAACCCCATATAATCTGTCAAATATTCGCCTGGTCCACTGCCAACAATAACCTTAGCCAGCATATTATCCAAATCTGTTGCAGATGTATTATGTATCGCAGTCCCATTACCAGACAGATCAAAAACTATTCCATATAGCACACTATCTTCTTCAACACTATCATCCAAAATTGTTTCTGAATTCGCCCCTAAAGTGATTTTATTATTATAATATTTGCTGGATAAATTTTTATTAACCGCCCCATTTACGGTTGTATTGTTATTGTTAGTTGTTCCCCACAACATAAATTTATTTTCCAAAGATGTTTCATCAGCGGCATTAATTCCATTTGTTGTAACAATTGCAACATTTATCGGCATCCCCCCCTGTATAGATGTATTATCACCCAACGAGTTTCCAGATAGATTTAAAGGTTCGCGCGACACTAAATTACGCAATGTTCGCATTCCCAAATATCCGCGTGCCATTGGTGAATAACCATGCATTAACAATAAATAATTTTGGTACACACTTTTATTCATTTGATTAAACGTATCCAAGTATGATATTTGACCAAAGGCATTCAAATTATCTGCATACAATTCCTGTTCCTTAGCGTCATTGACCATTGCCGGCCCATATGGTACACTGAATGCGACTTTCGCATTATCACCACCATTAGTTGGATCATCTGGATTATTGTTTGGGCGATTACCATTATTACCGGAACTGCTGCTGTTACCATTATCTGGATCAAAAACATCTGTTAACCAATATAATCCACCAATGACAACGGCGGCCCCAGCCGCCGCCAACGCCATACCTTGGGCCGTTGACAGCCCACCAAACAATCCACCCGAATTAATCTTTGGCTTTGTACGGGAATTATATTGCTTTATTTGTCGATCACATTGTGATGCATCGGCACCATACATCTGTAAAATCTGTGCTGCACGAATATCATTATTCATTAACGCCGTGCATACAATCGACAACCCCGTACTGTCTACAAAATTAATATCCGCCCCACTGTTCACCAAGGCTTGTACCTGTTGAAAATCGGCATTTTTCGCCGCCGATAATAATTGGGCTGCCACAACAAATTCATTTGATGCTGCATGCGATGCAATTGGAGATAAAAACAAAGCAAATAATAAAATTTTGATGTACTTCATATAAACTTCTCTCTGTATATGTGCAACATAGCACATATTTAAATTCTGTGTCCAGCGAAAATATTGTATCATAAAAAATTCACCTTTTATACATAATTATTTTTTCTTTGCCTATTTTCTCCCACTGTGATACAATTAACGAAACAGAGAGAAATGAAAAAATATATTTTTAATTTTATTATTTGTGTGCTTATTCCCGGTTTTGCAATTGCAGCACCGGTCCAAAAATGTTCTGTGGCGAATTTGAACAAATGTTTAGATTCTGCATGTGCAATAAACATATCGACCAATCCTGCGGCCCGTTGCCAATATTGTGGCACATCATCGGCAGGTACACCACCAACCGATACAGGTATACGCAGTGTATCCGTTGGAACATCCACCAAATATTCATTTACAGACAAAGAATTAAAAAACGCACCAACTGATCCGGGTGAACGTTATGCATGGGCAACACGTGAATGCATTAAACGTGTCGCAAATTGCACCCCAGACGACGCAACCGATAATTATGATAAGCTGATTGAACAATCATGTACCGCTGCGGGTATTAATGCACAAATGGATTCTTTGCATAACAAAATATCAAAATCCGCCAATAAATCTGCGTGCCATGCCGATATTTTATCGTGTGTTATGGATGAGAAGCATTGTGGTCCGGATTATTCCACATGTAAAGAAGATGCAGATTTCAATAAATTTTTTGCTGCATGCAGTGTTCAAAACAATGGCTGCGATGATTATATCACCGCTATTCGAGACGAAATCATCAGCACACGCAACAACATTATTCAAAATACAGACACTGCGATTAATGCAATTGTCGCATCATATCAAAATACACGTACTGCACAATTACAAAATGCAAAATCGGTATGCGACGGTGATTCTGGGCGTCAATCATGCATAAAATCTGTATGCGAACGCAGTATGGCAAATAAATGCGCAGCCGGTTTTGATGATGAAAAATCTATGGCAACCCAACTGTGCAAATTTTATGATTTGGCATGTGCAGTATTGAAATAAGGAATATTGAGAAAAACAATGAAAAACATAGTCCCATATATTCATAAAAGTATTTATATCTGTATTGCCGTACTGTTTGCAATTACATCTATATCTGGGAATGCTGTGGGGGCCGGTGTTGTTCAACGTGGTTCAAAATCCATCGCGCAATCTGTTCCCCCACGGGCCAGCAATACAGGGGCCCGTGCGATTGCGGTTAATGCGGCCGCAGCCCCGACAAACAACGACGATGTTATCACAGAAACAGAATCTGTAATTGAAACGCCCACAGAACAGATTGTTACAAATGAACCAACACCTGCCCCCGTTGTTATTGAAAATAAATCCAGATCATTTGATAATATTGTTGGTGCAGAATCAACCAGTGAAACTTCATCCAACTTGGCTGAATCAATCCGCCGTCAACGTGCCGCCATTGATGCCGCGGATGCGGTTGAAAACGTCCAGGCTCAGGTAAAACGCGTTATGGGTGGACAAAATACATGTGACCGTGATTTACGCAAATGCATGCAAAATAAATGTGGAACCGATTTTGTAAAATGCGGTGGTGATACAGATATGGCGTGGGGCGATAAACTGGACGCATGCCGTCGTGACACCCAGTGTTCTGGTACTGAATACAAATTATTTGGAACCGAAATCAAAGCTGACCGTGATATGAATGCCCGTTTGGCAAATTATAATAAGATATTGGATTGCGGAAACAATTACAACGACTGCATTGTAAAACAATGTGGTGTAAATTATAATAAATGTCTGGGTAAAAAAGATGGTGATGCGGCAATTTCTGCATGTGAAAAAATTGCCAAAGATTGTACACAACACGATAATGGTTTATCAAACAGAACGATGCAGGTATTCGCAACATTGCGTCAAAACGCCGAAGTTCAAATAAAAACAGATGAAAAAAAATTATATGCTTTGCGTGATAAAATGTCAGAACAATGTCGCCTGTTGGGGGCAATGTTTGATGACCGGACAATGAATTGCGTATACAGCATTAATTTCTGGGCAAACAATTCTGAAACACCATATGCATCCAAAAAGGCATATGCCGGTAATACATTTGATTGCAATCAAAACTGGTTTGGAATTGATATAACAACATTCAAAGAAAATGCATACCGTTTAACACGCGAACAAACATCCGCAACCAGTGCCCTGATGGGGGCCGGTCTGGGAATTGCCGCGGGTGCCGTGTCATCCGGTGCAATTGGCCGTGCCATGGATCGTGCCAAGGCAGACAAGGAATTAAAAGCCGCCAAAGGTGATGATCAAACATCAGAAAATACTGCAGACCAAACAAACAAACAAACAAACAGAAAACCATAAAACATCCAACAAAAACGAAAGTCTGGAAAATGCCCCCCAAGAATCTAAGCAACGGCCTGCTGAGGTTACCGAAAACCAAAACTCAGGCTCTAAAACTGCACAATCAACACCTACAACCAATAGTCTTAATAAAAGGCAAGAAATAAGTCAAAAATCTCAAAACAGTACCGCTTCTAACCAACAAAATGCCTCTGAGCGTTTACAAGGCAAGCCAGCATCTGCTGGGGCGGTACCCACAGTAGAAATTCCCACAGAATTGAAAAAAACATCTACGGCAAAATAAAAGTATAATTCAAAAATATCCATCCATACCGATTGGTTGGTATTTTTTATTAATTGCAAACGAAAAAACATAAATAATCATTTTATTTATATCTAATATTATGGTATAATAAATTGATTATAATCGAGGGAATATATCATGAAAAATGCATTCGTATACAGTGTTTTGGCATCACTAATCGCGATAAATGCGTCATATTCGGCTGCGCCGGTTCAGGCGCGACGTGGCGGCGGGACTGCTGCGGGGGCTGCGACAAAACCTGCATCTGCACCGGTTGTATCTGCGCGCGCTGCAACGAATGTCCGTGGTAATAAACCTGGGGCCGCCCCATCAACCGTTTCTTCTGCACGCAGTGCAACCGTATCTGCACGTGCGGCAAAACCTGCGGCAGGTGCCACACCACAAAAAACAGGAACCCCGGTTGTATCTGCACGTGCCGGTACCACACAAAAGGTTGTCAGTACTGGTACAAAGGTATCGGCTGCCGCACAAAACATTGTTGTCAGTGAAGAATGTAAAAACAAATATAACGGATGTATGGATTCATTTTGTATGATTGATAATACGACCGGTGGTCGTTGTGTATGCAGTGACAAAAACGCAGAATTTGATGCAATATTGGCCGAAATTGATCGTTTAGATCAACAAAGTTATCAAATGGCAACCACAGGTTTGGAACGTATGCAGATGGGTGATGATGCGAACGAAGCAATTGCCAAAGCCAACGCCATTGCCAAAGAATTTGAAACAAAAAGTAAAACTAATCAGGATGCAACCAAGAAAAAACGCAGCACATTGGATTTGTCACTGTGGAATACTAATTTAGATGATGATTTCGATTTTGATACAGAAATTCAAAGTCAACAAAGTGTTGTTGCCTCATTAGAAGGCAAAGAAGGTGATGCATTATACAATGCTGTAAATGGTATTTGTATTGCACAAATGCCAGAATGTGGCAAAGAAATTTCATTATTGCAATTAATGTATCAAACCCAGATAAAGGCAGATTGCAATGCATATTCAAATACGTTAACCCAACGTAAAAATGCCAGTGCGCAAAAATTGCAGGCTGCACAAAAAGCCCTGCGCGATGAAGCGTTGGAACAAATACAAAACGCAAATAAATATGATTTAGGCCAGTGTGTTATTGAATTTTCAAAATGCATGCAAACAACCGCTGGTTGCGGGGCCGATTATACAGCGTGCACATCAATGTCTGTTATGGATAATGTAAATTCCCAAAAATCTACAAGCGCTGGTGTCAAAAATTATCAAATCAAGGGTGCCATCACAAATATTGAAATTACGGCATCTACGTATGATGCCTTGATGTCAAAGAAACCTTTGTGTGAAACGGTTACCAAACAGTGTACACGTGTTGCAGGACAGGTTTGGGATACCTTTTTACAAAATGTGGCACCACAGTTAAAATCGGCAGAATTGATTGCCGAAGATAATGCACGTCAAAATTGCATCGGTACAATTTCAGATTGCTTTAAAAAAGCGTGTAAGGATAACATGGATCCAAATGACCCCGATGGATCATATGATATGTGTCTGTCACGGCCTGAAACTATGTTGAATGTTTGCAAAATCCCATTAAATAATTGCGGTATTGATTCATCCGATGTGAAAAAAGCTCAAAACTCTAACGTTTGGGGGTTTGTGGTTGCACGTTTGGCTTCAATGCGTGTTGATTCATGTACGACTGAGGTAAAACAATGTTTAACATCGGATGACAGATGTGGTACAGATTATTTGAATTGTATCGGTTTGGATACAGATACAATTATCAGAATGTGTCCGTACGATAAGTTAGTCGGTTGTCAAAAAGTTTACGGCGGTACCAATATAACGGGTGATGGGGTATATGAAGAACTGTCAACAATGGTCCAAGGTATAATGTTGAATATTGATAACAATATGTTGACCCAATGTCAAAAAGCCGCCAATGATGCAATGATTAAGGTATGTGGAGATACAGAAAATTGTAATGGACTGACGGTTGAAGAAAATATGGGGGCCAGATCTTTGGAATATAGAATATGTGAATATTCAAACAATGATGGTAAGGCAGAAATTGCATACAACAGTTGTCGCAACGATGTATCCCAGATAACGGATGGTGAATTAGGACGTGTAAATGGTATGGGGGGAAATGCTCAAACAACATTGGGACCAATAACACCCTTGGCGGGTGTATTGGATGGCACGATTTATTGGGAAAACATAAAAGTTAATGATAACGGACTGTTATCAAGTGTTGACGAATACTTGGCAACTATAAATGAAACATCTGCGACTCCGGATCAAAAGCACAGATTATCATCTGAAATATCAATATTACAATCTAATATTGATTCTGCTATTAAGGCCATTGAATCAGACCCAACGGTGCAATTTTGTATGACTGGGCGTGAAGTTCAGGGAATGAAAATTAATAATGAACGTAAAGACATCGGTGGTCGTAATGCAGATAATGCACGTTTTCCTGAATTAACCAAACAAATGCGTTCAATCATAGCGAATGCCGCACTAAAAAAGGCAAAAGATAATTATTATAAAAAATATGATGAATTAAACGCAAAAATGTTGCAAGACTATGCAAAAATCGGTGAACGCATCGCAGAAATTCAGGGCGAAAATTCAAAAGATGCACGTCGTGAACTTGGCAGACAGGCCTGTATAGCATTTGCAGACGCATCTGCATTACCCAAATCACCAAATCCACCTAAAAATGTAATGGGAAAAATACTGGTGGTAACTGCGGTTGCTGTTGCCAGTGTGTTCACAGCAGGTGCTGCAGCTGGTGTTGCAGCTGGTGTTGCAGCAGGTGCTACAGCTGGTGTTGCAGCGACGGCTGGTGCGGGGGCGTCACTGGCTGTTGGAAGTACGATTTCTGCTACGGCTGCTTTAGCGGCAACCGCGGGGTCTGTAGCAGTAGCGGCAGGTTTGGGTGTTGCCGCATCTGGTTCGAACAACGCGAACGGCAGTGATGGTAAATTCAAATTAGACTTAATCGGTTCTAAACAAGTTAATCAATGGAACTATAAAGAAAGCATTACTTCAACATACGATTGGGAAACATTAAATTGTCACAAATGTATACGTTCACAAAAATGTTCAACAACCAAGAACCCATTATTTGGCAACAAATATTGTAAGAAATGGGCGGAATCTGTTGAAAACTGTACAGATACTCAGTTCTAAAGAATTGTATAGATACTTAAAAAGTTTATAAAAAATTCCCCTATTTGGGAATTTTTTATTCTTCATTTTAATTCGCATACAACAGGTTCGGCCTCTGACCATTCTTTACATTTTGTACGGTGTTTATCATTGTGCCCCCAACCGCTATTTTTTACTGCACGTTTTCTTTATCGTTGTTGCAGTGCATTTTTTTGTCACAGCATCCCATTGATTTTTTACAATTCGGTCTTCTAATCCGCCCTTAGTACTTGATATAGGGTATGTCTTTTCAAAATACGTTGGGATATCATTAACGTTTGCAAAATACTCTTTTCCTTTTTCAACTTTTACATTCAAAACCTTTCCAAAGATAGTATGGATATCCTGTTGCTTTATTTCATCTTCGGTTGGGGGTGTGGTTCTGATATAAGCTTCATATAAATTATACACTTCTTTTGAATCAGGAATTCCTTTTATTAAGCATTGTGCAATTATTGTACGCCAATCTTTGGTATTAACAATCCGTTCCATCTGTTGTCTTGCACTTAATCATTGTTTGTTCTAATGTATCTGTTGCACATTTGGTTTCCGCTGTCCCACCACAGTGCACATGCACCCGATGCCGCCGAATATGGCGCTTTGATTATGTACAAATAATAATCAGATATTTCAAAAAAAATTCACATATACAAACAAAAAATCCCGCATCTTGCGGGATTTTTACATCATAATATAATAAATCAATTATACACGACGAACTTTCTTTGGACGGCAACCGTTATGTGGAATACGTGTTGTATCCGTAATCGATTGAACAACCAAACCGGCATTCGCCAAACCACGAACAGCAGATTCACGGCCCTGACCAATACCACGCATCAAAACATCAACTGTTTTCATCCCCATTTCTGCAACTTTCTTGCCGACGGCATCTGCAACAACAGTCGCAGCATATGGTGTTGATTTTTTTGCACCTTTAAAATTATTTGCCCCAGCGGTCGCCCATGTCAAAACCGCACCTGACTGGTCTGTGATTGTGATACGTGTATTGTTATTTGTCGCAACAACGTGCGCAATACCGTGTGATACTTTCTTTACAACTTTTTTCTTTACTTTTGTAACTGCCATTTATTTTTACCTTTTTTAGATGTCTTCAATTAACTGACGTGTTAATCTCTACCCAATACTAAATTTTATTTACCCTTAACCGCAGAACCTGCAACAACAACGCGTTTTCCTTTGCGTGTACGTGCATTTGTACGTGTTCTTTGACCACGAACTGGTAAACGATTACGATGACGAATACCACGATATGATTTCAAATCTTGTAAACGTTTGATATTCATCGCAACTTCACGACGAACGTCACCTTCTACGGTAAAGTTCTGTTCAATATAATTAGAAATTTTAACAACATCCGCGTCTGTCAAATCTTTTGCGCGTAAACCATCCTTTAAATCCAATGCTTGGCAAATTTGTGCCGCTTTGGCCGGTCCGATACCATGAATGTATCTTAACGCAATTTCAATGCGTTTTTCTGACGGAATGTTAACACCTGCTATACGTGCCATCTTTTATTTTCCCTTTGTTGTTATACACGGTGCACAATAAACTATCATACCCCGATACCCGACACCCAAATCTTGGTTTCCCAATTACTGGATGTATTTTATTTTGCCTGCATTATTTTATACAAAATGCGACAAAAGTCAAATCTTGTTTTTATTTTCGTTATATTTTAATATTTATTAACGAAAACGCCCTTTCTTTTGTGTATTACTGCCAATTACTCCACGATATTGTTTGGCAACCAAATACGATTGAACCTGGTTCATCGTATCTAACACAACCCCTGCAACAATCAATACACTGGTTCCTCCAATTGCCAACGGCATACCTAAATGTGTGTTCAATATTATTGGAATTACACAAACTACAATCAAATACATCACACCGATTGCAGTTGTCCGCGATACAACACCATCTAAATACTGAACTGTCTGTTCACCAGGACGAACCCCCGGTATATAACCACCAGCATTTTTCAAATTATTTCCAGTTTCTTCAGAATTAAAAATAACCGCTGTCTGAAAATATGCAAAAAATGCAATTAATACAGTGTACATTATTATGTATGACCATGCACCATACGTAAAAAATCCCATAACACTTTGCACAATCATATTTTCACTTTGAACAAAACGCTGAACAAACGCTGGCAACATCATTATGCTGGATGCAAATACAGGCCCCATAACACCAGACATATTTATTTTTAATGGTAAATATGATGTGTTCGTATTTGTAACACCATTCGCCATAACCTGACGTGGGTACAATATTTGAATACGACGTTGTGCCTGTTCAAAAAATGCAATTAACGCAACAATTCCGATAACAAACGCAATAACCAATAATATCATCGCGGGTGACATTTGCCCAACCGAACCCAATGAAAATATTTTCGCGATACCTGTTGGAACTTCGGCAATAATACCAGCAAAAATCAATAAAGATGCCCCCTGTCCTATGCCGCGTGCAGTAATTTGTTCTGCCAACCACATAACGAACACAGTTCCACCGACCAATGCAATAACCGCTGATAATTCAAATGCAAAACCTGGATTCACAACCGCTGCAACACCATTTACAGGTGCCATTGACTGCAACCCACGAACAATTGCCCACCCCTGAACAACCGCCAAAACAACCGCCAAATAACGTGTGTATTGATTTATTTTTATGCGTCCAGATTCCCCCTCTTTACGTAATTCATTTAAAGATTTACTGGTTGCGGTAAGCAATTGCAATACAATTGACGCAGAAATGTATGGAAAAATATTTAATGCCAGAACAGACATACGCGACAACGACCCGCCAGAGAACATATCAAACATTCCCATCATACCACTGCCTTCACCTGAAAATAAATGCAACACAGCCGTCGCATTAACACCAGGTAATGGTATAAATGATCCAATACGATATACAATCAACGCCATCAATGTAAACATTACTCGACGCTGTAAATCTGACATATTACTGAAAAAGCCACGTACCAATTTCATTAGACACCTGTCCATACTAAATCAGTATTGCATCCCGAAAACGGGATGCAAATACATTTTACTTATTTATTTTTGATTGAACCACCGACTTTTTCAATCGCCGCCTGTGCAGACTTTGACCATTTATCGGCAATGATGTTAACCGCTGTTTTAATTTCGCCCTTGCCCAAAACTTTTAATCCAGACATTGTTCGATTCAAAATCTTTGCAGCCAACAATGTATCCATTGTTATTACTTGTTTAGCATCAATTTTACCGGATGAAATAAATTTTTCAATATCACCCAAATTGATTGTAGCATATTCTTTTGCGAATGGATTATTAAAACCAAATTTTGGAAAACGGCGCAAGATTGGCATCTGACCACCTTGGAAAGTTGCCTGTTTACGTGAACCACTGCGGGATTTCTGTCCTTTGTTACCACGACCAGATGTTTTACCCATTCCACTGCCCAAACCACGTCCAACGCGTTTAACATTGCTGCGTGCACCTAAATTATCCATCAAAGCATTCAGTTTCATTTTTTATTCCTTTTTATCCTGTGGTCAATACATGACCATTTGTCGCATACAGACAAAACTGTACACTCGGTTTAACAATTATTTTTCAACAACTTTAACCAAATGTGAAATTTTTGCAACCATACCACGTACAGCAGCATTATCATTCAATTCTTTGGTTTTGCCGATACGCCCCAAACCCAAAGACGCAGCTATTTTGCGTTGTGATTCTGGGCAACCAATAATACTTTTCACCTGTTTTACAATAATCTTAGCCATAACTTTACTCCGTATATTTTGTTGTTGAATTATTCAGCAACTGTTTCATCGGACTTTTTACCATCACGACCTGCAATAATTTCCGCAACTGTTTTGCCACGACGTGCTGCAACTGTTTTTGGAGAGTTCATTTTTGCAAATGCCAAAAACGCTGCACGGATCATGTTATTTGGATTATTTGACCCCTGAGATTTAACAACAACATCCTGAACCCCCAGACATTCAAACACCGCACGCAACGCACCACCCGCAATAATACCTGTACCAGGAACAGCACTGCGAACAACCAATTTGCTGGCGCCATATTTTGCTTCAACATCATGATGCAATGTCCGCCCTTCTTTCAACGGAACGCGTATCATTTTTGCCTTTGCCGCTTTGGTCGCTTTTTGAACTGCACTTTGCACTTCCAAAGCCTTACCCTTACCAAAACCTACCTTACCAGACTTATCACCAACCACAACCAATGCCGAAAAAGACATATTGCGGCCACCCTTTACAGTTTTAGAAACGCGATTGATAGAAACTAACTTATCAACCAGGTTGTCAGACTGCAATTTTTTATCATCAAAACGTGCCATTATATAACTCCGTAATATTTCATTAGATTCTTACACCGCCGGCACGAATAGCCTCGCACAGCGCCTTTACACGGCCGTGATAACGATAACCGCCACGGTCGAAATAACAATTTTCTGCAATTCCTGCTTTGACTGCACGTTGTGCAAATGCCTGGCCTACTAATTCTGCGCCTGCAACATTCCATCCCTTGCCAGAAAATGCTTTTTCCTTTGAAGATGCCGCACAAATAGTATGACCGCGAACATCATCAATTGCTTGGATTTCAATATGACGACCGGAACGAAAAACCGACAAACGAATTTTACCCGGATTCTTTCTTTTTAACGCACCGCGATTTGCCAACGTGCGTCTTTCATCTGTAGACAAATGTTTTAACATTGTGTTTCCTTTTTTTCAATTCCCGTAACAGCGGGAATCAACCCTTAATTATTTCTTTTTACCTTCTTTGCGACGAATCTTTTCGCCTTTGTAGAATATACCTTTACCTTTATAAGGATCAGCGCGACGAACCTTGTGAATTTTGTCCGCAAACTGGCCAACCAGGCATTTATCAATTCCACGAACGGTAAATTCGGTCTGAGCACCACCCATTTCTACGGACAAGCCCGCTGGAATTTCCATAATAACATCATGAGAATAACCTGCAACCAAAACCAACTTGTTCCCTGAAACAGATGCCTTATAACCAACACCTTTCATGTACATTTCTTTGGCAAAACCAACAGATACCCCTTCAACGGCAGCACGAATATTACGTGTCATTGTTCCCCACATAGCACGTGATGCTTTATCTTCTGCATCTTTTGGGGTTACAACCACTTGGCTTGCTTCAACAACAATATCAACCAAACCAGAATTTTTTGTATCTAAAGGTAATTTTATTTCACCCTTTGGGCCCTTGACAATCAACGCACCATCGACAATCGCCGCTGATACGCCATCTTTTAAAATAACCGGATATTTTCCTGCACGAGACATAACTTAATCCTCACTTTAATTATATAACTTTGCACAATACTTCGCCACCGACATTCATCATGCGTGCTTTGTGATCAGTCATGACACCATTTGGTGTGGAAACAATCGCAATCCCCAAACCGCCCATTACTCGTGGCATCTTGGCCGAGCCTGAATAAACACGACGTCCAGGTTTGGATACAACTGAAATTTCTTGGATTGCACCGTTCCCCCCAACATACTTTAATTCAATAACCAAGTTGGAACGATTTTCATCAATTTGTTCTTTACGAAAATCTTTGATAAAACCTTCGTCTTTTAAAACAGCCAATACTGCCGCGCGCAATTTACTGGATGGCACAACGACTGTTTCTTTACCGGCATTCTGCCCATTACGAATACGGGTCAGCATATCTCCGATTGGGTGTGATAATGACATCTTTTACTCCTTATGGTTATGGGTTCACCCATACCTTTTTTGTTTTACCCCAGTTGCATTGTCCACAACTGGGTTGTTTTTTTACCAGCTGGACTTACGAACGCCCGGCAATTCACCTTTGGACGCCTTTTCACGTAATTGCTGGCGACACAGACCGAACAGACGGGAAAAACCACGTGCACGTCCAGTCACAGAACAACGATTATGCAAACGTGTTGGATTTGCATTACGTGGCAACTTTGCCAATTTTTTCATTGCATCAATACGTTCGTCTGGTGTTGCATTAACAGACATTTTTGCTTTGATTGCTTCACGCTTTTTGGCGTATTTAGCAACCAACTGTTCACGTCTTTTCTGTTTGTTTACTAACGCTAATTTTGCCATTTTAATACCTTTTGTAATTATTTCAAAACCAACGGCAAGCCGATTTTTGTCAACAATGCACGTGCTTCGTCATCTGTTTTTGCGGTTGTTGCAATAACAATATCCATTCCACGAATTGCATCAATTTTATCAACAGAAATTTCTGGAAATATCAAATGTTCTTTGATACCAAAGGCATAATTACCGCGACCATCAAATTTTGATTTTGACAAACCACGAAAATCTTTTACACGTGGCAATGCAACTGTAATCAATTTATCCAAGAAATCATACATTCTTTTTCCACGCAATGTAACCTTTGTACCAATCGCTTGACCTTCACGTAAACGATATGTTGCAATAGATTTTTTTGCATGTGTGATTACTGATTTTTGTGCCGCAATCGCCGTCAAATCAGCGGCTGCAGAATCCAATTTCTTTTTATCAGAAACAGCTTCACCGACACCCATATTCAAAACAATCTTTGTCAATTTTGGAACCGCTAATGCATTCGTATAACCGAATTCTTTTACTAAATCCGGAACGATTTCTTTTTCATAAATTTCACGCAATCTACTTTGCATTTTTTAATCCTCTGTTTTACATTCCCGTAACAGCGGGAACAATTAATTATTGTATTTCCGCCCCGGACTTTTTGGCAACACGAACTTTCTTGTCACCATCTATTTTATACCCAACGCGAGTTGCCTTTTTTGTCTTTGGATCAACCAACGCGACATTGGAAACATGAATTGGGGCCTCACGATCAACAATGTGACCTGCCTGATCCTGTGTTGGCTTTATATGCCATTTGCGACGGTTAACACCTTCGACAACAACACGAGATTCTGATGGGCGTGCTTCCAGTACTTTACCGTTCACACCTTTGTATTTTCCAGAAATAACTACGACTTCGTCGCCTTTCTTAATTTTCATTTCGTATCCTCTTGCGATTATCTTATATAACTTCTGGCGCCAAAGATACAATCTTTTGAACGTCATATTTACGTCGAACTTCACGTGCAATCGGTCCAAATATACGAGTCCCAATTGGTTCGAAATTATTTTTGTTGATCAAAACAACCGCATTATCGTCAAAACGAATGATTGAACCATCCGGACGTTTTACCGGGAATTTTGTACGAACGATAATTGCACGTTGTACAGTTCCCTTTTGAACCTTACCACGTGGAATTGCTTCTTTAATAGCAACAACGATTTTATCACCAACTGTTGCATAACGACGGTGTGAACCACCTAAAACTTTGATACACATTGCTTTACGTGCACCAGAGTTATCAGCGACCGTCATAACTGTTTCATTTTGTATCATTTTTTTTCCTTATCACTGCAGGCGGGGCCATCCCCCACCGCTTTGTTATAGGTTCCGACTGTTTATTTATACATAAACCTCAAAGAACCTTTCCCATCCACGTCGGTATTTAGTCTGAAACCTCTACCGCGCCGTCTTTGGAAACACCTACGTGTCCCTTAACGATCCAAGATTTTGTCTTGGAAATTGGACGATGTTCTTCAATCGCAACAATGTCACCAACTTTAAATTGATTATTTTCATCGTGCGCCTTATACTTTTTATTCTGCTTCACGAACTTACCGTACAGTGGGTGGCGGAAACGACGTTCCACTTCGACAACAACTGTTTTGTCGTTTGCTGTACTTGTTACTGTTCCTTGCAGTATACGTTTTGGCATAACTATTATTCCTTATACTTTGACAGTTCCTCAAAATTGCCGGATTAATCATACACTAAACCGACAAAATTGACAACTGTATTTTTGTTTTTTAATCCAATTCCGTTACATGATAACCAAATATTTAGAAATCGCAACAAAAATCGGTATCTTAATTATTTGACGCATTCAATTGTGTTTTTATGCGTGCAATATCACGACGCGTTTTACGCATTACGTGCGTCTTCGGCAACTGCCCTGCGGAATGCTGGAAACGCTGATTCATCTGTTCTTTTTTCAAATCAGCCAACTTGCTGTGCAGTGCTTCTGTTGTCAAAGCTTCTTTTTCAACTTTTTTTTCTGCCATTTTTTCAACCTTTTTTGCCTTAAACACCTTATCAAAGATGCAAAATTATATTAGTTGATCTTACGTTCAACAACTTTTGTTTTCACCGGCAATTTAGCCGCAGCTAATGCAAATGCTTCATATGCAACTTCTGGTTTAACACCATCCAGTTCAAACATTATACGGCCAGGTTTTACACGGCAAATCCAATATTCAACCGCCCCCTTACCTTTACCCATACGAACTTCGGCTGGTTTTTTGGTTACAGGAACATCTGGGAATATACGAATCCATAATTTTCCCATACGTCTCATGTGACGTGTGATTGCACGACGTGCCGCTTCAATTTGACGTGCAGTTACACGTTCTGGGGTCATCGCTTTCAGTCCAAATGAACCGAATGCCAATTCGCTGCCACCTTTGGCAACACCATGAATGCGGCCCTTGTGCTGCTTGCGAAATTTTGTTTTATTTGGCATCAACATAACTAACTACCTTTTTTACTTTTTTCAATTTTTGCTTTCCCTGCACCATATAGATGCAGGCAAAAATTACTTTGTTTTTCTTTCGCTGCTGCCGGCATATTCTGTTGGTCTTGCCATTTCAGAAGCCAGCTTCTCTTTATTAACAACATCCCCTGTGTAAATCCAAACTTTTACGCCAATAACACCGTATGTTGTTTTTGCCTGAATCGATGCATAATCGATATCAGCACGCAAAGTATGCAATGGAATGCGTCCTTCGCGAATTTGTTCACTGCGTGCAATTTCTGCGCCATTTAAACGCCCCGAACACATCACTTTAATTCCCTGTGCACCAGCCTTTTGAGCATTTTGAACAGCCTTTTTCATTGCACGTTTAAAAGAAACACGCCCCTCAATCTGTTGTGCGATATTCTGGGCAACCAATTGTGCGTTCAAATCTGGACGGCGAACTTCGTAAATATTAACAACAACCTGGTCATTTTTAACCAACTTTTTGATATCATTACGCAATGTTTCAATATCCGCACCATTTTTCCCGATAATCATACCCGGACGTGATGTATGAATTGTTACAACAACTTTCTTGGCAAAACGTTCAATAACTATTTTTGCCAATCCCGCTTTTTTCAGTTTCTTTTCAATAAACTTACGAATTTTTATATCTTCTGCCAACAAAGATGCATATTCTTTTTTGCCAGCAATCCAACGAGAATCTGTCATTTTATTGATAAATTCACGTAATGAAATTGGTGATACTTTCTGTCCCATTTTCTTTTTCCTTAAATTTCACAGCAAATGTTCTTGAAATCTTTCGATTTTATTCAGGATAAAAATCCATACCACTTGCCATTTTTTTGTTTTAATTATTTAGCCTTTGTTTTAGCAGCCGATTTCTTGCTTGGTGCAACCCCAGATTCCAAAACGATAGTCAAATTGGAAAATGGTTTCAAAATTGGACGAGCACTGCCACGTGGACCTGCCATAACACGTTTCATTGTTAAAGCTTTGCCGCACCAAATTTCTTTGACAAACAATGTATCTGCAGCCAAATTTTTATTATGTTCCGCGTTTGCAATCGCAGACAATAATGTTTTCAAAACTTCGCCAGAAACACGTTTTTTTGAAAATTTCAAAACATCAATTGCACGATCAACCGGCAAATTGCGAACCATATCACAAACCAGGTTCAACTTCTGATGACTGACGCGAATCATTTTGTTGAACGCACGAACCTGATTATCTTTTATTCCATATCTTGTCGTTGTCATAATTATACCCTATTTCTTTATTTTTTCGCTGCCGCTGCTTTTTTATTTGCAGCATGGCCTTTGAACGTACGCGTCGGTGCAAATTCACCCAACTTGTGTCCAATCATTTCTTCTGTAACAGAAACAGGAATAAACTTGTTTCCATTATGAACATCAAAAATCAATCCAACCATAGACGGCACAATTGTGCTGCTGCGGGACCATGTTTTAATTGGTTTATGATCATTTGTTTCATTCGCAACGGCCGCTTTTTTCAAAACAGACGGATGAACATAAGGACCTTTCCAAACTGAACGAGACATTAATTACTCCGTTTTTCTTTTTTCCCTGCACCATATAGGTGCAGGTTTTATTACTTATTAATTTTTCTTTGCCAAATGTCTGCTGCGGATAATCATCTTTGCAGTACGTTTGTTTGTACGTGTACGATAACCCTTCGCTGGAATACCAGTACGAGATACTGGTTCATGTCCCTTAGAGTGACCGTTACCACCACCCATTGGGTGATCATTCGGGTTCATTGCCATACCACGAACAGATGGGCGAACACCCAACCAACGTGCACGACCGGCTTTGCCTAAGTTAACATTACGTTGATCTGGATTAGACACACTGCCGACTGTAGCTAAGCAATCTGAATGAACTTTGCGTAATTCACCACTGTTCATTTTAATCTGTGCATAAACACCGTCTTTACCCATTAATTGAGCGTAACATCCTGCACTGCGTGCCAATTGTCCACCTGCACCAGGTTTCAATTCAACGTTGTGAACAATTGTACCAATCGGCATATTTTTCAATGGCATTGCATTACCAGGTTTAATATCTTCGCGAATACCAGAAATAACAACATCCCCTGCTTTCAAATCACGTGGTGCCAAAATATACGACCGAACACCATCTTTGTATTCAATCAACGCGATAAATGCTGTACGATTTGGATCATATTCTAAACGAACAACTGTTGCAGGTATCCCTGTCTTTTTACGATTAAAATCAATCAAACGATATTTACGTTTATGACCACCACCTTGGTGCATAACAGTAACATGCCCAAAATTATTACGGCCACCCTTGGATTTCAAACCAACTGTCAATGCCTTTTCCGGTGCACCACGATGCAACCCACTGCGATCAACCAACGTCAACCCACGTGTTCCCGGTGTATTCGGCTTATAATGTTTTAATGCCATTTTTTTTTACCTTTGTTATCTGTCTTGACATTAACGTCCAATCAAGTATCAGGATTATCTGCCAAGACGTTTATTTATTATGCGTTCTGCGCTGCTAAATCCAAATTTGCATCAGCAGGCAAAGACACATACGCTTTTTTAACAGCACGCTGTGTGCCAGTTCCACGACCGCGGAAAGATTTAATCTTACCTTTGGCAACAACAATGTTTACCTTAGTCGGTGTAACATTATAAATCGCTTGAACCGCACGCGCAACATCTTCTTTGGTGGCGGACATAGCAATTTCAAATGCAATGCCGTTATTTTCAGACAGTCTTGCTGCCTTTTCTGAAACTATCGGTCGACGCAGTATATCATAAATACCGGCGGTCGCAACGATTTTTTTATCTGCTTTAACTTTTTTTTCTGCCATTTTATTGACCTCTGTGTAAATTATGCCAATCTTGTTTCCAATGCACTAACTGCATCAGCTGTTAACACCAATTTTTCGTGTCTCAGAATATCCAAAACATTCAAACCAATCGACGGCAACATATCAACATTTTCAATGTTTGCAGCAGATTTTTTGAAATTGCTGTCTAAATCAGCACCGCCAACAAACAAAGCAGAAGTTAAGCCCAACTTTTTAATTTGTTTGGCCAATACCGATGTTTTTGCGGCTGGTAATTTTTCTGAATCGATAACCATCAACGCCCCTTCTTTGACCTTGGATGACAAAGCCATCTTCAATCCAAGACTGCGAATTTTCTTTGGCAAATCAATTGAATGATCACGCACAACTGGTCCATGAACAACACCACCACCACGCATATGAACATTATACTTTTCACCCTGACGTGCGTTACCTGTTTTCTTTTGTTTAAAAGCTTTCTTTCCACTGCCTGCAACATCTGATACTGTTTTCACGGCATGTGTACCTGCACGTGAATTTGCACGTTGCCAAGTAACAACCCTGTGCAAAATATCTGCGCGCGGGTCCAAACCAAAAATACTATCGGACAAATCAATCTTGCTGACTGCTTTGCCATCAAAATTTATAACATCTATTTGCATTTTAAATCACCTTGTATTCTGTCGCCCGTTATTATTCCGCAACATTCTCTGTTACCTGTCCTTGCCCAGCATTATCGCATTGTGCGGTTGGAACTGGCAAATCTTTCTGTTCTTTCTTTACAGCATCAGCAACCAAAACAAACGTGCCATTGCTGCCCGGAACAGCACCTTCGACGAAAATCAAATTTTCAGAATTATCTGTACCAAAAACGCGCAAATTCTGGACAGTAACGGTTTCATTTCCCATTTGTCCGGCCATCTTTTTACCCTTCAAAACACGACCAGGCCATTCACGCATACCTGTACCACCTAAAGAACGATGTGCCTTTAATACACCGTGTGTCGCTTCTTTACCGCCAAAATTATGACGTTTCATCGCCCCCTGAAAGCCTTTACCTTTGCTGGTTGCTTGAACATCGACATATTGACCGGCAACAAAATGAGACGCCAATAATGCAGTTCCAACTGGAATTACACAATCGTCTGAAACTCTAAATTCTACAACCTTACGATAAGGTTTTATCCCAGCCTTTTCGGCTGCAACTGCCTGTGGTTTTGCAACATGCTTTGCCTTTGCTTCGCACATTCCTAAAACATTTGCCACATAACCATTTTTATCCTGTGTACGATTACCAATAACTGTACAATCACCCACAGCCAACACTGTTACCGGGTGCGCTGCGCCAGCATCATCATACAGGCGCGTCATTCCTATTTTTGTTGCAATTAATCCGCTACGTTTCATTTTTTATGCCTTTTTATTGCCAGTAGGTTGGCAGTGAATTTTAACACCACCAACACCTAGCCTGATATTTTATTACAATTTAATCTTTACGTCAACACCTGATGCCAAATCCAACTTCATCAAGGCATCTACTGTCTGAGGGGTTGGATTAACAATATCGACAACCGCTTTGTGATTGCGGATTTCGAACTGTTCGCGTGATTTTTTATCAACGTGTGGTGAACGGTTAACCGTAAATTTTTGAACCAATGTCGGCAAGCGAACGGGTCCAACGACATCCGCACCAGTGCGTTTTGCTGTTTTAACAATCTCTTCTACAGATTCCATCAAAATCCGATGATCAAAAGCCGTCAATTTAATGCGAATTTTAGATGCAGGTACCATTTGTTCGTTTTCCTTTTTTTATTTCGGGCCAGTAATCACTGGCGTTATTATTTTATCCAGTTACACTGACCCGTTAGTTACCTTATTTAATAATTTTTGATACAACACCAGCGCCAACTGTGCGACCGCCTTCACGGATAGCAAATCGACGACCTTCGTCCATAGCAATAGGTGCAATCAATTGCACTGTGATACGAACGTTATCACCTGGCAAAACCATTTCTTTATCTGCAGGTAATGTAATTGTACCAGTTACGTCTGTTGTGCTGAAGTAGAACTGTGGACGATAATTGCTAAAGAATGCAGTATGACGGCCACCTTCTTCTTTTGTCAAGATATAAACTTCGGCTTCGAAATCTGTATGTGGTGTAATTGTACCCGGTTTGCAGATAATTTGACCACGTTCAACATCTTCTTTCTTTGTACCACGCAACAACAAACCAACGTTATCACCAGCTTCACCTTGATCCAACATTTTACGGAACATTTCTACACCGGTTACAGTTGTTTTTTGTGTTGGACGTAAACCAACGATTTCACATTCGTCACCAACTTTGATAATACCAGATTCAACACGACCTGTTACAACCGTACCACGACCTGTGATAGAGAACACGTCTTCAATTGGCATCAAGAATGGTTTATCAACTGGACGTTCTGGCAGTGGAACAAATTCATCCAATGCTTTTAACAATGCATCAATAGATTCTTGACCCAAACCATCTGTTTTGCCTTCCAATGCAGAAACAGCAGACCCGTGGATAATAGGTGCGTTATCACCATCAAAATCGTTAGAAGACAACAATTCACGGATGTCCATCTCAACCAATTCTAACAATTCTGGATCATCAACCAAGTCACATTTATTCAAATAAACAACGATTTTTGGAATACCAACCTGACGTGCCAACAAAATATGTTCGCGTGTCTGTGGCATTGGACCATCTGTTGCGGCCACAACCAAAATAGCACCATCCATCTGAGCGGCACCAGTAATCATGTTTTTAACATAGTCCGCGTGTCCTGGGCAGTCAACGTGTGCATAGTGGCGTTCGTTTGATTCATATTCAACGTGTGCTGTGTTAATCGTTATACCGCGTGCACGTTCTTCTGGAGCGTTATCAATTTTATCAACACCCTTTTCACGATCGGCACCAACACCATAATAATGAACGATAGCTGCAGTCAAAGTTGTTTTACCGTGATCAACGTGACCAATGGTACCAACATTAACATGCGGTTTGGTTCTTACATACTTTTCTTTTGCCATAGTTTTTCTCCTTAGGCTTGGCTTTTAGTTAATATGATTTTTGAATTTTGATTTCCAATTTTTAGGATTTCACCCCTTATAATAAACCAGAAATCAAAAATCACAATCTTTTTTTTTATTATTTTGTCAGCTTTTTAATAACTTCATCTGCGACATTCTGCGGAACTTCATCATAGTGTGACAATTCCATGTATGGATTTGCACGTCCCTGTGACAAAGAACGCAAGGTTTTGACATATCCAAACAAATTCGCCAATGGAACATAAGCCGAAATCAGCTGATTACCAAACTGTGTTTCAATACCATTAATTTGTCCACGACGACTGTTCAGGTCACCTATAATGTCACCGACATATTCTTCCGGTGTATTAACCGAAAGTTTCATAATCGGTTCCAGCAATTTTGGCGATGCCTTCTTCATAGCTTCACGGAAGCAGGCACGCGCCGCAATTTCAAAGCATAATACATTGGAGTCAACTTCGTGATACTTTCCATCAACCAATGTAGCCTTGAAATCCACCGTTGGATAGCCAATCAAAACCCCTGTCTGTTGTGCTATCTTTAAACCTTTTTCTACGCCGGGGATATATTCTTTTGGAATTGCACCACCGACAATCTTGTTTTCAAATTCGTATCCTTTGCCAGGTTCCAATGGTTCAAATTCAATTTTAACCTGTGCATATTGACCAGAACCACCTGATTGTTTTTTATGCGTATACTCTTCGGTGATTGGTTTACGGAATGTTTCACGATATGCAATACGTGGTTCACCAACGTTAACATCAACCTTAAATTCACGTAACAAACGATCAACCAAAATTTCCAGATGTAATTCACCAACACCAGCTAAAATTGTTTGACCTGATTCTTCGTCAACAGATACACGGAAAGATGGATCTTCTTTGGCCAATGCCTGCAAGCCCAAAGACATCTTTTCAATATCTGCCTTGGTTTTTGGTTCAACTGCAATACTGATAACAGGTTCTGGAACATGAATATTTTCCAAGATAATTGGATTCGATTCATCACACAATGTATCACCAGTTATTGTTTCTTTCATACCAACCAATGTGATAATATCACCAGCAGATGCTTCTTTGATTTCTTCACGTTGATTTGAATGCATCAACAACATACGACCAACACGTTCACGTTTATCACGATTCGAATTATAAACATACGATCCAGCTGTCAATTTACCAGAATAAATACGAATGAACATCAAATTTCCAACAAACGGATCATTTGCAACCTTAAATGCCAAGGCACTAAACGGTTCTGATGCATCAGCATGACGTTCCGCTTCGGTCTCTTTATCCATTTTTGTCCCTTTAATGGCCGGAATATCCAATGGGCTTGGTAAATAATCAACAACCGCATCTAACAATGGTTGAACACCTTTGTTTTTAAATGCAGAGCCACACAATACTGGATTAAAGTTTTGGTTAATTGTTCCCTTGCGAATTAACTTTTTGATTGTTGCAGTATCTGGAACAGTACCTTCCATGTATGCTTCCATAATGGCATCATCCAATGTCACAACTTCTTCAATCAATTTATTGTGTAATTCTTCGGCCTGCGCTTTTAAATCTTCTGGGATTTCTTTGATGTGTGGATCTTTGCCCATATCATCTTCCCAAACAATGGCCTTCATTTCAATAACATCAACAACACCCGCAAAATCGTTTTCTGCACCAATTGGAAAATTGACAACCAATGGATTTGCCCCCAAACGTTCGCGAATCATATTTACACAACGGAAGAAATTACCGCCTGTACGATCCATTTTGTTTACAAAACAAATACGAGGAACATTGTAACGATCCGCCTGACGCCATACTGTTTCAGTCTGTGGCTGAACCCCAGATACAGATTCAAAAACTGCAACGGCACCATCCAAAACACGCAACGAGCGTTCAACTTCCATTGTAAAGTCAACGTGCCCCGGAGTATCGATCAAATTAATACGATGATCACGCCAAAAACATGTTGTTGCAGCAGAAGTAATTGTAATACCACGTTCACGTTCTTGTTCCATCCAGTCCATGGTTGCACCACCATCATGCACTTCACCAATTTTATACGTTCTGCCGGTATAGAACAAAATTCGTTCAGAGGTTGTTGTTTTTCCTGCGTCAATATGGGCCATAATACCGATATTGCGATACATATGTAAAGGAGCGGTCTTTCCAACTGACATTTTTTTACCTTATTTTGTTTATTATATACAGATTACCAACGGAAATGTGCAAATGCTTTGTTTGCATCAGCCATTTTATGAGTATCAATTTTCTTCTTAAACGCACCACCCTGACCATTCAAAGCGTCACGCAATTCGCCAAACAATCTATCTTCAATCGAACGTTCGCCACGTTTACGCGCAAACATGATCAACCAACGCAAAGCCAATGTTTGTTGACGTGCTGGACGAACCTCTACTGGGACCTGATATGTAGCCCCACCTACACGCCGCCCCTTAACCTCTACAGAAGGTTTCAATGCATCTACAGCCTCTAAAAAAGCAGTCAATTCATTACCATCTTTGGCTATTTTTTTCAATTTTTCCAATGCACCATACACGATATTTTCGGCAACTTCTTTTTTACCGTCCCACATAACAATATTAATACATTTCGCAACAACCAGATTATTATATTTTGAATCTGGCAAGATTTCGCGTTTTGCTGCACTTTTGCGTCTTGACATTTTTTATCCTTTTTTCTTCACCTGTTTTTTTCAGATTACTCACACCTTTTAGTGTGCATTACCCAAATTAATTATTTTTTAACCTTTGCACCGTACAAAGAACGACCTTGCTTACGACTTTCAACACCCTTGGTATCCAAAACACCACGAATAATATGATATTTTACACCAGGCAAGTCCTTTACACGACCACCACGAATCATAACAACACTGTGTTCCTGCAAATTATGACCTTCGCCAGGAATATATGCCGTAACTTCACGACCATTGGCCAATTTTACACGTGCAACCCTACGTTGCGCAGAGTTAGGTTTTTTAGGTGTAGTCGTATAAACACGAGTGCACACACCACGTTTTTGCGGACATTCCACCATATCAGGTGCTGTAGATTTAACAACAACCTTTTTACGTGGTTTCCGAATCAGTTGATTTACTGTTGGCATTCAAAATCTCTTTGTTTTTATTCAATTTTTTGGTTGCACAAAAATCGCGTCCAGACATATTTCAACGAGACTTCCCGTGATTATATCCCTGCAAATGTCGCAAATTTCTGTATTTTCTGCCATCTGTATTTATACAGAAAGCGAACACACTATAAACATCGGGTCTGTAAATGTCAAGTATAATGTGGCATCCCGCTTTAATTTTTTGTTTAAAAAAACGCCTTTTTTGTAAAAAAAACAACCATTTTATAATGACAATTTTTTTATTAGTGCTTTAAATGGATTTTTTTCCCTGGTAAATGTTTTATTCCCAAACTTTTTTAGTCACAGTCCAAAAAAAACAACCGTTCGTATTGACAAAATCATCAAAAATACCACAAATAAGCTTTTTAGTACATAATTAAAGCATCAATCGAGGTATTACTGTTTGCAAGAATGAAAATGCTGTTTTTCTATTTATTATTTCTAATCTGTTTGATTTGACGCCAATTTGCATGATTACGTTTATGCTCCTCGTAAGATTTTGCAAAATTGTGTCCACCATTACCATCCGCAACAAAAAATAAATAATTTGTATCTGCAGGTTTTAAAACTGCCCTTAATGCCGCGTCCCCAACATTGGCAATCGGGGCCGGTGGCAATCCATAATGTGTATATGTATTGTATGGGCTGTTTATACGCAAATGTCCACGCAATAACGGTCGACCACGCATATCCCCCAGTCCCTTAGTCAATGCATAAACAACAGTTGGATCGGCTTGTAATCGCATATTTTTACGTAAACGATTTAAGTAAACACTGGCCACCATTGGCATTTCTGATTCACGCGGTGTTTCCTTTTGCACGATTGAGGCCAATGTAACAACATCGTTCCAATTTTTCAGTGGTGTCGGCATCGAACGTCCGTTTTTTTCCCACATCCGTGCAATAGACACCATTTTTTTATGCGCCAAATCCAAGACCGCCAAGCGCGGTGTTCCACGGGCAACACGATATGTATCGGGAAAAACATCCCCATCATGTAAATCGCAAACGACTGCATCACCAACATGACATTCAACATCACCCGTTAAACCGGGATGCGACGATAACAAATGTTTAATTTGACGAATGGTTAAACCTTCTGGAATAACAATAACCGTTGCAGCAATATCGCCATGCGTCATCATGTGTGCCACACGCCACAAACTGGCCCTGCGTGGAAATTCATAATCACCACTTTGAATTTTTCCGCCGTTAAATCGAACAAATGTTTTAAACATATCCGCAGACGAAATTATTCCCTGTTGTGCCAATGCATCAGCGGTTGCCGACACAGAGGTACCGTGTTCCAAACGGAAAATAACAACATCATCAATTGGTGAATATATACCAAACAAATATATACATACAATTATTGGGATTAACAGGGCAACAACCACCGGCACAAACCAAATAGTAATATGCGATAAATTTACCCGTTTTAAATATTTAATTATGCTTTTTACAGTTTTTTTTCGTTTCATAACGATGAATTATTGCAAATAAATTTTGTAATTGCAAAATATAAAAATGGGGGCACCTGCCCCCATTTTTTTACGCTTTTTTAACTGGTTCCAAAATTGTGTTCTTGGCACTGTCCAATGTACGTATTAACGCACGACGTATTTTGCCACTTATTGTCATTGGCAATGCATCGACAAATTCTATTACACGTGGACATTTATATGGTGCTGTGCGTGTTCGAACATGATCCTGTAATTGACGTGTCAAAACATCTGTTGGTTGAAAATATTTATTTAATACGATTGTCGCTTTAACCGCCATTCCACGCGATGAATCTGGTATACCAGTAACAGCAACTTCACGTACTGCTGGGTGTTCTAATAAAACACTTTCTACTTCAAATGGACTTACACGATATCCAGACGTTTTTATTAAATCATCATTACGCCCGACAAACCAAAAATATCCATCTGAATCGCGATATGCAACGTCCCCCGTATGATATACATTATCACGAAATACTGCGGCTGTTTGTTTTTCACCATTATGATATCCCTGGAATAATCCGACCGGACGATTGTTTTTTAATGAAATACAAATTTCCCCAACAACCCCATCCTCAACTGGATGTCCGCGTTCATCCAATAACATAACATCCCAACCTGCGGCCGGTTTGCCCATGCTGCCGGGTTTAGGTTCAATCCATTCATTATTAAATAACATTACACATGTTTCGGTTTGGCCAAAACCTTCACGAACCTTTATTCCGGTTTTTTCTAAAAAGCGTTCATAAACTTCTGGATTCAGGGCTTCTCCTGCAATATCTGCTTTGACTAATGACGACAAATCATATTGTGACATATCTGCATGTATCAACATTTTATATGCCGTAGGCGGTGCACAAAATGATGTAATATGATTTTCTGCGATCGCAGTCAACAAGTTATGTGCAGCGGCACTGCCCGTAAAATCGTAAACAAACACTGTTGCCCCCGCCAACCATTGGCCATACATTTTTCCCCATGAACATTTTGCCCATCCAGATTCAGATAATGTAAAATGTATATCACCATCACGCAAACGTTGCCAAAAAACAGCTGTATTAATATGTCCCAATGGATATGTATAATTATGTGCAACCATTTTTGGTAAATTTGTTGTGCCACTGGTAAAATAAATTACCATTGTATCTGTATTTTCGTTTGGAATACGTTCCAACGATGTTGGCATTGTCTTTATTGCGTCTGTAACATCTGTATTTAAAATTAAAGGTAATGACATATCACCCACAGCATTATGAATTTCACCAAGAATATGTCCATCATCAAATGCAATTATTGCCTGGACCTGGGCCGTATCAACACGATATTTAATATCTTCGGCTTTTAATTGATTTGTCGATGGAATTGGAATCACCCCCAATTTATGCATTGCCATCATCAAAATCCAATATTCCCAACGACGACGCAAAAATACCAATACCGTATCCCCACGTTTTAAACCACGTGACGTTAAAAAATTTGCAGCTGCGTTTGACATCAGTGACATATCACGAAATGTAAATTTTCGTTTTTCCCCACTGTCATCCGTCCATAATAAGGCGACTTTATCAGGTGTTTCTGTTGCAATTACATCAATTACATCATATGCAAAATTAAAATTATCAGGAACAACCGGCGCAGCATTTTGTACATAATCATCATAATTATCAAATTGCGCTTTTTTCAAAAATTTAAGTGCAAACATATTTTATCCTTTCTGTTGTTAATAGTATGCACATAAAATATGGCAATATTTTCGGATTTTACAAGGGGACACATAAAAATAAAATTTGTTGATTTTTTTATCAATTAATTGCATAATGCGGCCGCAACGTGTTTTTCGGAGTGTAGCTCAGTCTGGTAGAGCGCTACGTTCGGGACGTAGAGGTCGCAGGTTCGAATCTTGTCACTCCGACCAGATATTGAAATTTCCCCTTTGGGAATTTTTTATTTATCCAAATTAGGTTTGTTTAACAACGATTTTGAATAAAAGATCTTATAAGACTTATATGTAAAAAAAAAACAGTTGTATTTTTACAACTGTTTTTTATCTTATCTTGGTGGGGGGAATGGTAAAAAAGAGCAAAGTAAAAAATTCCCCCCATAACATTAAAAATTCGTTTTTATTTTTGTATCACTGCAGACAGTGATATGCA
>JAZLJO010000019.1:0-37247 GCA_045617905.1 Candidatus Enterousia sp.
CTTTTTTATTTAATCTGGTCGGGGCGAAAGGATTCCCTCGACACTTCGTGTCTGCGGGGCAATCGTGACGATTTCGCTGCGCTGGCGCTTGCAAAATCTACTGCTTGTCGAACCTGACATTGTTTCACAATGTGATGTATCGAACCTTAAAACACCCGAAACGGGTTAAATAAAAAATACCGCATAAAGCGGTCTTTTTTATTTAATCTGGTCGGGGCGAAAGGATTCGAACCTTCGACACCTTGGTCCCAAACCAAGTACTCTACCAGACTGAGCTACACCCCGAAACGTCTTTGATTATAACAGTATTTTTTACAAATGCAAATAAATATTATTGCAATTTATTTTATGCTTGTCTGATTTGTGTAATTTTTTGTATTATTTGCCTGTCATGATAAAAAAATGTGGATTTTTTACGGCTTTGGTTTGTTCGTTTGTGGTAATACAGTTGGAAGCGGCAACCCCAATGCAGAATGTCGTATCTGCCAATGTCGCAGATTATGTCAGTCCATATTCGTACAATAATATGTATCCATATTTAAATAATTCAATGCGAACTGCCCTGAATTCTGGTGACAGCCCCAGTCAGGCGGTTTCACAGATTGATGTTTTAACACGGACAAAACAAATGGCTGGAACAAATGAACGACGGGTTGTGGCACGTCGTGGAACAAGCGGGACAAATGCACGGGCCGCGGTTGGGGGGGCAAATGGAAATACAACACGTCGTGTCGTGGCCAGACGTGGTGTAAATGTCGGACAAAATGCCCGTGTTGCAACTGCCCGTGCTGAAACACGTGGTGTTGTTGCACGCAGCAGTCGCTATGATAATTCTGTAACGGTGGACAGATCGACCGGCCCGGCAACCACAACAGCAGTGAATAATGTTTCATCTGTTCGGTGTTTGGCGGATTACACGGAATGTATGAATGGTTATTGTCAACGTGAAAATATGGCATATAATCGTTGCTATTGCAGTGCTAAGTTGGCGCAAATTGATTCAATGTATAAACCTGCAATTGAAAATTTGGTTTTGCAGATTATGCAATTGCGTGGTACTGGTCAATGGTCGGATGTGGAAATGAATAAATACTGGATGGATACTGTTGGTAAATATTCCGGTACGAATTCATGGACGAATATAGATGATGCTTTGAATATTGATTGGGCCAGCACCGAAAGTCGTGTTCGTGGTCAGCAGGCGTTTGCAACCGGACATGAATATTGTTCACAACATTTGCGTGGATGTTATTATATGGCCAGTAATTTGCGGGATGCGTACAGGTCAGAAATTGCACGTGATTGTGCAATGTATGAATCATCGTTACAAAAATTGAAAAACGTTGCAGAAAGTGTGATTGAATCTTATAAATAATCAGATTTATTCTATTTTTTATGTTTTGTTATTTTTACAGGCGGTGTTGTTTTATATAAAATATTTAATTGTATGGGGGGAAAATAATGAAAAATAAAACAATTTTTACATTGATGTTTTTGATATTTTTAAATGGATATGTAAGTTTGTCGTCTGAATTATTGGTTATGCGCCAATTATCTTTTTATGTCGGATCATCTGCTGTGATTACCAGTATTATAATGGGGTGTTTTTTGGGATTTATGGCACTTGGATATTTTGTTGGTATGTCTAAACGGATTGTTGATAATCAAATTAATCAGTTGGTATGTTTGGGTTTTATGACAGTGGCAATGTTTACGGCAATTGCAACCAGTTTCCCTATGGTTGATATGTATTGGGTGTTGATGGGGCGGATGGGTATTTCTGCCAGTATTATACAAACATTTTTATATTCAATTATATTTTTATCAATTGGCCCATTTGTGTTTGGATTTAATACAACATTATTATCGCGTTTGATTAACAATCAAAATAAAAATTATACTGGTGGGGTAATGGCATGGGATACAATAGGATCTGTTATTGGATCTATGGCAACTACATTGATATTGATGCCATTTGTTGGGGTTAATAATACTGTAATATTTGTTGTTGCCTTGGGGATTATTGGGGCATTTATTATGCGTGTGCGAATATATAATATTGGATTCGCGATATTGTTATTATTGGGCACCGGATACATAAACAGTGATGCATTTTTGCAAAAACGTTATGGTATTTTGGTAAATAATGCAAATTCAACTATATATGTTAATGATACGGGGGCGGTCCGAACATTATATATGAACGGATTGCCAATGTCTGTGTTAGAATATGGCAGACCCGCGGAATATATTGATTATATAAATACAAATTTTATTTATAATATGCCACATAATCGACGGTATAATATTTTGGTTTTAGGTGCAGGTGGTTTTACAGCGGGGTTAAACGATACATTTAATAGTTATACATTTGTAGATATTGAACGTTCATTACAAGATGTTGCAGAACAATATTTTTTGCATAATAAATTAACAAAAAATAAAAAATTTATTGTTCAGGATGCCAGTCAATTTTTAAAACACACAGATGAAAAATATGATTTAATTTTGTTGGATGTTTATTCAAATTCATATCAAATCCCCGAAGGTTTGATTACTGCGGAATTTATGCATCGGATAAAATCCCGGATTGCGGCGGGTGGGGTTATTATTATGAATATGGTGATGGATGTCGCATTTAATGATGAATATACCCGGGTATTTGATAATACATTTCATGCGGTATTTAACAATAATACGACACGACAAATTATTGGAAATTATAATCCGTGGAATTACAAAGATGGTTCAAATGTATCAAATGTGCTGTATATATATTACAATATAAAAAATGATGGGCGGATTTATACGATAAATAAAACACCGGTTGTTTATGATAAATATTAGTTTTTTTGTATGTTAATAATGTGTTTTTTTACAAAATACACATTTTATTCGGTGTACTAAAAAGCACTTGCGTTTATAAAGTCTATTTTTTTATAATCTGCATATCAAAAAAAAGGAGAAAATATGAAAAGGTTATCAATGTTATTTGCCATATTTGGTTGTTTGTTTGTTGGAACAGCACCTGCGGCCAATATAACGATTTATTATTCACCGACATGTCCACATTGTCATCATGCACGTGATTTTATTTCCAGTCAATTGATTTATGAATATCCAAATTTAACTGTGACCCAGGTTAATGTTATGACAGAATCCGCAATGGATGCATTTAGAAATGCGTTACAGAAATGTAAATATGAAAGTGGTGGTGTACCTGTTATGGTGATTGGTGAAAAATGTTTCCAGGGGTATGCTGATTTTATGCAACAAGAGTTGCGTGATGCGATCGAAGCAGATTTGTCAGATACTGAAAAAGCGGTTGCGGCCGATAACAGACGTGAAATTGAGAAAGATGCAGATGCATTTAAAAATGCGCACGCTGATCGTGGCAGTGCAATTATTGAATATGATGCGACAAATGATAACAGTTTAAAAAAAAATGATAAAGGCACAACGGCGTACTTTTATGGATTTTTATTGTTAGTTATGGTCGGATTATGTGCGGTTGCGTTATCTCGCAAAAAGGGTAAGAACAAATAATTTATGTGGGGCATATAAATGTTTGATTTGACGACATTAGATTATATATACGTCATAGTTGTTCTGGCATCCACTGTATGGGCGACCATTCGTGGTGGAATTTATGAAACGGTTGCCACCCTGTCGTGGGTGGCGGCCGCGGTTAGTGCACGATTTTTGTCACCAATGTTGGATGGCCTGTTACAAAATTGGTTCGATTTATCAGAATCAACGGTCGGAACATTGGTTGCATCATATTTTATTGTGTTTTTTGCGGTATTGATGATTATTGGATTCTTTAATCAAAAATTGCGTGACCTGATTCAGGCCAGTATGATACGGGTAACGGATCATACATTGGGGGTTATATTTGGTATAATTCGTGGTGTTTGTGTCATGGGGGCGGTTTATTGGATTGCATTGTGGTATTATTCTGATATACCGCGTTTACCCCGGTGGTTGGAAACGGCACGGACACGTCCGGTTATGCAATTGACCGCCATAAAATTAGATCAATGGTTTGTCCCAGGTGTTGATAATAAATTATTACAGCGTGATATGACTGGTACAAAAGAAGCAATGGAAATTTATAATAATTTGATTAATCCTGCGGTTGTGAACAAGACCGAGAAGGCTAAAAAAAATACAGATGAAAAAAAGTCTGTGACTGGTTCTGATAAATATTCTGGGGATAATATAGAAAACATTGTGACCGAGACTGGGTATAAATCATCCGAGCGAACAGCGTTGGAAAATCAATTATTACAAATTGAAACAGCGGCACGTGCAGCTGAACAGCGTGAATTAATGAACGAAAAAAATCAATAAGTTTAAGTGTTTTTGTTGTTTGTGGCATCGCATATGTGTGATGCCGTTTTTTGTTTATGTTCCTGGTGTTTTTTATGTTTGACATGATATAATTTTGTTGCAAATAAAAAAAGGGGAAACATAAAATGTTAAAATTAAAGATAGCTTTGACTGTGTTTTTTTTGTATGAAATTATTACGGCGACGTTTATGCATGTATCGAAAACATGTAATGTGGTATTTGGGGACGTTTTTTGCGGCGACAGTCCGTTTAAGTATTTTGTGATTTGTGTTGCGGTTCCATTGTTAGCATTAATTTGTATAATGTGGTGGCGTGAGTTTATTTCCAGACGCAGACGTAAATATTCTGTGTTGGGACGTGCCCGATATATGATTAAAGATGTTGCAATAATGTTGCGTGATCGTGTTGCACAAAATGTATCCGCCGTCGATTTGGAAAAAGTTTTGATGGCGGCATTGGTGTTGGGTATTAGAAAATATGCAGCAAAACATCCACATGTTCGTAATGCATTTGAACAAATGGTTGCGAATGATAATGTTGACGGTGAATTTAATGTTGATAATGAATTTATGGAAAATGAAAATACTGATTTAATGCACCGTGAAAAAAATAAACATTAATCACAATAATATTGTTTTAACGCCCGTTACGGGCGTTTTTTATAGGAAAATTAACAAATTGGAAAATTGGTTGAATCAGAATAATATTTAATATATCACAATGTGAGCAAAAGGAAAATAAAATGAATCATTCAGATGTATGGATTGCGGTTGAAAAATTTGCAGAAATACGTGGATATTCTTGTTCTGGATTGGCACGTAGATGTGGGTTGGATTCAACTGTGTTTAATAAAAGCAAACGTTTTTCCAAATTTGGACAACCGCGTTGGTTGTCATTCGGGACAATTGCCAAAATGTTATCGGCCACCGGGGCAACCATAGATGATTTTATACAATGTTTTCCCCAACATTAAAAAAGTGTTTACGAAATACAAAAAATGGTGTCATGTGGCACCATTTTTTTTGTTAATTCGGAAATAACATTATGAAAAATGTATTTGTTATGTTGATATAGATTTTTTTGTAAAAACAGATTATGATATCTATTATATAAAATAATAAATCGTGGGGGAAATATAATGAATACACCGTATTTAGACATGGTAAATACACCAGATGATATAAAAAAAATGTCTGTATCAGAATTAGAAAAATTAGCCGATGATATTCGTTTTGGGGTTATTAATCATTCTAATTTGGTTGGGGGACATTTTGGGCCTGATTTGGGAATTGTAGAGGCAACAATAGCCATGCATTATGTTTTTGATTCCCCAAAGGATAAATTTATTTTTGATGTATCACATCAATGTTATCCACATAAAATGTTAACTGGACGTAAGGCTGCGTTTACAGATCCGCTTAATAATCGTGAAATCACGGGATATACGAATCCAGATGAAAGTGAACATGATTTATTTACTGTTGGACATACTTCAACATCAATCAGTCTGGCCTGTGGTATTGCAAAGGCACGTGATTTAAAAAATGAAAAATATAATGTTGTGGCGATTATTGGTGATGGATCACTTTCCGGTGGTCAGGCCTTAGAAGGTCTAAGTGCTGGGGCGGTTTTGAACAGTAATTTTATAGTCGTCATCAATGATAACGATATGTCAATTTCGCCGACAAATGGTGGACTTTATACCGGATTGGCAAATTTAAGAAAAAATAAAGGAAAATCGGAAAATAATATTTTTACATTTATGGGATATGATTATATATACGTTGAAAATGGAAATGATATTTCTGAAATGATATCTGCATTTGAACAGGTAAAAAATTCAACAAGACCAACGGTTGTTCACATTTATACCATTAAGGGCAAGGGTTTTAAGGCCGCAGAAGAAAATAAAGAACCATACCATTGGATATTGCCCGGTGAAGCAGTTGACGGATTACGTCGAGGTTTAAGTGCATTTGATAAAATTACAACGAATTATTTGTTAGAAAAAAAATCCAATGGGGAACCTGTAATCGCGATAACACCGGCCACGGCGGGTGTGTCTGGATTTACCCCAGAATTCAGGGAAAAAATGGGAAACAATTATACAGATGTTGATATATGTGAAGAACATGCAATTGGTTATATATCAGGGTTGGCTAAAAATGGTGCAAAACCAGTTTTAGCAATTAACAGTTCGTTTATTCAAAGAACCTATGATCAATTATCCCAAGATTTATCGATTAATAATTCCCCTGCAACGATATTGGTATATGGTGGTGGAATTACCGGGGCAGATGTTACACATTTGACAATATTTGATATTCCACTGATTGCCAATATTCCAAATATTGTATATTTGGCGCCAACCACCACAGAAGAATATGAAAAAATGTTGGATTGGTCTGTAAATCAAAATAATTATTCTGTTGCAATACGTGTTCCAACGGTTGTCGTTTCGTCTGGGAATAAAGACACGACAGATTATGGTATATTGAATAAATTTAAATTGATTACCAAGGGGGAACGGGTTGCAATTATTGGGGCGGGGAATTTTTATTGGTTGGCGGAACGGGTTGCCAAAGAAATTCAGAAACGTTTTAATATAACGGCGACGGTTATAAATCCGGTTTATTTAACGGGGTTGGATACAGAATTGCTGGAAAATTTAAAACAAAACCATGATATTGTTATTACCATGGAAGATGGCTGTAAATCTGGTGGTTTTGGCGAAAAAATTGCCGATTATTATGGTAATTGTGATGTAAATGTTTTGGTTTACGGGGGCGATAAAGAATTTACAGACAGGGTGCCCGTCACCGAATTGTATAATCGTTACCATTTAACCCCACAATTAGTGTGTGATGATTTGGAAAAATTAATAAACAAATAATTTAAAATGGTGCCACGTGGCACCGTTTTTTATAATTTTATAAAAAAGTTGTTTTTTGTATCCGTTATATTATAATACGCGTTGACATCAGTGGGTGCTGGTGTTGGGGTGTGAGAACCTCGTTTATACTCGTCTGCGCAGACGTTAAATGTCTCCAACATTTGGTTGGAGGGTCGTGATATATATAAATAAACGGCACAATTTAGTATAGATTGTTCTCAACCTCCAACCACCAATTTATTTGGTGGTTTTTGCTAAATAGGAGGTTAGTGTGGCAAAAATTACTTTTGTTGATTTGTTTGCTGGAATAGGAGGTTTTCACTTAGCGTTTCATCATTGTGGGGCTAGGTGCGTTTTTGCAGCAGAATGGGATAAATATGCCAGAAAAACATATGAACATAATTTTTTTAAAATAGAACCAAACTTATTTGAAAACAACATGTTTGTGGGTGATATTACAAAAGTAGACGCTATTGATATTCCAAATTTTGACATTTTAACGGGCGGTTTCCCTTGTCAGCCTTTTTCACAAGCAGGATTAAAAAGGGGCTTTAATGAAACTAGGGGAACTTTATTTTTTGATATCGCAAGAATTATAAAAGAAAAGCAGCCTAAAGCCTTTTTTATTGAGAATGTACGCGGCTTATTAAAACATGATAATGGAAAAACATTTGCAACTATAAAACATGTAATTGAAGAAGAATTGGGTTATTCTTTTTTTTATAAAATTATTTATGCTTCGGACTTTGGTGTTCCACAGCATAGACCGCGTTTGTTTATGGTCGGATTTAAAAATAAAAATATAAATTTTAAATTTCCAAATCCGCAGAAACTTAATTTAACAATGAGTGATGTATTCGAAGGTAATGTTGATAAAAAAATAGGTTTTACACTTCGTGTCGGCGGTCGACATTCGGCAATAACAGATAGAAGAAATTGGGATACCTATTTGGTAGATGGTGAGATTCGCAGACTTGGGCCTAAGGAGGGGTTGATAATGCAGGGGTTCCCATCAGATTTTGAGTTCCCTGTGTCTGAAGTGCAAGCAATGAAACAATTGGGGAATTCTGTTGCTGTTCCAGCAATAGAAGCAGTTGCTAAGGAAATAATTAAATTGTTAAGGGCGAATGAATCATGATAACAGCCAATAAAGGGGAATGGTCAGAATTGTATGTTTTGTATAGATTATTTGCGGAACATAAAATATCTGCGGCAGATAATAATTTACAACCAACATCGAAACAGTATCAGTTTTTAAAAATATTTCGTGAAGATACATCCAAAAAAACAATAGTTTATGATTTGGCAAATGAAAATAAAGTTATTATTCATGGTAATGGCGAAGATAAAGAAATTTCTGTTGTTGGTTTGTCAGAAAAAACGAAACGAATTTTTAAAGCTATAAAAGATGCGACAGATACTACTTTTACAATAGTTGAAGCTGAAAATTTGATGACAGATTTTGCATTGACTAAAATAAAAGCAAATTCAAACGAAAAATCCGATTTAATTGCAACAATAAAAGATGATTTAATTTCTGAAACCACACCATATGGTTTTTCCATTAAATCACAAGTTGGTGGGGCATCAACTTTATTAAATGCCAGTGGCCATGGAACGAATTTTATTTATAAAATATCCAATTTTATTGGGGACATAAATACTATAAATTCAATAAAAACCCGCAGTAAGGTACGGGATAGATTGCAAGCATTAATAAATGTGGGAGCAAGACTTGATTATTTTGGAATGGTAAATCAAACGTTTAAAGAGAATATGAGAATGGTTGATTCTGTGTTGCCGAATATAATTGCACAAATGCTTATGAATTATTATTTTGGAAATGGACATAATCTAAATAAATTATGTAAATTATTAGCACAAGATAATGAGTTTGATTTGAATGAATTACAAATTGTATCTAAAATAAAAAATTTTTTAAAAATAGTCGCGCTTGGGATGGTGCCTAAAACGCCATGGAATGATAGATTGTCTACGTATGGCGGTTATATTGTAGTTCGTGAGGATGGACAATTGGTGTGTTACCATTTATATAATGAAGATGCCTTTAAAGATTATTTATTTAATAATACAAAATTTGATACCCCAAGTAGTACAAGGCATAATTTTGGAAGTATTTATGAAAAAGGTGGAGATTTGTTTATAAATTTAAATCTGCAAATAAGATTCTTGCAGTGAAATAGTTATTGCTTGTTATAAATTTACATTATAGATGAACAGAAATAGATAATATCTGTGTTGTTTTTATATGTCGGGGAAATTTGCCAACTTTTATTATATTGCGTTTTTTATCCAATGTATGTGCCAACCATTTACAATAATTACATCAAAACGTGCATCGCCATGCCACCGTGTACGTGATATGTATGTTTCACCGCTGCGACGCAAACGTTTGATTTGTTTATCTGTGATTGCGGCCCATGCACTGTTGATTGTTTTATGATTTTTTACCTCTATGAAAACAAGTAATGTTTTACGACGGGCAATTATATCAATTTCAGCACGTCCAGTATTCCGGCCGGTTATGTATCTGGAATGGACAATATGAAAACCGTGTATCCGTAAATACATACGTGACAACCATTCGGCGAATAAACCGCGATAATATGTATTCATTTATTACGGTAATTGGATAAACATATTTGGATTTTCTGACATTTTTTCAATTGCCTGGTCCAAAATTTGTCTGTATTCAATAAATTTTTGTTTGTCGTTACTGCTTAAATTACCGATGGCTGGCAATTTAACCGTCATTGGATTTACATGATGACCATCTTTGATTATTTCATAATGTAAATGTGGCCCGGTTGACAGCCCCGTTGAACCGACATAGCCGATGATTTGTCCCTGACGAACTGGGGTGCCGACAACGACACCTTTGGCAAACTTAGACATATGGGCATACAATGTTTCGTATGATCCATTATGACGAACACGAATAAAATTGCCATGTCCACTGTTATAACCACGTGCCGTTATGCGTCCCGCACCGGCTGATGGAATTGGGGTACCCATTGCGGCACGAAAATCAACCCCTTTGTGGGCACGTGTATATCCCAATACCGGATGCTTGCGACCACCAGAAAAACTGCTGGTGATTTTTGCGTTGTTTATGGGGGTACGTTTTAATGATTTTATAGCACCACTGCCATCGGAATCATAATATCCGGTTGAACCGTCTGATTTTTTAAAACGATACATTTTTACATCACCGCGCATTGCTGCAAAATGAACGGCAATAACACGACCTGATTCGATTAATTTTCCATCACAAAAATTTTCTTCATATAAAACTGAAAAATGTTGACCTGCACGAATATCACGTTCGAAATCCATTTCGAATGCCAACAGGTCATAAACATCTGATAATATCCCGGTCGGAATCCCCGCACGCATGCCCGCTAAATAAAAACTGTCACCATCTAAAATTTCACCGGATTTATATACAACACGTGTGTCTGGTTTTATATCAACTGTGTTGCATTTCCATGTCCCATCATCACATGTTAATTCAACACGCCGCCATGGGGATGGAACAACAACTATTTTTGATATTGGAGAATCTGCGCTGGGACGGACAAATTCGATACTGTCTTTGTCGGCCCGTAATGTTGCAATTGATGCATCTGACTTTAACAATTTTGCAACCGTGTCAATATCCCCGGGGCCCATACCCTGTGCCAATAATAATTTATATAATGAATCACCTGATGAAACATTAACAACAGATTTTATGCCATCGTTGGATGATAAAAATGTCGGCCCCCCAACACGGTGGGTTGTTACAACCAAAATGGCCGTGATGGTTAAACATGCGGCAATAATCCAAACGGTACGTGCCAGATTATTTATATTCAGAATATCTTTTGATTTTTTCATGGTATTGATTATAATTGTTTTATGAAAATAAATCAAGCATTCGACCTGTTACAACGTGCCGGTGGTATTCGTGCAGCGCGAATAATTACCCAGAATCAAACACATATTTCACGTATACGTGTGTTGTGGATGTGTCATAAATTGCGCCAAGGATATCCCGTGGCAAAAATCGTTCATAATAAATGGTTTTATGGTTTGGCGTTTTATACAAATCGTTATACACTGGATCCGCGCCCGGATACGGAAACATTAGTGCAGGCGGTTATTTCTGATTGTCGGATTGACGGACCACGACGTATATTGGATTTGGGGACCGGGACTGGGTGCATTATTTGTGCGATTGTTAAAAATGTTATTGAAACCACCGGTGTTGGTGTTGATTTGTCGCGTGGTGCACGGCGCGTTGCACGCCGGAATGTGAAAAATCTTGGAATTGAAAACAGAATAAAAATTATTCGTGGGGATTTTGCAAATCCAAAATTAGTTAATGAAAAATTTGATATTATTGTATCAAATCCACCGTATATTGCATATGGCGATGAACGCGTTGATGATGGTGCAAAGCATGATCCAAAAATGGCATTATATGCACATGAAAATGGTTTGTTTGCGTATAAAATGATTGCAAAAAATGCACGTGCGTGGTTGCATCCCATGGGCCGGATATATTTGGAAATTGGCGATGGACAAACAAATGCAGTTTGTAAAATATTTCAAAATGCCGGCTGGAAATGTGTTGATATTCAATCTGATTTGGCCGGTGTTGAACGTGTTTTGGTATTTACAATATAATCAATTGCATAATTTGCCATGGTTAAACCAAATATTCCTGTGACGGTAATTATTGAACCAAATGTATGGCCATTGACATTGTTGTTTGGTGATTGGGTGGAATATACAACATTGATGTCTGCGATTCCTGCATCACGTGCCATACGACGCATGTGGGCTGCCAATGGACATACACTGGTTTTTGACAGCGGCCCAATGCGGATTTGGCCAATGTCCGTTTTTCGGGCCGCCCCCATACTGGATATTATTGGTATATTATTTTTTTGACACCATTTATATAATGCCAATTTTGATTGTGCTGTATCAATTGCGTCAATTACAAAATCTGGTTTGATATCCAATTGTGTGTTTTGGTCAAAAAATATCTTCAAAGGTGTTGTTTTAATTCGTGGGTTTATATCAAAAATACGGTTTGCAGCCACATCAACCTTTGGTTTACCAATGGTCGAATCCAGGGCAAACAATTGCCGATTTATATTCGATTCTTCGATAACATCACAATCAATTAATATAATGTTGCCAATGCCACTGCGGGCCAATGCCTCGGTCGCGAATGAACCAACCGCCCCACAACCAACAACCATTATGGTTGCGTTTTGTAATTTGTTGATTTTTTCATCCCCAAACAGCATTCGTATTCTGTGTAATCTGTCCATTTTTCAATATTCCCATTGCATTATTATAAATTTGTGTTTTATCAATTTCTATATATTTTATTATTTGATTAAATATTGTCATTAATACATTTTGTGAATCTTTTATTTCTGCATCGCTTTCAATTAATATTCGATTTTTTGGGGCGATTTGTAATGCGTGTTGAATTTTGGTTCTGGTTAAATCTAATATACTTGGACCAAAAGAAAAATATACGTTTGTAAATTTTGCAAATTGCATAAGTGTTTCGGGTGAACCACCAAAACCATGCAATACAATTGTTGGTAAATTTTTTATATTTTTTAATATATTAAACATTTCGTTCCATGCATGAACACAATGTATATGTATCGGACGATTAAATTGTGATGCAATTTGTATGTGACGGGCAAAAATCTGTATTTGGTCATCAAATGATTGGTGTGTTTTATCGATACCGCATTCACCAATCATTATGTTGGGGAAATTATTTAATAAATTACATAATTTTGTATCCCAATTTTCAGATGCAGTGTCTATATACCATGGATGAATTCCAATACATGGGAAAATATTTTTATTTTGTTTTGCTAAATTTAAAATCGGTTCCCAATCAGATTCTGTTACAGAATTGCAAATATAGCCCATGTTTTGGTTGTTTGGGAAAACAGAAAAGTGGCAATGTGCATCAATTAGTATTTCCATCGTTGTTGGTTATATTACCCAAATAAAACATGAATTGCAAATGGTGCGGCGACTGCGGTCATTAAACCAGATATTACGATGGCCAAACTGCTTAATGCGCCTTCAATATGGCCCATTTGCATTGCCTTTGATGTCCCGGCGGCGTGTGATGCATTGCCAATTGCTAATCCACGTGAAATTGGATTTTTAATATGGAAGATACGACAAACAATATCACTGACAGATGCACCTAAAATTCCGGTAACAATTACGGATGATACAGTTAATGCAACAATTCCACCTAATTTTTCTGTAATACCGATTGCGATTGCGGTTGTAACGGAAATTGCAACCAATGATCTGGCTACAATATCGCCTAGTCCAAATAATATGCAAATCAGCCCAACAGAAAATACCGAACACAAAACCCCAACCAACATAGCAATTAGTATTGCAAAGCCGTGTTTTTTTAATAATGGAATTTGTCGATACATTGGGACTGCAAAACATACAGTTGTTGGAACCAAAAAATAGGTTAAGTATTTTGCACCGTTTGCATATGTGTTGTATGGTATTTTTAATAATATTAGTATGATAACGACAAAAATAGTTGCCAAAAATAATGGTGTTGTAAATGCACAGGGCCAACGCCGGTTAAATAAGACCGCCACCATAAACATTGCGATGGTCAAAGATATACTGAAATATGAAGAAATGTTTAAAAAATCAATCATTGTTTGTTTCCTGTGGATGTTTTTTATCATTAATCATTGCATCTGCAACCAAACCGGTTGATGCCATTGATACCAGATATGTAATTGTCAGTAATATTATTAACAAAGGCCATGTTTTTGATACTTCATTCCAAATATCAATTATTGCCACCGCAGGTGCAACAAAAAACAATCCCATAATACTGTGTAACCAATCGGCAACATCTTGAATCCACGATAATTTAATAATGCCAAATGCCAACGCAAAAAACATTAGACACAGACCATAAATACTGCCGGCGATTGGTAATGGAATGCAGTATTCCATGATTTCACCCAAAAATACAAAAATCATGATTATACAGATTTGGAATAAATATTTCATAAATCCCCCATTTTTATGAATGATACAAGAATAAAGAATTTTTAATTATAAGAATAAAATCTGTGGTAAAAAATGCTTGAATGAAAATTATAAAATGTTGTAACGTGTATGGCATGAAAAAGAATACCATTGTTTTTGTATCAATATTAACACTGGGCCTGGCGGCGTGTGTTGATAACAGTAAACCCAGCGTTCATCGCCCAGAAAATCCGACACATCCAATTAGACCTGATTCTTATATAGACAGTATGGCTGCGCATAATTTTCAGATAACCGGCATGTACAGTCGTAATGATGCACAAATAAAAGAATTTATTGAATACAGATTGGGAACAGATTCGGGGGCAAATGTTGATGATGATTATGGTAAAATTGCCGAATTGGCATTGGCCTTGGTCGATGAAAAAACTGTAGAATCTGATTTTGAAAATAACGATTTATTAAAATATGCTTTTATGGTTGTTGATTCTGGTTTGGGGAATTTATGTTCATCTGCTTTAGATGCAAATGTATGTTTTGACGATTGGAAAAAAAATAACGATAAAAAATTTTCACAGACCAAAACAATGCTGAATAAATATGTGCGCCCATTTGATATTTCAACGGCGCTTATATCCGACGCGGTTGATACAGATAAAAAAATAAAAATATATGTTGCCACCACTGGCGAAATAACAAAGATAGATTTGGCGGATAATGCGTATGTAAAAATGCCAGACAGTGCTAATTTTGTAAAAATTGATGGAGACGTTATTTCGCAATTGCAATATAATTCGGCCGGACATAGTGTTGGGTTGCGGTATTCTGATTTTGGAACATATCAAATTGAAAAAAAGGATATAACAACAGGTGCAACCCAGCCTGTTGAAAAAAATTTATTTATTGGTGGTTATGATACACAAAAAATAGCCAAGGCCGATATTCAATTACCAACCGATGATACGGAAATGAAATATACAGGGCAGGCGGTTGCGATTGTTGAAAAAAAAGATGGACCTGAACGCATGGATATTGCAGGTACTGCTGTATTGACTTTGGATAACGGCGGAACGGAAAATTTATCCGTTGCATTTTCTGATTGGTATGATGTAGATGTAAAGACAGACGGGACGATTAATTTCAAAAATTATGCGAATAATAAAAACAAATATGATATGCAGGTTGCAGGTGTTCCAGAAAATAATATAATTAAATCTGATGGGGCACAAATGCAGGTCAATTATTATGCGGCGGATCCAAGCACAAAAATCCCGACCGAGACTACGGGGACTGTAAAATTTGATGATGCCAATATTCAATTAGATATGGCATTCGGTGCAACGAAAAAATAAGTAAAAATTTATATTGTGTTCAAAAAAATAAAAAACGACCATTGTGGTCGTTTTTTTACTGGTGGTCAAATACCGCAAAAATTTCCCAATGTGTGCTGCCAACAAATTGATCTACGGGTATGGATTTTATAATTTTATATCCACCATTTGATAATATTTGTACATCACGTTTAAATGTTATTGGATTACATGAAACATATATTACTCGTGATACATTTGATTTGTTTAATTGGCGACATTGGGCATCGGCACCCGCACGTGGTGGATCCATTACAACACAATCGTATTTGTTTAACATAGATACAGTTAATGGGTTAATAAACAAATCACGGTTGACGCCGATACCATTAATATCAAAACCATCGGCGTTTAATTCATATGTAAAATTGCCTAAACCACAAAACAGGTCGGCAATATGTTTATATCCATGTGCTGCATCAACCACCATTTTACGAATGATATTTTCGCTGGGGACAGTTGGCTGTAAAAATGCCCCTGATGGATAATTTACTGTTGTATTTTCAAATGATATATTGGGTATTTTGTTTTGAACCAGAATTTGATTGTTCCATGTGGCCCGTATGATATTTAATTTTTGAATCGCGTTTTTAAATTCTTGGCTGTAATACGGAACGGTTGAATTGATTGTGATATCAATTCCATTATCACATGCTGTTATTAAACAAGAACCCGCACCCGTCCACGGCAGTTTTGCAATTTGTGGTAAAACAGAATTTATTTCTGGAACCAAATTTGGGCAATTGGTAACGGAAATTACATCTTTAGAATGTGTACTAAAAAAACCGAAATGCCCGTTGGCAAAACAAAAATCTGCCCGACGACGTGTGCCGCCATCAATCCAAATTGCAGGGGCCGTTGTTGGAATGTCACGTAAAGTCCCACATTTTTTTTCATGATAATCATTGGCGGTCCAATCATATTTACAACCACCACATAAATTAAACAGGGGACATTTTTTATGTTGTTCAGTCATCAGAAATTTACCCTGAAACCGGCACGTAACTGATGTGCATCAGGGGACATGTCGGTTGCATCTTGGATTTTTGGTGAAAACATATACATGTATCTATAACCAAAATCTAATGCAAAGCGATCACCCATTTCTACGCCAATGCCGGCCAATGCGGATGCAACAGGTGAAATTTTATTTTCAAATGTTACATCATTTGATGAATTCCACGTGGCGCCGGCACCAAAACCAACGTATGGTACAACGCGTTGACGACGAAATGGACGATAAATATTATCAATGCGGGCATCAAATATTGCATTAATCATTGCTGTATTACCGGTAATTTTAAACGCATCCCATTCTGCCATGGATCGTATGTAATTTGCATCTAAACGGAAAATATCGTAGGGACGCCATCCTGCCATGATTTCAAAAGATGAAGTGTTTTTCCCACTTAAATGTATTTCATCAATGTTGGTATCTTGCCACATAGAAAAATTATATGCAGCCCCGATATAAAAACGACGCATACGGGCAAATGCTTCGGCATCGTGGCCGTATGGCGAATTTTTGGCAGGGGATACAATTTGTTCTGTGCGGTATAAAATATCTGCGTTTACAGTCATTGGCAACATACATAATGCAAATAATAATGTTTTTATTTTCATATTTTTCCCCTGTGTTATTAGAAATTAAAACGCATTGTGGCCATTAAATTGCCAATATTGTTTGCACCACCACGTGCGGTGTTCCATCCAAAACCGTTGCCGGCCATTAATTGATTTTGGTACATTATATCAATGCCAATTAAATCGGTGAACATGATGTTTACACCAAATGTTGCACATGGGGCAACAAATGTGAATCCGTTTGCACCGTCTGTTCCATCAAATTTATATTGACCGATACCGGCGCCGATACCAAAAAACGGAACAAATGAACGACGTTGTGTAACATCACCGGTTAAAACATATCTGCGGGCAAAATCAAAGTACAACATTGCACTGGCGGTGTGATATTTTGCCTGCATGTCATTTAAATCAGAAAAATGAAATGTTGATGATTGCAGATCAAGTTCACTGCGAACGTATGACGATAAATCCCAACCCAGTCCAATCATAGTTGTCCAACTGTCTGAAGTTTCATATCTTTTACCACCAAATTTTGCGGACTCGGTTGCAAAACTAAGATTAATTCCGCCCCCCATACGTACATACATTGATGTTGGAATATATATTTTCGAATTTGTTGTATCAACAACACCACGTTTTTGATATACATCGCGTCCCAATTCGCCTGGTGCATCATCTGGAACTACGATAACATTTTTTCGTGCGCCAATTAAATCCAATCCTTCGGACACTTCATTTCTAAATTGTTTGGCGTCAAAACGTACGGCTGCAAATGACAATGTTGGTAACATCAATGTCATAACAGTAAATAAGTGAGTTATGTGTTTCATTTTTTTCCTTTCCGTAAATCCAGATTTATGATTCCTGTGATTGATTATTAAATAATCTGATATAAATTGCAACTTGATTCCGTGTGTTTTTGCAGTTAATATTACATGCATGAAAAAAGATACAGATAAAAAAATTGCTTTGATTGCCGGGGCATTAGATTTGCCATTTTTTACGCGTGATGCATTACGTCGTGCGGGGTGGGATGTGTATATTGTTGGACTAAAAAATTTTGTTAATGAAAAATTAAAGCCAGATATTACAGTTCGTCTGGGTGGGGCGTGGCCCGCAATTCGCCAATTTAGACAGCGTGGAATTCGCAAATTAACGTTTGTTGGGGCGTTGGGACATCCTAATTTGTCTGACATTCGGCCGGATTTATGGTCAATTGGTATGTTATTTAGTATTATGAAAAATCAACGGGGGTATGATTCAATGGCGGTTGCATTAAACAATGCGTTGGAAAAGCGTGGTTTTGAAATTGTTGCGGCACAGGATGTTGCACCAGAATTGGCATTTGAAACGGCGGGAATAAAAACACGTGTGCGGCCAACAAAACGTGAAATGGGGGAAATTGAACGTGCAATTGATGTTTCTCATACCATTGGGGCGGCGGATATTGGTGCATCGGTTGTGGTTGATAAACAGGTTATTGCAGTTGAAGCGGCCGAGGGAACCGCACGCATGTTGGATCGTGTTGTTGAAATGCGTAAAAACAAAAAACGTGCCAGTGGTGTGTTTGCCAAAATGACAAAACCGGGACAGGATTTACGTATTGATATTCCGGCAATTGGTGTTGATACAGTAAATGCGGTTGCTGATGCACATTTACGTGGAATAGTTGTTAATTCCAAAACATGTTTTGTTGTTGATAAAGAAAATGTTATTAAAACTGCAAATAAACGTGGAATATTCATAATGGCCGTTGATTAACGTGGATATGTTTAAAAAGATTGCACCGATATTAATCGGTGTTTTTTGTAAAAAAAACTTGACAAAAGATTTTTTTGTTTTATTATTAGTGTGTCGTACAGGGGAGTCATTAATGATTAAATATGAAACGGATTACACCATAAAGCGCAAAAAAATAGTTTTACGTGGGGGTAAAAATTTTAAATTACCAGAAAATTTACAGGTTGAATATTTGGATTTGTCGGATACAGATGGGGCAGAAATATCACCTGGATCAAAATGTAAATTTGTAAATTTGACGAACGCGAAAAATTTTAAATTACCAAAAGATTTTCATGTTGAGACTTTGTGGTTAACTGGGGTGAAAAATGCCAAATTACCAGAAAATTTACAGGTGTCGGTATTGGATATGTCGTACACAGAGAATGTTCGCATGCCATCTGTTCTTTGTTGTGACAAATTGTCTTTATATGCAGCAAAAAAAATTAAATGGTCAGAAAGATTGTATGTAAATGAATTGGATTTGGCTTATACAAATAGGGTTGTGGTTCCTATGGGTGTGACTTGTAAAAGTTTACGTTGGACAGAGGCTGTGGCACTAAAATGCCCGTTTTCAGTGACGAAGAATTCTTTTATGCAAGGCATACCGTGTTCCTGTGGTTTTTATTATGATAATCCAAAAAAATATGTTAAATTGTCAGAACTTCGGGACGAAGAGTTCATAATGGTGTTCGGAAAAAATCTAGGTAGATAATGTAATGAAAAATCCCCATTCTGTGGGGATTTTTTATATTGTATTATTATTTAGATTTAATATCCTGAACGGTTACCTTAAACACAACGGATTTACCAGCCAATTCTGGGTAATAATTTGTTGGAAATGTTATGTTTACATCACGCGTTTCGCCTTTTGTGGCGCCAATCAATTGTTCTTCGAATCCTGGAACAAATTGCCCACTGCCCAATACTAATGGAAATGCCTGGGCTGTGCCACCCGGAAATTGAACACCGTCTAAATATCCTGCGAAATCTATAATAACTGTATCGCCATTTTGTGCGCTGGCGTTGCTGTTGCATGCTGTCATTGTTAATGCCCCAAAAATTGCGGCCAATGATAAAAATTTTTTCATGTTTATTCTCCTTTGGTTGAATATATGATAATTAATTAAATCAGTGGCTTCAATGTTTATTTTTTTAACGTTTTTTGTGGTTCGAAAATACTAGTATCATAGAAGATATTAATAATTCTGCAACAAAATTCGTCGGTTTTTCAAGACGTTCCTGTTCACGACGCGCTGCATGACGTAATTTTGCTTCGGTGTTTTCTTTCAGAATTTTTTCTTGTTCTTCTTTGTTTAAATTTTGCCCGTGAACGGACACTACGATTTCATTAGGTAAAATCATCAGCTTTCTCCTTTGTTTTTTTGTTTTGAATATTATAACACCTCTGTAACGGCACGCAATGCCCCGTCACGAGATAATTGAACAACGCGTATTTTTTTATGCATTTCTGTAATTAAGTCTGTGCGATTATACGCGGGTTGGGTGTGTAATATGCGATCTGCAAACGCAGCATAAGCGGCTTCGGCACTTTCAGCATGAATTGTTGTGTAAAAATGATCATGGCCGGTTCCCAGCATTTCCCATAAAACCGCTGCATTATCTGTTGATATTTCACCACCGATTATGACATCAGGGGTCATGCGAACAACCAAATCTAACAGACGGGCATAATTAAAATCGTTCGATTGTTCTGTGCGGGACAGAACAAAATGTACACGATTTTTTTGTGGAACACGAATTTCACGTGCATCCTCAACGGTGATAACTCGGCTGTTGGTATTGATTAATGTTAACATGTGATTTAAGAATGTCGTTTTTCCAGTTGCGGTTGCGCCGCTAATTAAAATCGGACTGCCGTCATTAATTGCACTCATTAATCGGTCGTACGGATCGTCTGGACGGATATTTTCGCGTGGTTTTACACGTAATAATTCTTTGCCGTGCTGTAAATGGTAATTTTCAAAACTGGTGTCGGCGGCACCACCGCCACGAATGTTTAATGCAACACCACCTGTGATATCGTGTTCATCGTATTGAACATTTGGACCTGCAATTGCCGTAAAACGGTGGTTGCCTGGTAATGTTGCATATACCACCGGTATTCCGTGTTGTGGATTGAATGGCCGATCGTATATGTTCGCAACGGTATGTATTAAATCAATCAAGTATTGTTTGCTTAACGCGGGGGCATCATACGCAACCCATGGAACGCGTGCACCGTGTAAACGCAACCACACCTGACCCGCGTGGTTAATGGCAATTTCTTCAACAAACGATGGTTTGTAAAATTCCGCTAATGGATGTAACAAAGATTCTAATACTACGTTTGACATTAACTGCATTTTACCACAAATCTTGCCTTGAATCAAAACGGTTTATTTGATAAAATGGAACAAAAGAGAGATTTCGATATGAATAAAAATATATTGGTTTTGTTGTTTGGGGTGGTTGCGTTGGCTGGATGCTCGTCTGGTTCAAATACCGCGTATAATCAGGCGGATTTTGCCCAGGGTGGGGCTGATGCGCCGTTGTATAACGAACGAACCAGTGGTTTTATGCAGGCGGATAACCAATATGCCAATATTGACTCGTATAAGCCGAAATCCGCAGAAGAAAAGGAATTATCAAATAATCGGTGGAACTCGTCGCGTATGGATACGCATTGGCAGGAATATCGTGGTGCCATGGTGCGGGTACAAATATTGTTGGGAAATACAGATTTGCGTGAAATGCGGCTGCGTTTGATGCAAAGTGCGACTGGAATGGATGTCGATGGTGATGCCAGAACAATATTGGCCAAGGTTGCTGATTATGAAATGAAACGCGTTTGTGGACGTAATGCAGACAGTATTGTTATGGTTTATGATCAGCCATCGTTTGATGTTATGCGTCCAACCCCATATTTTGATTATCGAATTGAAGCCGAAGGTTCCACAATGCGTGAATATGGTTTCAGATGTGTTTATAACAATTAATTAGTTGCTAATTTTACTTTGTGTGTGTTTTTTTTGCTTGACAATTATTGACTGTTGTCATATTATTCTTGCTCTTGTTTAAATATTTAGGATTAGAAATGCAGTTTAAAGAAACAGTTTGTTCTATAAAGGATTATTTTAATAAAATTGTGGATTATTTTGTGCCTGCTGGGGCTGGCAAAATGAATCTTGATGCAGATAATGATAAAGTATTGTTGCATAGTATGGCATCTGAGATGAAGTATATATCTGCATCTGATGGACATCGGTATTTTTATTATGTTGCGGATTTAAAATATCTTGATCATGCCACACGTTTATTTAGGCGAAATGATATAAAGGTTTGTAAACATAATTCACGTATGGATTATTCGCCAACGGTTGTTTTGCGTTGTCGTGTGCGTTATTTGTGCAAGGATAAAAAACGTTTTAAATTTGCAGATTCTTTGGTGGAAGGTAAATTTACAAAAATCAGTAAAGAGGATTTAGACGCATTTTTGGCTCAGTCCGATTCAAAAAAACGTTAGGTAAAAAATCCCGTTTTGGGATTTTTTATTTGATTTGTTAAAATTATTGTATGTGCTGCCGCACGTAATGGAAAAGAAATGGTAAAGTTTAAATTGGTTTATAAAGTAAAAAATGCATTTATTGATAAACAAAAATATATCTCTAAATGTTGTAGAATTCGTCAAGATATTAATACCTTGCGTTATATTGGCAGGGTTCAAAATGATATCTTGGGGGAAAATGATGGTATGAAATACGTTTATTATGTTCCGGATATGGCAAATGCTTTGGATTTGGCTAAATCGGTGTTTGAACGTAATGGTATCCATCCTAAATTTTATAAATCACCAATTGGTAATGTTTTACGTATTCGTACGATTAATGTTCATCTAAGTTCATGCAGAACACGTTTTATGCGTTTGGTTTCCGAACCTGGATTTATTGTCCATTCGGCAGATGCTATACGATTTATTATGAAATCGGTACAAAAAACACGTTAAAAAATGGCTGTAATATTTACAGCAATTTTTTTGTTTTAATATTTTATCTGATGTGTTCTACCGGAATCGGTGCTGCGGCGGTTGGACCGAATTGTCCCCTGTAATGACTGTTGGGGTTAACATTATATGGTTTACGTTCACCGGTAAATTCTTCATAATAAATTTGTCCGATACGCATATTTGGATATACAACGGTTGCATATTTTACAGTTATTTCTAATGTCCATTGACCGCAAAAGCCATCATCTCCACGACCGGCGGTTTCATGTATTGATATAAAATTACGCCCTACGGATGATTTTCCATCAATGTATGGGAACAAATTGTGTGTTTCTGTATATTCCAATGTCGTTCCTAAATATCCTATGTTGGGTGATAATATCAAACCCTTAGTTGGTATTTTAAACATCGTGATTTCATTAGATTTTTGATTGCACGGATTCAATAAATATTGTGGATTTCTAATATCATATTTTTGTGGATTTTTTAAATAATCAAAATAGAAATCTTCGTTTAAAAACCAATCACGCATATCATATTTTCGTCCTGGAATATATTTAATTGCCGGACGCATTCCGTGGGGTACAGTGGTTGTATAAACCCCCAATGTGTTTCCTAAATGTAAATCATAACTGTTGCTGCCCAAACATTTTGAATCAAATGGTTTTATAATTATATCAGGCGAATTGTTTTGATTGTTTGGGTTGGGCTGTTGCATACGACGTAAAATTTCTGGTCCTGTTAATTGCATGACAAATCCTTTTTTTTAATTTTCCCCCCAAATGTTATCTCTGTTTCTGTTTTGATGGTATTAAAATTGTCATTTTTGTGCAATATTTTTTATTCACTTTTTATTTAACTGTGGTATGTTTGTGTGTATGAACGAAACTTATTCTGGATTTATTGCAATTGTCGGACCGACGAATGCAGGTAAAAGTACTTTGATTAATCAAATTTTAGGGCGCAAAGTGTCAATTGTTTCGCATAAGGTGCAAACGACCCGAACACGTATGCGGGCTGTGAAAATGGTTGGCAATCGTCAATTAATATTTGTCGATACGCCTGGAATTTTTCGGCCGTCACGTTTGTTGGATCGTGCAATGGTTGGTGCTGCGATGGATGCAATTTCCGATGCGGATGCGATTTTGGTTGTAATTGATGCGACCAAGGGAATAACGCAAACAGTATGTGATTTAGTTAAAAAGATTTCAAATCATACAAATTTGTTTGTTGCATTGAACAAAGTTGATGCAATTAGAAAGCAAGATTTATTGCCGATTGCAGCACAGTTATCACAAATGGCACAGTGGCGTGAAATATTTATGATTTCTGCATCCAAGCGTATTGGTGTTGATGTTATGTTGCAATCGTTGGCGGATGTTATGCCGGCGGGGCCATATATGTTTGATGCGGTTGATGCATCTGATGTGCCAGATACCCTATATTTGGCGGAATTAACGCGTGAAAAGGTTTATAAATATATTCATCAGGAATTGCCATATCATATTAATGTTGTTACAGAACGTGTTACAATGGATGAAGATGGGGTTTTGGATATATATCAAAAAATCGTTGTGCAAAATGATGCACATAAAAAAATTGTAATTGGGCGCGGTGGAACACAATTACAGCAAATCGGTACGGCGGCTCGCCATGATATTCAGGATCAATGGGGGGTAAATGCACGTTTACACATTTTTGTTCGGGTCGAGGCAGATTGGGAAAATCGTGCAGAAAATTACGAAGATCAGGGGTTGGAATTTAATGGAAGTAAGTAAGAGATTGTAAAAATGAAAATAACGTACAAGAAAGTTGTGGTGATATTGGGTGGAATTACATCTGCAATTATGACGGCCGGATGTGTTGATGTGGCCCAAGAATATGTTGTAACTAATAAAGGAAATAATACGATTAAAATCAAAGAAACAGGAATTGGAAATCATTGGCATGAAATAAAGTTTGCAAATGATACTAACAGCTTGGATTGTTACAATAGTATAAATGTTAATGATACTATTCGTGGAAAATGGTTTATTAGATTATGTCAAAAAATGAATAATACCGTTTTCATGGGAAATAAAAATGTCAATGTTATAAGCCATGTAAATGGTCGGGTGGTTGACCAAGTGACAAAACAGAGAAGATAGCGGTTTTATTAATGGTGTTACATACATCTGATTTTGATTTTGATTTGCCGTCAAAATTAATTGCGTCACGTCCGTTGGTGCGACGTGATGCGTCGCGTATGTTGGTTGTGCAACCAAATAATATATCTGATAAATATATTCTAGATTTTTTGGATTATTTACATCCAGGTGATGTGGTTGTTTTTAATAATTCACGTGTGATACCTGCACGATTTATGGCATCTGGCTTTGAAATTACGTTACATACGTCTGGGGAAAATGATAAAATTTGGTGGGGGTTGTGTAAAAAGTTCAACAAAATTCCGGTTGGTTCGGAATTAGTTTTGGACGATGGCACAACGGTGACGGTATTGGCACACGATGACGACAGTGGCCTAAAATTACAGTTTAATTGTGACAATGTTTTTGATGTTTTGAACCGTGTTGGCAAAATGCCGTTACCGCCATATATGAAACGAGATGAGGAATTTTCAGATCGGGAACGTTATCAGACCGTTTACAGTGATCCATTGGGTTCGATGGCAGCGCCCACCGCTGGATTACATTTTACACCAGAATTAATGACAGAGATAGAAAAACGTGGTGCTAAAATTGTAAAGGTTACATTGCATGTTGGGGCTGGAACATGGATGCCGGTCAAAACAGAAAATTTATCAGAACATAAAATGCACAGCGAATGGTGCTGTATAACACCTGGGCAGGCAGATATTATTAATAATGCGAAACGTGTGATTGCCGTTGGAACAACGTCAATGCGTACATTGGAATCGGCGGCGAAATTGGCGGTTGATAAAAATCGTGTTGCACCAATTTGTGCAAATACGGATATATTTATTACACCGGGATATCAGTTTCGTGCGGTTGATATGTTATTAACAAATTTTCATTTACCGAAATCGACATTATTTATGTTGGTTTCTGCATTTGCTGGTATAGATGAAATGAAATTGGCATATAAACATGCGATTGATAATGAATACAGATTTTTTAGTTATGGTGATTGTTGCTTGTTGTTTAAAAAGGATTAAAGGGATTGTTAAATAAACAGGAAAAATATTAATTTCTGAATACGAAAAAATGGTACTTGGAAAAAATGTTTGGATGGAATGTTTTAAATAAATGGATAAGAATAAATGTCTCTGAAATTTGATTTAATTGTAACTGATGGAAACGCACGCCGTGGTCGTGTCGAAACAGCACATGGAACCTTTGATACGCCGGCATTTATGGCGGTTGGAACGGCGGCCACGGTTAAGGCGTTAACAATGGATCATGTTGCAGCAACCGGAACACAGGTTATATTGGGTAATACGTATCATTTGATGATGCGTCCAGGTGGGGATTTGGTTGAAAAAATGGGTGGATTGCATAATTTTAGCGGGTGGCATGGCCCAATTTTGACAGACAGTGGTGGTTTTCAGGTTATGTCATTATCAAATTTGGTAAAAATGAACGAAATGGGGGTTGAATTTACTTCGCACATAGACGGGGGGGTAAAGCATTTTTTACGTCCCGAAGATTCTGTTCATATTCAGCATCAATTGGATTCTAATATTACAATGGTATTAGATGAATGTTTACATTTGCCGGCGGAACGTGCACGTGTTGAAAAAAATGTTGATATGGTGACGCGTTGGGCACGGCGTAGTAAAGAAGCCTTTGTTGATCGACCGGGATATGGAATTTTTGGAATCGTTCAGGGGGCAGATTATCACGATTTACGTGAAAAATCTGCACGTGCGTTGACAGAAATTGGCTTTGATGGATATGCGGTTGGTGGGTTGGCTGTTGGGGAATCACAAGATGTAATGTTTGATATGATTGCAACTGTGACGCCGTTGTTGCCGACGGATAAACCACGATATTTAATGGGGGTTGGAACACCATTGGATATATTGGGGGCGGTTGAACGCGGTATCGATATGTTTGATTGTGTTATGCCAACACGGGCTGGTCGTACAGCTCAGGCATTTACCAGAAATGGGACAATGAATATGAAAAATGCACGATTCCGTGATGATTCAGCACCATTGGATGATAAATGTGGATGTCCGGCTTGTAAATTGTCACGTGCATATATTCATCACTTAATTAAATGCAATGAAATGTTGGGGGCAACATTATTGACACAACATAATTTGTGGTTCTATCAGGATTTAATGCGTGATATTCGTACCAGCATAGAGCAGGGGCGTTTTGCAGAATTTAAACGTGATTTTATTAAAAAATATACTGGACAATAGTATAGATATCACTTGCATGTGTAGTAAATGCGATTTAGACTGTGAATATATAAATACGGAGGTATAGAAATGTCCAAGAAAAAGGAAATAGATGTTATTGAACGTGATGGGGCTAAAACCGTTGCAAAAAAGACTGCGTACATTACGTGGGTAAAGCGCATATTTGCACTTGTAACGTTTGCCTGGATTGCTTTTGTTGTGTGGGCACCATTATATGTTAAAAATACATATTCACAGCCAATTAAAAAATCAATAGTTATTTCTATGTTTTTTGATGTTCAACGTAATATGGTTGCGCAGTATGAAAAATTATTGGCCAGTATCAAGAATTCAATCAATTTGGAAAAACCGGTATCCGTTGCCATAGACAAAGTTAAAATTGCACAAGGGGCGGTGGAAAAGGTTACAGATAAAACAACACAAGCAAAACAGGTAACAGATAATGCAAAAAATGCTACTGGTGGTGTTAAAACTTTGACTGGTCTGGCTGGTAAATTTGGCGTAAAAACCGGTGCTGTGGACAAAGCAGTGAACAAGGTTGATAATAATATTGCCAAGGCTGATTCAGCCATAGCAAAGGTTGATGATACCGCAAAGTTGGTTAATGAAAAATTAGACAAAGTCGAAAAGGATTTAACGTCTGTATTACAGGCAGAATTTGATAAAATGATAGACGAAGCAGTAAAAAAACAGTTGGATAAATCTACCGGTGGGTTGGGAACAACATTGTTGACTAATTATGGTATAAAGCATGTGTATCCATGGCGTCCATCATCATGGCCTGTTGCAACAAAAATATATAACGATTTAGAAAAATCAAATGTTGATATAATAAAGGCTTTGACAGGAACGGTTAATACATATTTCGGATATGTAGCATGGGGATTGGTTGGTGCCGCATGGGCCGTTGGATTTTTGGTGTGGATGTTGTTATTTAAAAAGGTTAAGGCGATGTTGGCTGCGTTTATTGTTTGCCCACGTTGTGGTCATGCGTTTGCAGATAAACGTACGGCGGTTAGTTTATTGAAAATATTCCAACCGTGGAAATGGTTATAAAAAAATAGGTTCCATTTGGAACCTGTTTTTTTATTTTGTTTTTTGCCCTGGGCGATATCTGAATCCAAACTGGCTGATTACTGTTGGATCAAAGTTATAATCTGCTTTTGCAATTGAGTCCACGGTTGTTGTTGGGTTGACTGTTGAACCTGCACCGTTTATTCTTGATAAGGCATATGGTACACGGTTCCCATATCTTACGGCAATATGTTTGCGGATATAACTTAAATAAATCTGTGTGTTTACTAAATCAATTGGTGTTGCTGTATCAAAATCTTTGGCAAAAAAATGAATACCATGCGGATTTTTCGCAGGGTCTGGTTCGTTAATTGCACAGTCCAGTACAGAATCACACTTTGATATAATTGGATCATTGTTAATATCTATGGCTTGAGAATATAGTGCACTGTTTTTCCAATCGGTTGGTTTAAATTGAATTTGTAGGTATAAATCTGGGTAATTAACAGTTTCAGATAATAAATCTTCGCAAGATGTGTTTACCAATGCAAAGGCAGATAAAATAAAATATTTTATTTGCTGTTTCGTTAAATTATATTTTGAATAAATTCTCATCTTTAGCCTTTTTGTTGAGATTTTAGTATAAAAAATACTTTTGTCAATTTATTTTTTGTGCAAAGTTTTAATTTTTTTCTTGCATTACGGATAAATTTTATGTAAACTTGTCAAAGTAGTGCGAGCGTAGCTCAGTTGGCTAGAGCGCAACCTTGCCAAGGTTGAGGTCGAGGGTTCGAGCCCCTTTGCTCGCACCAGAGTTTTTATTAGGAATCCGGGCTTTTGCACCGGATTTTTTGTTTTTGTCTAAAAAATGATAATGCGGACAATGCTTTGATTTATCTGATTTTTTTGCTTTGGCACACTTGAAAAATAAAGGACAAAAACCTATGTTTAAGAAGTGTAAAGCAAATTGTCAAGCAAATGACAACCTGTATTTACGGGGTAATGTATTTTATTATATGGTTGAATTACCACGTCAAGATGGTAAACGCCGGTATTTTATAAAATCATTGCATACGAAAAATTATTATGAAGCCTTGGAAAAAGCAAAGAATATGAAAAAAACGGTGGAATTGCACACTATGGATACGAAAAGATTATTTAAACGCGCCAAGGAATTGATGGACCGAGTTGTTTTTGATACGGTTGATGTAAATATTGATAATGGTGATGGACGGATTATTACCACACAACAAAAGCGTATATCTGCAAAAACAGATATTAAGGTTGTCGAGGAATTATGGGACATTGTTTCAAATTTATATCAACCTCATACCAACAGGACGCTTGATGACGATGATTTAAAATTGATTGCTGAAATTGTAAATATGCGTGTTGATGCTGGAAATGAAAAATTGATGGAAATGCTGCAATCAAAATTGAATTATACACCAACAGACAATCCGCCATCTGCAAACGAAACAATCGGGGATATTTTGACAAAGTGGCTGTCCAGTTTGGAAACCATTAATTGTGAAACCGAAGCAAAGCGCAAGCATAATATCGTTGATAAAATGGTTAGATGGGTTGATTTAGACCCAGAAACATATAAATATGTCGATTTTTACAGGGTTGATGTGATTGATAAAATATGTAAAAAAATCAAAAATATGACAGATTCCAAGGGAAACACTAGACGCAAATATGCCAGATATTTACGCGATTTTACTGAATATGCACCAAGTGTTAATCCTGGGTTTCAAACAAATTTAACCCCGACAATAAACCTGTTTCTTAAAAGTCTAGACAAAACATCGTCATTGGATACAAAGGGCCATATGCAATATACGCGCGAACATCTGATTCAAATATTTGACCCCAAACAAACATTTTTCAAAGATAATGAAGACCAATTTTGGTTTGTGGTTATTTCGTTGTTTACCGGTGCACGTCGCAATGCTGCAACAACACTGCAATATGCTGATATAATAAATAAAGATGGTATTGATTGTATCCAGTTCAAGCGCAACCATAAAATAAAACAATTAAAGAACGATGAATCTGAACGCTTGGTGCCGATTGCAAAACAATTATTGGATTTGGGCTTTGTGGAATATGTAAAACGCCGTAAAACAAAATTAAAAGCCAAAGATACCGACTTTATATTCCAAAATTGCCAACGACCAAAAGATGGCGGTTTTAATACAAATATTGTCCAGAAAGGTTTTTTACAATATGTCAAAGATTTGGGGATTAAGCAACCCAATGGGGATAAATATGATTTTCATTCATTGCGTAATAATGCAACGGAGATATTAGAAAAAGCCGGTGTTTCACAGATATACATCAACAAAATTATAGGCTGGAAAGGTCAAAATACAATGCAACAGCATTATTCTAAGCGCAGATTGGATGAAATCAAAGAACAAGCCGATAAATTACGTTATGACTTTTTACAAACGGAATTTGATTATTGGAAGGATGTAATGTCAAAAAAATAATGCTGCGCTGGGTATGTCCGCGTGGGCATTGCCGTATCCCAGCAAGGGGGCCAGAATAGCCGCTCCGTATATCCCGGGCCATATATGCCACCATCCATCCGGTTAAGAAATCGACAGACATAAATTGAAAAAATTTTTTTCAAGGGCCTTTCCGCGCGAAGCAAAAAAATATCATACCAAATCCAGTAATTTTTTATTATACATTTGTATCATTTTTATATAAAAACTAAAAAAACCTAAGCACAAAAAAATCATAACTTATTGATATTACTAATAAACTATTATTTTTTTATTTTACTATTTTAATTAAAAATAATCTTAAAACAAAAAAACAAAACCCCAAAAAAAACAAAAAAATATACACACCCATCTAAATAACATTTTAATTTAAAAATTTTTTTCAATTTTTTCAAAAAGTTCGTCAAAAAAACAAATTCTATATATATGGGGAATTTTTATTTCCCAAAACAATAAACAAAGGAGTATTTTATGACTTATAATAAAGTGTCTTTAAAACATGAAGACGAAACAAATATTGCAATTTATTGTGCAAAAAATAACATTGCTTTTAATATAGCAAACGCATACGATGTAACGCTTGCCGCTTTTAAAGATAATCCGATTACGTGTTTCGCTGTTGACCCTGCAACCGGTGTTCCTCAAAAATACGATATAACACAACGAATTGCAAGATTGATTGAATGTCAACCAAAGACCGTTGAACGTATTTTTGAAAAAACGGCATTTCAAAAAATCGAACTGGACAAAGAATTTTTTAAAAACAATATCGAACAGGCTGAAAAGAATTCGAAACCCGACATTGTAAAACTTGTGGACAATCTGTATCGATTAAATATCGTTGACGAGCATAGTTATCTTGCATTGGTTTGTTTCCTTATGCAATTAAAACACCTACGAAACAATGTGATGGTTGAAAACGACAAAACATGTGTATTCTTCAACGGCATAGCACGGAACGGAAAATCTGCAACTGCTGAGGCTATTTCTGAGGTAGAATCCCAATACGGGGTGGTATTTAAAGCGCATACTGGAAAACTTTTGGAATCAACCCACGAAGAGCAAGTTTGGAAAAGTCATTTAAATTACTTCGATGAAATAAAACCGACCGATGTGGACCGAGATATGTTATTAAATTTAGTTAATGGTGGTAACGTTGAACTCAATCCAAAAAACAAACCACAATATAATTATTTTGTTAATACGAATAATATTTTTACATCAAATGCCCAGATAAGCCTAATGCAACGTCGTGTGTCGATTATAAAATTTGGTCACAGACTAGACGGGCGTCCATTGGCAGAAGGAACATTGAAAAACATAATAAAAAATATTATGGATTCATTACCAAGTTTCGACCGATATTATGATTTGTATGATATCGTTTCTAAACATAATGAAAAACGTTTAAATCCGTTGGCAATATCCTGCATTTTAAAATATATGTCCGATAAATTCGGTTTTATCAACATGACGGATGAACGGATTATGACATCAGAAATACAATTTTCACCCACTAACATATACGATTGTGTAAAGGATAGTTATTCCAAACAGATACTTACATCTGAACGTAAAGAAGCGATAAAGACAGCATTAAGATACCTTCGCGACAGAGGTTTAATAACCGAAGTTAGGTATCCAAATTGCACAACCATATTTTATAAAGTAACTGCACCAAATTATCTTGAAATCGCCGAAGAATATAATGTCACCAATACGAAAGATGAAGATAATACCAAAATTACACGTGACGAACTTTATAACAGTCTGCTCCGTTTCTTTGTTGATAATCCAAATCCATCAGAACCAACAACACCTGTATCCTGTGATGATATACCAACAGAAAATATCACAACAGAAAACAATCTAACATCCGATGGGACAAATGTGATTATGGTTGGTGCAGACGTAAAAGAAAAAGGTGAAATACTTTACCGTAAACTGGTAAAACAATTGACCGCAGAGAAGGAAAAATGTGACATCAATGGAACGGATTTTGATATTGATGGTGCATTAAAACGTTATATTACACCAGATATATGTAAATACCTGGCACATCAAACCTTGCCAGATATGTTGGAAAGCAGTTTAAACAACTGCTATGTGGACAAGAACCTTTTTAAAGATTTATATATGCACCATTTAGGCATAACCGATGAAAATTTATTGGAAATTTCTGATAATTATAAATTGGCAGGCAACTATTATTATTCCCCTTTCAGTGGTAATACGTGGTGTGCTATACCCCCAACTTGGACGGAATATAAAACGATTGAAGATAAACATACCTTTGAAGAACGTAAAAAGGCCGAACGCAGAAAAGAAGCAGCGAAGGCACAAAAAGAAAAACGCCGATTAGAAAAAGAACGTAAACGTCAAGAATTGGAAAATAAACGTAAACAGGAGCAGGAAAACACTGATAAAAATCTTGTAAACAGGGACTAAAAATCCATGTTCTCTGCAAAAAAAATAATTCCAACTATGCAACCACCACAAAAAAAGCGGTTCTATAAAATGTTTATATCATATCGGTTGTGGACTTTCGACGAAAAATATTTTGACGATAAACATAGACGCAATGCGGGTGATATATGTTGGTTGCTGAAATTTTAACATCCGATAAAACAATCGCGTTGTTAAAATTTTTTTACTCTTTTCAAGAAAATACAACCACAACACAGAAACAATAATACAACCGTTCTAATTTATATGATAACCATGGATACAGAAAGAATCTTTACCACCTACCACAACCAATTACGATTCAATCTGTGTTCATGGTTGCAACACATAGGTGGTAAACATGTTAAAATCAGATTTTGTGGATGTATACCAGATTGATTGTATAATCCGAAAAAACAAAAAAATCACATTATTTGTACAGAAAGAAATTTGCAATTGGTTATATGAATTTGCGCCGACACATTTTATTTCGATACAATTTCCAACTAACCAACGAAGCACAATGATGGAAATATCGCGTAATTATTTAAGAACCGTTATGAAATATTTCCAAAAGCAACTAAGCCCAAGACATTGGATTCGTAAACCATTATTGTTTATTGGCTTTGCAGAAAAGAACAAAGTTGATAAAGGTAAGATTCATTTTCACATATTTTTGCAGAACAACCGATATACCGACGAAAAAATAATAACTGCAATGAATAAAACTATCAAACATTTTAAATTTTCATCAGATGTTATCAATACCCAACAAATCAACAGAACGCCGTATTGTTCGTATATTTATGGAACAAAGGAAATAAAAGCCAATAAAAAAGCCCATTTTGACGATTCCAGAATAATTTTATCAACCGAAATGTTTGTTAAACGAACAGAATATTCCAAATTATCACAAAAACCATTCGTGGTTGGCCCCAAAACAAGCAAGATTATAACTTATAAGCCAGACGAAAAAGGGGCACCCACGCGTCAAATATGGATTAAATAAAGAAATAACCCGTTGAAACAAATCAGCGGGTTTATTTACACTTTGGATGATTAATACATAATTACGCGGCCAATTAAAGCGACATTATTATTTTCTAGATTTCGTAATGCTGCTTTTGCTTGGTCATAGTTAAAGTAAATTTCCGGCAAAAGAATTCCGTTTGCTTCTATTTTGAAATATGTGCAATTTGGCATGTTAAATCCTTTTTGTTTAATATTCGTCTGCACGCATAATTGTTAAAACCCGGGTTGTTATATCTGGATTGCTAGGGTCATCAGAACCGGCGTCCATATCACGATTGTAGTAATCTATTTTCCAGAAATAATCGGTATTGTTATGTTCCAGTTTTCCAAAATCATTTTCACCCCAAGGATTGTTATCTGGTGTAAAATCGTTGAAATCTTTAACCTTTATTAGGATTTTCAACTGTTCATCAAATGGTAAATTTGAAACACCCCGCGTCAGAATCACTTTATCTTTACCGGGATTAAATATGTTCTGACGCAGTTTATCATTCAATTCCGCAATCTTATTCATTACGCAACCTGTTGTTGATTGATGAATCTTTGAAACTGAACAAGTGAACATCTGACCGCACGTGATAATCCGCGACCTTTTACAGAATTTTTTTGTCCAGGCTGATAGGTTGGCGCAATAGCATTAATATTTTCTGCCAACTGTTCGATAGATATGTTTTCATATTTACAAGTATTTTTGATTCCAAGTATATATGAATACACCGTGGATGGTAATAAACGACCTGATTTTTCGCTGTAACCATTTTCCAATAACCAAGTTTTATAATTTTGCAACATTGTATATCCTTTTGTTTTTAGGTTGTTTTTTATGTTTACATACTTATATTACGGTGAAAAATTGTCCATGCGAACTGTTTTTTTAAGAAAAACAAGCCAAAAAGCGCGGTTTTTAGCTATTTTTTAGCATTTTTATCAAAAAAAATCGTATTTACTGTTGAAATTAAATAGTTAAAGATAAACTGTTTAAATTTAATAGTTTATGGCATTTTATCCAAATATGGTTACATAAAAACAGCACCTTATAGTGCCATTTATCATAAAACACACATAAATAAGCCAAATTCAAGTCCTGGACAACGAAAATAAAATCGGTAATAACCTATAAAAGAATGTTTATAGTGTGCTATATTATTTGTTTTTGTTGTAATAGTTGCTCTGATAATTCTTTACGTTGTTTTATACTTTTGTCTTTTAATATTGCTGTGGCGGCTTGTAATTTTTCTGCCTTGTATGCCCCGAATAGTCCATCGGATGGATGTTGCCAAAATTTATCGTCTGTTAAATCTTCTAATAAACAATCACCAACCTGAAAATGTCCATCTGGAAATTTTTTGATACAGAACTCAACGGCCCGTGGGTCAATATCAACCCCATATAAATCTTCTTCATCCATCCATTTATATACATTCATCGCAGCGGCCAACAAATTACCCGTTCCGCAACATGGGTCAATCAACCTGAAATCTTTTAGAAAATCAATTCCATCTTGACCAAATTGTTCAATTATATCGGCTTTGGTTTCACATTTGGCGTATTTTGGAAACAGTTTTTTAGCCAGTGCAATGGCTAACTTTTTAGGAGTATGAAAAGCACCAGCCGACTGACATTCTTGTTTGGTCAGTTTTAAATCGCACGCACTGTTATTGCAATTATAAGTTTTCTTATGTCTTGTCATTACTTTTTCGCGTCTTTAACTGTTTTTTCAATAATTTTCTTTTCTTCTGGTGTTATATCAAAATATTCATAAAACCGTTCATCTGTCCAGGGTTCAGAATAATCATTCATAAATGGATAAAATTTTAATGGTGTATGTATGTCTTTTTGTAAAGTTATAAACAAATAAGTCATAAAATTCGTTCTTGATGCATCAATATAATTTTGTGCTTCTTGTTTGGTATCAAATGATACAACATTTGCGACTTTTTCAGTATCCTTAAAATTTCCCTTTTTCTGAACCAGATAATCTGTTCCGTTATACATGCCGTTTTCTATAATTATCTTTTTAACCCAGCCAGTTCCCTTTATGCCGTGCCCATAAAGTGGTAGTGTCGGAACACTGAATTTCTTTTTATAATCTTGATGAACATGGGATTCTACATTGGAGGGCATTTTATTCAATACTTTCTCTACAATTGCATTATACGAGAAAGATTCATAATTACATTTGCCGTCTTTGCACACTATAAACACACCAAGGTCCATGGAAAATGTAGCAGACCCAAATAATTTTGACGCAACATCGGCTTTTATAATATCAATATTGTCAATCTTGTTTTCAAAAAACTCTTTATATTTTTTTGCGTCTGTATTTGATTTATATTTCCACAATGGGTCTTGCAACCAACGAACTGGTTGTAAACTAACACCATGACCACCGTTATCAACAACTGTTTCAATCATCTGTTTTAATATTGGCAAATGCAGATTGCCATAGGGGGGATTCATTATAAATGATTTGAATTTCATGATGTTTTCTCTTTCATTTTCAAGTGTTTGTAAAATATCGTTGGAATAAATAACCTGACAGCTGGGGCGTAATTTTTTCATAATTTCAGATTCACCAAAACTGTCGGTGATATATATTTTTGTTGTGCTATCTGTTAACCAATAACCACCACAAACGACAATGTCATAGTTTTTATCTTTGCGCATTATGTCGGCCAATTCTTTTGGAACGGGGCGACTGCCGTCTTTTTTATAAACCCACAGTAATTCCAAAACGTTTTCTGGAATCAATTTGCCATCCGCGGTATAACATTTG
>JAZLJO010000020.1:0-159218 GCA_045617905.1 Candidatus Enterousia sp.
CGACTAAAAGAACTTTACAACCCGAAGGCCTTCTTCATTCACGCGGCATGGCTGGGTCAGAGTTTCCTCCATTGCCCAATATTCTTAGCTGCTGCCTCCCGTAGGAGTCTGGACCGTGTCTCAGTTCCAGCGTGGCTGATCATCCTCTCAGACCAGCTATGGATCATCGCCTTGGTAGGCCGTTACCCCACCAACAAGCTAATCCAACGCGGGCACATCCATCACCGATAAATCTTTCCCGTTTCCGGCGTATGCGGTATTAGCGTTCGTTTCCAAACGTTATTCCCCAGTGATGGGCAGTTTCCCACGCGTTACTCACTCGTGCGCCACTAGATCCACAGAGCAAGCTCTGCTTCACCCGTTCGACTTGCATGCCTAAGACCTGCCGCCAGCGTTCGTTCTGAGCCAGGATCAAACTCTCAAGTTTTAAAAAACTTGGGTTTAAGTCCCGTGCATATAAACAAAGCTGACTAATATATCAGTTCGTCTTTACATAATTAATTATTCGCAAGACAAGTTTTTAACGAGGTTCACAAACTTAATTTGAACCTACTACCTGTCTAAGATATGCACATTGACTTAGTCAAAGTTTGGATATACCAAATTCAACTGTCTGCATATCTCTTCTTGAACAGATTCTTGATTTGCATCAAAAATCTTTTGATGAGCTGCTTTTATTCACAATGTTACGTTTTATCAGAACCATTTTTTGACACTCTGTAAACCGCCTTATCTCAGAGGTTAGGAACTTTCTTTTTCGTTCGTTCTTAACTTGAAAGCCTGCATAGTATGTGTTTAAACATCGAAAAAGTCAAGCGCTTTTTCAAAAATAATTTCATTTTTTTTCAAAAAAAACAATACCAACAGGAAAACATCCCGGAAATCCGCCATTTTATCATCAAAAAAATAGTTTAATTTTTTTTAATTTTTTTAACTTTCTGATTCGGTTTTTACACAAAAACAGATTCGGTTGTATCATTTTTCTATTATTCCTATTGATTTTAACAACAAAAAACGGTGTCGAATCGGACACCGTGAATATTTTTTATCGTCTCTTATTAAAATCTGTACATAAAACCAACCTTTACTATTGGGAAAAAGTTAATTTTATCCAAATCAGATTGTGTATCTGCCAGCGCATCCGCGATATCTTCATCCAATTCCGCCCGCAAAGTATCACTGTCAACATCAACCCAACTATACCCATCCCATTTTTGCACCCCCACCGCCGGAATATCAAAATTTAACATAGCAGTCTTATTTGTGAACACAACACCCGCATCTATATATATTTTAAGTCCAGCAAAAATACCAACATCAATCCCTGTTCCCAAATATGGTCCACGGTATTTCCAATTTGCCTTTGCAATTCCAATAACACCATCGCCAATATATTTATATTTTGTTTCTGATAATTCAAATTCAATTTCCGAATCGGAAAAACAATCGCCACCACCCGTTAAATCGGCATTTACCTTTAAATTTCCACTGTAATATCCGCCCGTTACACGCCATCCACACAAAAAACATGTATTTCCAAACGGGTAAAATCTATCATTGCCGCCATATGTTTAGCCGAAATCCCTATGTTATTAACGAACAAACCGCCATCATATTCTATGCCATCCGCATCAATTGCTCTTTTTATTTCATTATTAATTGTCGTTTTTACGGGGCCCGTTGTTGCAAAATCAAATCTTACCCCAATGCGTTTCAACCAAAATGACAGCAAATCTTTATTTACATACCCCAAAAACATATTCAGGCCACTGGTGCCGGATATTCCTGTTCCGAATTGCAGCCCCTGAAAAGAGTTTTCATTTATTTCAATATCCGAATCAATTTCAAAATCATATTGTTCGCCAGATATTTTTTCACCATATATGTCATCATTTTTGGCATAAACAGGAAAAACAGTCAAACCTCCAACAAACCCACCAATTAATAGCAACTTCATAAAGTTTCCTCCTTTGGGGTTTAATTCCTAAAAAATTGCTGACAAGCGTCATTAAACAATAAAAAACGACATTTATTAAAATTGTGTTACAAATATACCGTTTTTTGTGATATTATTCAAAATATGAAAAACAAAATTGCAATTATTTCGTCACTTTTATGTGCATTTTATGCCACAAAAGCATTTGCATCCGAATGCATTGGTCCTGATTGTGTTCCAACATGGTTTGATACATTTGATGATTCTGAACAGATATCAACCGCATCATACCAATCATCACAATCACAGATTCCGGTTTATCCAAATCCGAATCAAATGCATCAGGTAAAGTTATTATCCATTAAACCTGTTCCATCAGATAATCGGCCCCCTATATGGGATGGCACAACCGGGGTATACACCCCCCGTGCATTCGACAAAACGGTTGATTGGCGTGATGGCGTACCGTTATGGGATGATTCAATATCATCATATACAGATAAAGACTTTTCTGACTGGTTTCTACAACCAATGGACGAATTGTATTTACGCGATACAACAAACACAACAGATAACGTTACCATTACCGACATGTATGCCGACACAATGGACAGTGCAGCCGAAACACGTGCACGGGTTGAAGACTTATTAAATCCGGCACGACCAAAAAATAGTCTATGGACAACAGATAAAATCATCGAATCGAATTCAAAACCATTGTTTAGTCAACGTATCACTATACCGGCACCACGTCCAGAATACGTTGCCCAAGATATGAGCACGGTAATCAAAAATGCATTTGGTGCACCAAGCGATGCTTGTCCGTTTGAAACAGAAACAGAATGTGAAATATGGCGGCGTAAACCAATTATTCGCGAAACAGTATCCCCACGCAGTCCCAAAATTCGCGATGACAATATGAACGAATTCATAGCAAAAGCAAAGTGTAATTCAAAATTACGTGCAGATGCCCCTGTATCCGCCCCGTTGTTGGCACGATACAAAATGTTAATGAATTCCGCACGGGCATGTTGCACAGACGGTATGGTTTATTCATTACGCACCGCGGGGGCAAAACCTGATTTAATATACAAATTCATGTCTGATGATGCAAACTTTTATGGTTTTGGTTCACGCTGTTTAATGATGACAGATGATGAATTGGATAAAAATTATCCAAATACAGCCACCGCAGCAGTCGCAGCAGACGTCCGTAACGGATGTTTGTGTCGTGGTCGTCAATGGTTTCAAGCGATGTTGGCGCCATTTAAATATGTGTATCAAACAGTACCAGAATTTAAAAATCAAAAATTTTACTATACATATACCGATGGTTTACAACGTGAAATTACCGTATCAGTAAACACCGATGTTCAAAATGTACTGAATCAATTAGCATTGTGTCCATAGCGTTATACACCGCCATTACTGATATGGCGGTTTTTTATTGTTTTTATTCATTTTAATCTTTTATCAATATACCGAATATGGTATAATTACAGAATAATAATGAAAAAATTTGTGACGATTTTATCGGCAATCACGTTATCTGTCCCATCCGCATTTGGCGTTGATGGTGGGGTGTCGGTTTCGCGTGTAATACCAACAAATCAATCAACTGATAATACTCGTATGACTGCACAGTCACCACAGAATATTACGGCACGAACTGCATCAAATAATCAAATGCAATCAAACACATCGCGCATTGCGGCCCGTACAACAACACAATCACCACAGGTTGATAAACAAACAATTACCCGCAGTGGCACACGTGTATCAAACACCAATACCAACACACAACGCGACGGTACGGTTGCCGCCCGATCGGTATCAACTGCATCGCGTGCGGGAATAACGGGACAAAATTCAAATGAACGCACTGGTTTGGATGCCGCGGTTAATACAGTTGGTCGGAACAGCCGTGTTACCGAGGCCAGTATCAACAATAATCCTGCGGTTCGTCGGGCTGGATTAACGCTGCGTCCCACCACAGCCGAGGTAGGCGGTCGCGCAACAATTGCCGGAACAAACATTCAAACCGGTTCCAACATAGATAAAGAAATTCGCAATATTTCTACACGTGCAGCAGTCAACCAAACCCCAGAATCAATAAAAGAGGCCAAAGAACGTCTGGAACAAACCGCTGATTTAAATAAATCATGCCAAGAACAATATAATGAATGTATGGATCAGTTTTGTGCGGTTGTTGACCAAAATCAAAAACGGTGTTCTTGTTCTGGAAATTTATCACGATACACCCGCGTTGAAACCGCAGTTAAGGATGCAAATGCAGAATTGAACGAGGTTGCCCAACGTATACGTTATGTTGGTCTGTCGGCTGATGAAATTCGTGCAATTATGAATGCGACCGAGGCTGAATTGGCATTGGATAAAAATAAAGACAATACCACAACACGAAATATGTTAAGCGAAATCGAAGATTTAATCAAAGATCCAACCAGTTCCGCATCATATTCCAGTGACACATCGTTTGGGTTGGATATGGATTTAAATTTTTCATCTGATTCGGCGGATATATTTAATTTAGACTTTTTAGGTAACAGCACCAGTAACAGTATTTCCAATTTACGCGGAACTGAATTATATAATGCGGCAAAAAAACGTTGTAATACAGTATTAACACAATGTGTAAATGTTGGTGCAACATCAAAACAAATAACCGGTAATTATGATTTGGCAATTGATAAAGATTGCATAGCATACGAACAGGGCTTAAAGAAAATGAACGAAGGCCTGATATCCAATGTCCGCAGTGCAAATTTAATGTTGCAAAAGGCCCGTTTGGCATTATTGGAAAATAAAAATGCATATGATGCCAAGGGGTGTATCGCTGCGTTGGATAATTGTATGATTGACGATATGGTATGCGGTGAAGACTATATAAATTGTTTAGATCCGACAAAAAAGTACATAGACGAAAATGGCAAAGTTATTTTAGGTCAGAATATTTCAAACGTAATAAACTTTACGGCCAACTATGACAACAGCAAAATCAATCAAAGTTTTTTAGAAGCGGCTAAAGCAGTCACAGATACTGAAAATAACGACGGGCAATTAATTACAAAATATCTGTTACAAAAAATTGGAACCGGGGCAAAATCAACCGGTACAGATTCGGGATTATGTCGTGCGGTTTTGGATAAATGCCAACGTTATACATATACCGATGATACATATAATCAGTATAATGATGTTGTTGTAAATTATATTCAACGAGCATTAACAAATATTCGTGCCCAGCAACGAAAAATCGTTTCAGATTATGCATCCAGTTGCATGACCGACGTTGCAAATTGTTATAACCAACAGGTTACCCAGGTTAATACATGGTCCAACACGGCATCCACATCCAGTGTATATAATATTATGAAGGGGGCATGCCGGAATGTTGCATTAACATGTGCGTATGCGGTTTTCAATGACGACACACGTTCATGTCCCACCCCCAATGGAGAAACCAAATGCATACAAACTATTTCTGAGATGTTCTATCAATCTCTGTTATGCCCAGAAAATTCAACATTCAATTCAACTAGCCTCACGTGTGACTGCAACACTAACTATATGTTAAGCGAAGGTAAATGTGTAAAATGCCCAGAAAATTCAACATACAATTCAACTAACAAAAAATGCCAATGCGACACTGGTTATCGTTTAACAACCGAAAATAAATGTGAAAAAAGCACCTAACCGTCATTATGCATTAGATTTATTTGTATCCGTACAAAAAACAAATGTCATTAAGTTTGATTCCAAATTCACACAAAGTATAAAAAAATAACAACCGATAATTAAAAATTGTAAAGGTGCGATTTGAATATTTCCCATAAAAAACATTACAATTTTTTCATCTTTGTATATTTCATTAAACGTAAAAATTTTATATTCACATAAAAAACGCCCCCGACGAATCGCCGAGAGCATTTATTACACCATTTTTTTGGATAACATTATGATTAAAGCATTTCTTTTAATACATCGTTTGTAATATATGCTTATTTTTATCCAGACTGGATAACATTTTACCGCTGCCACAGGCAACACAGGCCAACGGATTATCAACCAAGAATGCAGGTAACCCAGTTGCGGCACGAATCGCGGCATCCAATCCGCGCAGTAATGAACCACCACCTGTCATTGCAATACCCAAATCTGCAATATCAGCAGACAATTCCGGTGGTGTCGATTCCAGGGCCAATTTCACAGTTTCAACAATTTTCGTAACCGTCTGATCCAGTGCAGACGCAATTTGCGATTCGGTAATAACTGTTTCTCGCGGCGTTCCTGTTAACAAATCACGCCCCTTGATTTTCATTGTTAATTCGTTTGTTTTATCCTTTGGTGAAATTGCCGTTCCGATACGTTTTTTTATTTCTTCGGCTGTATTTTCACCAATTAATAAATTTTTGTTTTTACGAACATAATCAATAATATCTAAATCCATCTGATCACCGGCCGTACGCACTGCGTTTGAATAAACAATTCCACCCAACGACATAACCGCAACCTCTGTCGTACCACCACCGATATCCAAAACCATTGAACCCACAGGCTTTTCAACCGGCAATCCCGCACCAATTGCGGCCGCAGTTGATTCTTCAACAATAAACACCTTACGTGCACCGGCAGCATCCGCCGCTTCTTGTATAGCACGACGTTCCACCTGTGTTGCACACGATGGAACACATATAATAATCAACGGAGCGGCCAATGGGTTACGACGATGAACCTTGCGAATGAAATATTTTATCATTTCTTCGGCAACCTCAAAATCTGCAATAACGCCATCACGCAATGGACGAACCGCAGAAATTGTCCCAGGGGTACGACCAAACATCTGTTTAGCTTCGGTCCCAACGGCCAAAATTTCTTTACGCCCCATCAGACGATTTTCAGCCACCGCCACCACAGACGGTTCATTTAAAACAATCCCCTGATCTTTTACATAAATCAGCGTATTTGCCGTCCCCAAATCAATCGCCATATCGGCGGAAAAAAACTTCATTAACCAATTGTACATTTGACTGCCCCCATAATATTTTTAATTTCGATTCCAGTATATAAACTTCATATAAAAAAATCAAGCGCCCTAAATACAAAAAACGACCATTTTTGCTTTTTTATTTGATTTCGACAATATTGTGTTATTATAGACGACATGAGAAATACAATTAAAAAGCATCAAGATTTTTTAACCCCAGACGACGCACCAATCGCGCGTAACGCACTCTTTATTATCCGTGCAAAAAATGCAAAATATCAAAACGATCCACGCTTTGGTTTAATTGCAACCAAACGAACCTTCAAACATGCGGTTGACCGCAATCGTGCCAAACGCCTGTTACGTGTTTGGATTGCAAAAAACGAAAAATTTTTACTTTCTGATATGGACTATATTTTTATTGCACGCCAACAAATTTTGAACGCCACCTTGACAGATGGTATAACCGCCATGTCAAAGGCCTTGCGATACATTATGACAACAATAAAAAATGATAAAAATACCACCGACAAATAAAAACATACTTATTCGTGTGGCAACCACTACAATTCGTCTGTATCAAATAATTATTTCACCGATAATTGGTGGACGTGCAACATGCCGTTTTACCCCAAATTGCAGTACGTATGCAATACAGGCAATTGAAAAACATGGATTTTTACGTGGATGCATAATGGCCATACGTCGCATCATACGTTGCAGACCCGGTGGTGGTTATGGTTATGCCCCTGTCCCTTGACATATGCAATGATTATGATAAAATTTTTAGGCAAAGGATTAACTTTATAAAAGGATTTTTATTATGTCTTTTCGTTCAAACGTAGAATCCATGTCAAAGATTATGGATGAAATGGGAATAACAGAATTAGAATTAGAACGTCAATTTTTGTTTGGTGTATACCGCAAACACATACATTTATCTAAATTACAGGGAACGGTTGTAGCACCAGCATCATGTACCCCAATATCAACCGAAGCCACAACTGTAAAAAATACACAATCCGTATCTGTTCAGATGTCTGGGCATACATTGAAATCGCCAATGGTTGGGGTTGCATATTTGGCACCAGAACCAGGTTCAAAACCATTTGTTACAGTTGGTTCCCAAGTAAAATCTGGTGATACAATTGCATTGATCGAAGCAATGAAAACATTTAACCCAATTAAATCTGATAAAGATGGTACCGTCCGTGAAATTTTGGTTTCAGACGGTCAGGCGGTTGAATTCGATCAACCAATTATTGTAATTGAATAAAAAGAATACCATGTCACAAATAAAAAAAGTATTAATTGCCAATCGCGGCGAAATTGCGTTACGGATAATTCGTGCATGCCGCGATATGGGTATCAGAACCGTCGCAGTTTATTCAACAGTTGATAAAAATGCTCTGCACGTTCAATTGGCTGACGAATCGGTTTGCATCGGTCCAGGCCCATCAAAAGATTCATATTTAAACGAATCTGCAATATTAACAGCCGCATTATTAGCGAATGCGGATGCAATCCACCCAGGTTATGGTTTTTTATCTGAACGTGCAGATTTTGCACAAAAGGTTCAAAGCCACGGAATGATTTGGATCGGTCCATCACCTGAAATGATTATAAAAATGGGCGACAAGGTTAATGCGAAACGCACCGCAATTGAATGTGGTTTACCTGTTGTTCCTGGCTCTGATGGTGCGGTTGAAACAATCGAAGATGCATTAAAATGTGCAGAACAGATTGGATATCCTGTAATGTTAAAGGCATCTGCAGGCGGTGGCGGACGTGGCATGCGTCCGGTAATGTCCGCCGACGAAATGGCAGCCGCGTTCCAAATTACCAAGAACGAAGCACGTTCGGGTTTTGGTGATGATACGTTATACATGGAAAAATTATTATTACATCCACGTCATATCGAATTTCAGGTTTTAGGTGATCAACATGGCAACGTTGTAATATTCGGTGAACGTGATTGCTCGTTGCAACGTAAAAACCAAAAAGTTATGGAAGAATGCCCCGCAGCAGCATTAACCCAAAAACAACGCGATGATATGATCGAAATATGTAAAAACGCAGCTAAAAAAATGGGTTATATGAACGCTGGAACGTTTGAATTTATGTTTGAAGATGGTAAATTCTATTTTCTGGAAATGAATACCCGTTTGCAGGTAGAACACCCCGTCACAGAAATGGTATATGGTGTTGATTTGGTTCGTGAACAAATTCGCATCGCCGCAGGCGAACAATTGGGTTACACACAATCAAACGTTATTCCACATGGCCACGCAATTGAATTTCGGATAAATGCAGAAGATCCAGAAACATTTATCCCCAATCCAGGCAAAATTACATTATATGCCCCATCTGGTGGGTTGGGGGTTCGTGTTGACAGTGCGGTTTATACAGGTTATGAAATTCCACCAACCTATGATTCAATGATTGCAAAATTGATTGTTTACGCACAAAACAGAACCGCGTGCATCATGCGTGCAAAACGTGCATTAGATGAATTTGTAATCGAAGGTATAAAAACAACCATTCCTTTGCAACAGCGACTGTTGGATAATTATGATGTAAAAACATTGCGTTTTGACAATCATTGGTTAGAAAATTATTTAAAACAACCAGTTGATCAGCCATCAAGTAATGATCAAACTGAAGACAATGAATAAAAAACGGGCAACAGCCCGTTTTTTATTACAAAATATTTTATTCTCAAATAAATACAATATATTATCACACATTTACCAGAATCCATTGCCGCAAAAAAACTTTTAAAAATTCGTATTTTTCACAATTTAAAAACAATTATTATAATGTTTACCCTTAACAAAGTGCTTTTTTTATATCTTTTCAATCGATTTTTTTTGTTATATAATTTACATCGTAAAAAAGGAGAGAAAAATGTTTAAATATATTTATTATACGCTTAGCATATTTTTTATTTCATTTGATGCGTTTGCCGCAATTGATTTATCAAATTGTGAACAGATTGGTCACGAGGTTGGTACGTATAATGTATCATTTTGTAAAACAGAACAAATTTGCAAAGACGATTTTTCTGGTTCACCCGATGATTTTGCCAGGTGTATGTCACAGGTTAAAACACCCGAAGATTGTGAAAAACATGTTGCAAAACGTAATGCAGAAGTGGTCAGCAAAAATTTATTATATCGTTGTCCTGCAACAGATGAGCTGTTGACACAAAAAAACAACCCAAAAACCGCTGCAAATCATCATTTGGTTTATAACGATGGAACAAAAATAGATATTAATGATTTAATAGCAGACACACAAAACGTTTATATTTTCAAGGCATCTGCAGGGCTGGCCGGATTCATCATTGGCAATGGTGGTGGAACCATCGAGATAATTGGACCTGCCGATAAGGATGGATTATTTATGTCAATTTATTCTGAGTAAAACACCCTCGGGCTTACGTTGACAAAGACAAAATATCAAATACAGTAAAAAACCGCCAATTGGCGGTTTTTATTATTTACGCAGACCTAATTTCTTAATTAATTCTTCGTATTCATCAACATCATTATTCTTGATGTATGCCAACAGTTTTTTACGACGATTGACCATCAACAACAGACCACGTTTTGAATGTTGGTCTTTGTGATTATTTTTCATATGTTCTGTTAAATTACGAATACGTTCTGTTAAAACAGCAACCTGAGCAGCGGCAGAACCACCATTATCTTTTTCAGTTGTTTTAAACGCATTAATTAATTCTGTCTTTTTTTCTTTTGTAACGGACATTTTATTTCCTTTTGTTTTTTAAATTGTTCGCTTTGGTCGCAATACACCATCAAACACAATTCCAATTCCAATGAATATATCATCAGAATAAACGCGTCTAAGGCCATCTGCACCGTTAACATCGATAAAGCCCCCATTTTTATATAGATGCGCCGCCTTATCATCCAGATTCAGAACCGGAATGTCCCCCAGTCCAAAATCAATCGGTTTCAAGTAATCCTTGAAATTATCGCCATTATTAACCAATTTTTCCAAAAAATCAAGTTTTACAGCATTTTCTATATCAAAAATTCCAGATTTTTCGCGGCGTATCATATCAACCGTCCCCATTGCACCACACATTGCGGCAATATCACGCCCCAGGCTGCGAACATATGTTCCACGACTACATCTGGTTTTAAAATTCCACGAATGCCCAGATATTCCTAAAAATTCCAATTCATAAATATGAACCGGGCGTGGTTGCATTTGCGGCATTTTACCAGATAATGCCATTTGATATGCGCGTGTACCATTGACATGAATCGCACTGTATATTGGTGGAATTTGCGAAATATTTCCCAAAAATTTTGGTAACGCCCCAACAACATCGGCAACACATGGCACAAAATCATCCCGTGCCGTTTGGCGTCCCATTATATCCAACGTATCTGTTAAAAAACCAAATTGAACAGAAAATAAATATTCTTTGACGTCGGCATCATTTATATCTTCAACAAAAGGAATCATTTTTGTGGCATCACCAACCGCAATTGCCAAAACCCCAGATGCCATCGGATCAAGTGTTCCAATATGTCCAAACGTTTTTTGACCAAATAAACGTGCAACACGACCACCGGCCGTTCGTGAAAACACCCCTGAATCTTTATCTAAAACAACCCATCCTGATGCCATTTTATCCAAATAAATTTAACTGTCCTGTATCTACCCTTGATTTTTTATCTTTTACACAAACCACCGGGGACGTTTTTAGTTCAGTTTCTTTTTTTTCAACATAATCATTATTAACCGTTGCGGCAACATGATTTTTAGCTGATTCTAAACCTTGCAAAACACTTTCTGCCCGTGCCACAACAGAATCCGGCATCCCCGCCATTTGTGCAACATGAATACCATAAGACCGATTCGCAACACCAGGAACAATTTTATGCATAAACACAATTTCATTATTATGTTCACGCACATCAATTGTTAAACATGCAACATTATTCAATGTACCAGTATATGCATTTGCCAACGTGGTCAATTCATGATAATGTGTTGCAAATAATGTACGCGGATGCATACCATCCAAATATTCCAACACAGCCTGAGCAATCGCCATTCCATCATATGTTGCCGTTCCCCGACCAATTTCATCAAATATAATAAAAGATTTTTGTGTTGCACGTCGTAAAATATTGGCGGTCTCACTCATTTCCACCATAAACGTAGATTGTCCTGCGGCCAAATTATCCGATGCCCCAACGCGACTAAATAACTGATCGCATACACCAATTGTAGCACTGGTTGCAGGAACAAACGATCCCAAATGGGCCAAGACGACCAAAATTGCATTTTGACGTAAATATGTTGATTTACCCGCCATATTCGGTCCAGTTAATAACGCAATTGATTTGTCATTTAAATTGCAATCATTTTTTACAAAATTATCACCACGTGGACGTAAAACCGATTCTATTACAGGATGCCGTCCACCAACAACATTAAATTGATAATCATCCGTAATCGTTGGACAAATCCATCCATATTTATCGGCCGTAATTGCCAGAGAATACCACACATCAAGATCTGCCAATAATTCGGCACTGTTTAACAAATCATCAGCAATCAAACGAATCCGTTCAATTAATCCATTGATAATTTCCCCTTCTATCGCTGCGGACTTTTCCGCGGCACTGCGAACATCATTATCCAAATCTATTAATTTAGATGTTGTAAAACGTACATTTCCAGTTAACGTTTGTCGATGTATAAATCCTGATTCAGGTGCCATTAATGCATCTGCACGACTGCTGGGAACTTCTATAAAATATCCCAAAATATTGTTATATTTTATTTTTAATGTACTAATTCCAGTATTTGCAGCATATTCTGCCTGCATTCCTGCGATTGTTTCTTTGGCACCATGTGCCAAACCACGCATATTATCCAACGCTAAATCAAACCCTTCGCGTATAACACCCCCATCACGAAAAAATGTGGGTAAACTGTCCGATAATGCCCGTTGCATTATCAAACCCAATTCATCATGCGTTTGTATTTTTTCAAATTTTGCCATCAAATCAGAATCCAATCGCATTCCCAACATCTTTATTTGTGGCAATTTTCCAATAAAATCACCAACATTACGCATATCACGCGGTGTTCCACGTCCAGACAACAAACGACTTAATGCACGTCCGACATCAGGAACAGATGATAAATTATTACCAACCAAATCCATCACTGTTAGATTTGATAACAAATGATTTATATGTTCCTGACGGCGATGTATTTCAACACAATCACCAGATAATGATCGCAAATAAGAACGCAATCGTCGTGCCCCAGCCGCTGTTTTTGTATTATCCAAAACATCTATTAGGCAAACACCACCATCATTAATTGGTGAATCTATTTCAAGACTGCGCCATGTGGCAGAATCTATCAATAACTGACGCCCTGATTTATACACATATGGGGCACGAAATGTAATCAACGCATCACGTTGTGTATTTGACAAATATCCCGCCAACATTGCAATTGCATTTTCTGTATCCACCGCAAAATCATCAGAATTGACCGCCCCCGCAAACACACGCGCAATAATTTGTTCAATATCTGCACGCCGATACAATTTTTCATACACAGGTGTTGTTTTAAAAATATCACGCAAATGTAGTATCGTTTCATCTTCGGCACATGATTCGGGATAAATAACCTCAGCCGGGTTAATACGAACCAAATCATCTAATATATCTGCTGTTTTTCCGATAAAAAATTCACCCGTAGATATATCACACCCGGCAATATCAAATATTCCATCCGACATTTTTACAACCGAAACCAAAAAATTTGATTTTTTTGGGCTTAATAAATTTTCATCTGTTAACGTCCCGGGGGTCAAAACACGAATAACCCGTCGATCAATAAATTTATGTCCACGCTCTTTAGCCTGCGCAGGTGTTTCCATTTGTTCAACCAGCGCAACATTAAAACCGGAACGCACCAAACGGCCAAAATAATTATCAGCCGCATGCCACGGGATACCGCACATCGGTATATTTTCACCATCAGCATCTGTTCCACGTTGCGTTAAAACCAGTCCCAAGGCAGAACTAATCGTTTTTGCATCTTCAAAAAAAGATTCATAAAAATCCCCCAAACGAAACATTAACAATGCATCAGGATTTTCAGCCTTCATATCAACATATTGTTGCATAACTGGACTTAATTTGCTTTTATCCGCCACAACAGCCCCCTATGCCGCAGTTGAAACCTTTAACGTTTCAATTTTTAACTCAGCCTCTTTCAATAATTGTTCGCAATATGCTTTTAATTTAATCCCCTGCTCGTATGCTGCGACAGAATCTGCCAACGGTAATTCACCAGATTCCATTTTTTTTACCAATTCCACTAACTGTTTATACGCATCTTCAAAAGATAATTTATTTTCTTCCATAATTTATTTCCCCCGATTTAGTTGATAAAACGATACAAAATAAAAAACCGAAAGGCAAGCACACACAAATAAAAAAATACGCCGGTCACCCGACGTATTCACCACAACTATAACAATTATTTAACTGTTGTTGTTGCATTACGATTCCATTTCCATACAGATTCACCAGAACCCTTAACCATTGGACGTTCTTTACCGTATGAAATTGTAGAAATACGATTTGCTTCTACACCGTCTTCAACCATAACGGATTTAGCAGCGTTTGCACGACGTGCACCCAATGCCAAGTTGTATTCTGTGGAACCACGTTCGTCACAATTACCAGCGATTTGGATTTTTGTATCGGCGTGATTTTTCATATACAATGCCTGTCCCAACAAATTATCGCGTGCTTCATCAGAAATTTCTGAAGAATTCAATGCGAAGAATACACGTTGTTCATTCATATCTGCAGGTTCTACAATCGAAGAACCGCCACATGCTGCCATCAAACCGGCAACACCGGCCAACATAGCAAAGTTTTTTACTTTCATGAAAATACTCCCTTGAGTTTCTGTTGCTCGTGCTGTAGTGTATAATAAAATTGAAAAAAAATCAAGGGGAAACACTAATGTCACGCAAAGAATTACAGGATTTAATTCTGGCCGGAGTCAATTGGGAATTAACAGACATACCATCTGTTATACAACAAACAACATTACCTAATACAAGCAACAATACACAAACGCCTAAAATCGACAATATCATTTCCCCAGAATTTACATTAACAACATCTGGGCGCACACCAACAGCAATCGTTCCACCGATTGCACCGATTGCACCAATATCAAACAGTACTGCCCAATCAATGGCGGCACGCCCAACTGATATACCAAGTTTATTGCGTATGATTGGACAATTTTCGCATCCATTACGGGCCGGTGCAACAAATACCGTTTTACCACATGTTGGCACAAACCAATCAGGTTTATTAATAATCACAGACCTTCCCAGCACAGACGATGATGAAACGGGTAATATTTTGTCCGGAAATTGTGGGGAATTATTAGACAAAATGATTGGGGCAATCGGCATAGATCGTTCAAATGTATCAATAACACCATTGGTATTTTGGCGTACCCCTGGGGGGCGCACACCAAGTCGCGAAGAACTGGATTTAACACGTCCATTTATTAACCGCATAATTGAATTATTGCATCCAACAATAATTTTAACCTTAGGGACATTGGCAGCAATGGAAATTTGTAATTCTAATTTACCAAAAGATCACGGGGTTATCAAAGATATCGAAAATGGGATAAAATGCATTCCAATTTTTCACCCAAATTATTTAATGTTGAAACCTAACGCCAAACGAGATGCATGGGTGGCACTGCAACAGGTACAAATTTTGTTGAAAAGTCCCGAAAAATAGTTAATAATTTTCACACAAGCACTAATAAAGGAGCCTACAATTAAACCAACATTAAACCGCGATAATCGCCGTGATGCGGGTCCACGTATAAATAACCGCATTTTTGCAAAATCAGTTCAAGTTATCAGCAATTCTGGACAAAATCTGGGTATAATGCCAATTGCACAGGCGTTGTCATTGGCGGCGGATGAAGAATTAGATTTGGTTGAAATCAACGCTACGGCCACACCACCAATTGTAAAAATTATGGATTATGGCAAATTTAAATATGATCAAAAGAAACGTGCAAACGAGGCCAAGAAAAACCAAAAAACAACCGAACTTCGTGAAGTTTGGGTAAAGCCGTTTATAGAAGAAAACGATTTAAACATCAAAATGAAAAAGGTTTTCGAATTTCTAAACGATGGCAACAAAGTAAAAATATCTGTTATGACGAAGGGCAATCGGCGTGTATTGGCCAAAGGTCGTGATGCGGTTCCAGGATTATTCGCACACATTATGGAATTAATAGGGTCCCAAGGAACATTGGAATCAAAATCAAAACCAGATGAAAGAACAAAATCGATTATCGTTGCACCCGCAAGATGACAAAATGCCCCATCGGGGCATTTTTTTGAACCTTATTCCCCAAGAATTCGTTATTATAAAACATAAAAAGGGAAGGTTTTATGAATAAATTGATAATCAAATTAAAAAACGCCCCATTGGAGCGCTATCTATGTGGAGGCCCGGGTCGGAATCGAACCGGCATCCAAGGATTTGCAGTCCTCTGCATAACCACTCTGCCACCGAGCCACATCTCTGCAGGACACATACTACGCAAAAATATTTTACAATTCAACAGAAAAATTATATAATATGAAAAAAACTTTGAAACATACAAATACGAGAGAGTTTGTAATGAAATTATTTCCATTATTGGCATGTCTGATACCATTTGTTGCAAACGGGGCAGATACAAATTGTGCCACCAGAAACAATGTCCCCAGTGGCAAACTGGCACTGCCTGAAATTATTGAATTGGGGCTTTGCCGTAATCCACAAACAACATCTGCATATTTGGCATCAGAATCCGCACGTTTCGCAAAAAATGCAGGATATGCAAATTATTTACCATCAGTTAATCTATCCGCATCTGCATCTATTCCATATAATGATGGCAATCGTGGTGACACATCATATGGTGCCAGTATATCCGCATCATATTTGATTTTTGATTTTGGTAAACGTTTGGCAGATTTAAATACATTAACAGAAACATGGCGGGCAAGTGGATTTGAATACGATGAAACCGTTCAAAATTATATTTATGGATTGATTGGTGCGTATTACAATTTGTTGAATACAAATGCTGATGTTACCAGTGCCCAATCATTATTGACAGTTGCCAAAACAGCCAAAGACACCGCTGATAAAAAATTCAGGGCCGGTGTTGTTGCAAAATCTGATGTATTAAAAGCGGCAACTACATTGGCCAGTCGTGAACTAGATTTAGAACGTGCAAAAAACAACCGTGAAATTGCCAAAGGAACATTGTTGGCTAAGTTATCATTTTCCGCAGACCAAGATATCGATATCGCTGATATGCCTGCAGAATTCGGAACAACAGCAGAAATAAAAAATATTGATAAATTAATTGAAATCGCACAAAAAAAACGCCCTGATTTATTACGTGCCACAGCAAATAAAAACGCAGCATGGCATCGACGTAATGCATCATTTTTAAAAAATTTACCCAGCATTTCTGCATCTGCAACCATAAATTGGAACGATACTGAAATCGATAACATTGGCGGTGATAAATATAACGCTAATATTTCAATTCGTGCTTCAATGCCAATATTTGCAGGATTTGCAAATATGTACGGCACACGACAGGCCCAGGCAAATTATAACCGTGCAACAGAACAAGAACGAGCAACCCAAGATTCAGCAATTTTAGATATATTTACTGCATATCAAAATTACAAAACTGCACAAACCGTATTAACACAAACCAATACGTTATTGGCATCTGCCACAGAAAGTGAACGTGTTACCGCTGGTATGTATAAAGTTGGCAAAGCAACAATGTTGGATTGGCAAACCGCACAATCAGAATTGGTTTCTGCCCAAAAACAAAACAATGCAGCAAAATACGATTTATTTACAAAACGTGCCGCCGTTGCGTTGGCTGTTGGTGAAATTCGAGTAGATATGGAAAAGGGAGAATAATATAATGAAACAAAACAACGTATCACAAAAAACATCACGCTTTACACGAATATTCAAATGGTTTTGGCATCGCAAATTGTGGGTTATTGGCAGTATCGTTACAATATTTGTTAGTTTATTCTTATTTGGTGGAAAAACAAATACACCCAAAAGTGAATTCTCGACAATTACAATTGTACGTGGTGATTTACGTCAAGCAGTAACAGCAACAGGTGAAATTCAACCGGTCAACACCGTTAGTGTCGGTTCACAGGTATCGGGAACAATTGAAGAAATCTTTGTTGATTATAACTCTAAGGTCAAAAAGGGCCAAGTTTTATTAAAAATTGAACCATCTGTATTACAGGCATCTGTGGCCGAAGCCAAGGCCGCATTAGTCAGTGCCGAATCACAACGCAACTATGCAAAAAATGAATATAAACGTAATAAAACCCTGTATGCAGATGGCTTTATTGCCCGTGCTGAAATGGAACAATCGCAAACAGCATACGAACAGGCCGAGCAATCTGTTAATCGTATGAAATCTCAATATGATCGCGCCGTTACTAATTTAGGATATGCAACAATTACATCCCCGGTTGATGGTACCGTAATTTCACGCAAAGTAGACAAAGGTCAAACCGTTGCAGCATCTTTCCAAACCCCAGACTTATTTGAAATCGCTGAAGATTTATCAAAAATGCAAATAGAAACATCCGTTTCTGAGGCAGATATCGGCGTTATCAAAGAAGGTCAAGATGTTAAATTTACCGTTGATGCATACCCTAATCAAGAATTTAAAGGAACGGTTCGCCAAATTCGTTTATCACCAACAACCACATCAAATGTTGTTGTTTATACCGTCGTTATCGATGTAGATAATTCTGATTTGCGTTTAATGCCGGGTATGACAGCATTTGTTACGATCATTGTTTCTGAAAAATTTAATATATTTAAAATACGCAACGCAGGATTATTATTACGCAGTTTTGATGGGATTATTCCTAATCCGGGTGACGCCACCACCAGTAAATTCTTAGCCGTTTTACGCGACAACAAACCTGTATTGATTCCATTTACAAAAGGGTTAGTTACAGCAACCGAAACCGAAATTATTTCGGATGACATCCACGATGGTGATAAGGTAATTGTTGGAAAAATTGGGCAAACAACAAATACAACTTCACAAACAATGAAACGCGGTATGCGCGGCGGTGCGGGACGCCCAATGTAAATAGAACGCACCAAAATGGTGCGTTTTTTATCCGAAGGATAATATAATGAAAAAAAATAAAACAGACACAATTATATCTATGCAAAAAATCTGCAAAAGTTTTCCTTTAGAAATGGGTGGGGAACAGCAGGTATTGTTCGACATTAATTTTGACGTACACGTTGGTGAATTTGTTGCAATCATGGGGCCATCTGGTTCCGGGAAATCGACCTGTATGAATATAATCGGCGCATTAGACACGCCATCATCTGGCACATATGAATTATATGGTCGTGATATAACAAATATGAGCGCTGATGAATTGGCAACCATCCGTAATGAATTTATCGGTTTTGTATTTCAGCAATTTAATTTGTTGGCAAAACGCAGTGTTTTAGACAACGTCATGTTACCATTGATGTACCGAGGCATGCCAATGTCAGAACGTATACGCCGTGCACGAGAAATGTTGTCACGTGTTGGCTTGGAACGTTTTGAAACATATTTACCAACACAATTATCAGGTGGAATGAAACAACGCGTTGCAATTGCACGCGCGTTGGCAGGCGACCCAAAATTAATTTTAGCCGATGAACCAACCGGCGCATTAGACAGTAAAATGGGACATGAAATTCTGACGTTTTTTAAACAATTAAACAAAGATTTAGGAATAACAATTGTTATGATTACCCATGAATTTGATATTGCCAAGTATGCCAATCGCTTAATACACATACGTGATGGACATATCAATTATGATGGTCCGATTCCAAAAGATGAACGAAATTTATAACAACGGGGGATATAATGACATTTAATGACATATTAAAAGAATCATGGTTATCGGTTAGTGGTAATAAAATGCGTTCATTTTTGACCGTATTAGGCATTGTTATCGGCGTTATGGCCGTTGTTATTATGGTGGCGGTTGGTGAAACAGTTCAAAAACAAATAACGGATCAGTTTTCATCATTAGGAACAGGGACCGTTATAATTCGTGCGGGGGCCGCACAAAGTGCAGGTGTGCGTTCTGGCAATCGTATGACCCTAACAATTGATGATGCAGAGTATATTGCGAAATTACCTGATGTTGCTGCCGTAAGTCCTGTTCAAATGAGTGGTGCCCAAGTAATTTATGGCAACAAAAACTGGTCTACATCAATGGTTGGCGTATACCCTGGATACACAGATGTCCAAAACATTGAAATGGATAAAGGAACCTTTTTTGATCAGATTGCTGTTCGTAACGCATCAACACATGCAATTATCGGTCCAAACATCGCAAAAGAATTGGAATTACCCGCTGATCCAATTGGTCAAATCGTCCGTATACAAAATACCCCCTTTACAATCATAGGCATCACAAAGGCCAAAGGGGAATCGGCCATGGGCAGCCAAGATGATTTGATATTTATACCAATTACAACATTGAAAAAACGTCTGCAAGGCAGCCGTTTTCCAAATTCGGTCAGCATGGTAACACTAAAATTATATGCAGATGCAGATAATACCATTGTTATAAATCAAATAAGCACCATTTTACGCAATCGTCATAAATTAAAAGATTCTGACCCCGATGATTTTCAAATTCAAGATATGAAACAAATAATGGATACGATGAATACAGTAACGGGATATTTAAAATTATTGTTAATTGCGATTGCGGCTGTATCTTTATTGGTCGGTGCCATTGGCATCATGAACATGATGTTAGTATCTGTTGCAGAACGCACACGTGAAATTGGTGTTCGCAAAGCAATTGGGGCACGCGAAAGTCAAATTATTATCCAGTTTTTATCAGAATCCATTTTGATTTCATTTATTGGTTCCATGGCCGGGTTAATTTTCGGCATAGGTCTGTCCCAGGGTGTTGGCCGGTTATGGATGGGCTATAATGTTCCATTTTCTGTATGGCCCGTTATATTATCCGTATCTGTTGCAGTAATTGTTGGTTTGGCATCTGGTGTTATGCCGGCATTAAAGGCGGCAAAACTAAATCCAATTGACAGCCTACGTTATGAATAATATACACGCCCCAACACGGGGCGTTTTTATTATGCATATACTTGTATATTAGATAAAACTGTTGTAGTATGCCATGAAATGATTGAAAATATAACATTAACAGATTTTCGCAACCATACATCATCCAGAATTAAAACTGGGGGACATCACAATATTATAATCACAGGCCCAAACGGTGCTGGTAAAACTGCAATATTAGAAGCGGTATCAATATTGTCTGGCGATCGTGGTATGCGTGGTGCACCTATGGGGGAAATGTCTAGATTTGGGGTCAACAATGGATTTTCCATATTCGCAGAATTATCCGACGAAACACAAATATCTGTGTATTTCAATCCTGGGGACACAAACCGCCGTGCAAAAATTGATGGCGACAACGCAACATTATCTAATTTGGCAAATACATTGCGCATGGTTTGGATAACCCCACGTGAAGACAGAATCTTTGTTGACGGTGCATCTGAACGCCGAACATTTTTTGACCGTTTGGTATCCAGTTTTGATGCAAACCACCCAGGTCGGGTTGCCAAATTATCAAAATTATTATCCGAACGTGCATTTGCATTAAAAAACGGCCGTGATTCCCACTGGATTGATGCATTAGATATGCAAATTTCTGGGGTTGCAATTACTATTGCCGATGCCCGGATAAAATATGCGGGTGAATTAAATTATTTCTTGACCGATTGTGCAATATCTGTATCCGGGATAATTGAAACAATGTTATTAGAAGGTATTACAGCAGCCACAGCAGAACGCGAATATTTAAAATATTTAAATGAAAATCGTGAACTGATTGGCGACAAAATGGTATTAGACGGCCCACACAAATCTGATTTTGGGGTTTTTAATCGTACATTAAATTTACCTGTGAATTTAACCAGTACCGGACAACAAAAAACCGTTTTATTAAATATAATTTTGGCCCACGCAAAATTAATTCATACAAAAACATCCAAACAACCAATAATTTTATTAGATGAAGCGGCCGCCCATTTGGATGCCGCCGCACGTGCCAAATTATTTAATGAATTAGGGACCACAAATGCCCAAGTTTGGGCAACGGGTCTGGATCCAAATGTATTCAAAGACGTTCCAGACGCCACATTTGTTACTTGCACAAATGGGGCTATAAATAATATACTGTTATCGGAGATAAAATAAAACATGGCAAAAATTGATTATCAAAATTTATTGGATAACGCATTAAAATCTGTGGTTAAAGATGCATTAATACACGCACAATTTAACGGATTAGGCGATGGAACACATTTTTTTATAACGTTTAAAACACGTGCCCCGGGTGTTGTTTTACCAGATTTTTTGCGCATCAGATACCCAGACATAATGACAATTGTATTACAATATTCATTTAATAATTTAAATGTTTCTGATAAAGAATTCGGTGTTCAATTAACATTTGATGGCCGACCATTTTTTATCCGGGTTCCATTTTCTGCATTGATCGAATTTAAAGATCCATCTGTTGATTTTATGTTATCATTTCATCCAAAGGGCACAGTTGCTGCCGATAACGATATGGAATTACCACTGGATGAAAATCCGGACACGACACCAGATACAGGCAGGGTTGTATCACTGGATGAATTTAGACAGCGTAAAAACAATTAAAACGGGGCATATACCTCGTTTTAATTATTTATCTTTACCATTTTTACACTTTTTATAAATTCCCTTTCTACATCCAATTTTACGAATTTTATCAAACAATACATTCAAGCGTATACAGAACCGCCTTTTGATTGACAAACAATGTTTTTATGTTACCTTTGTCCAAAGGTGTCCATTATGAATATAATTGATAAATTTTTACCGATTGGAAAAATTATACGCGATTTTCCATATACACTGGTTTTTAAAACAACAAATTATTGTTGGTACAATTGCCCCCATTGCTGTGAAAGTGCCAATGCAAAACAACCAAAAAATTTTATTTCTAATCAAATTATTGAAAATTATCTGTATCAAGCCATAAGCGACCCACTTTTTTCAGGAAATGTGGTATTTACGGGTGGGGAAATAATGGCCTCATATTTATTTGAAAATGCTGACTATGTTCCATATTTATTGGATAAATCGTTAAAAATGGGTTTAAGTGTCGATATAAAAACAAATGCCGGATGGGCAAAATCCAAATTTTGCAATAAAATTTTTTATGATTTAAATTCTGTAATCGCGAAATATCCGGATAATGAACTGTCTGTATCACTATCATTAGACAAATATCACAAAAATTGTTTTGATAATAATTATACCGTTGTAAAACAATTTGCCAATCTGGGCAACCACATACAATTTCACGTTAGTGGTTTTAAAGAAACCGAATATTTATTCAATGAATTAATGAATAAATTAATCAAATCCGGCATTAAAACATCAACCGCTTATACAGTTGATACGAATGGTAATTTGACAGAATCATTTTATATTTTAAATGATAATGTAAAAATATATTATACAAATGGCACATTATTCAATGGTGGACGTGCAAAAAATATAGAAAATGCATATAAAAATGAATTTCCAGAATTTTCATTTCTTAGTTCAGATTATAATGTTTTAATGGCCTTTGATTCATTTGGACATGTTACGTTGGGTGAAAATAACGGCAAAAAAATTTCTGCCAATTGGCAGGCACCATTTAATCGCATTTGGAACTTAAATTATATCCGAAATAAATTAATCATTAATGCACAATTGACAGAAATTTATGCAAAAGCATTCAAGAATTGGCATTTTAACAGATAAATCATATATTTTTATCTTTTGCACAACATAAATTTGCCACCGGACATTCAACACATTTTGGTCGTAACGCTTTACAGGTATATCGGCCATGCAAAACCATTACATGGTTTACAATTGCATGATATTTTTCGGGAATTTTTTTTAACAACTGTTTTTCTACCCGTTCCGGGGTGTTTGCATCGTTTGACACCCAACCAAACCTATGTGCCAAACGAAATACATGGGTATCAACACCAATATTTGGTACACCCCATAATACATTCATAACAACATTTGCCGTTTTCTGTCCTATTCCGGGTAATTTCATCAATTCATCACGATTATGATATTTAATTGGGAAACAATAATTTGGGTTATCTGCCCCCTGCTCTGTCATTAATTGGGTGGCTAAACCGATAATACTTTTGGCCTTGTTATTAAAAAAAGATATTACACAAATATACTTTTTTAAACCATCTTCGCCCAATTTAATCATCTGTGCCGGGGTTGCAGCAATCCGAAACAATCCTGGTGTAACCTGATTTACCTTTTTATCTGTTGCCTGGGCTGATAATATCACCGCCACCGCAAACGTAAATTCATTCACCGAATACAATTCCGATCGAATATCCATATTTATCGTTTGCGGGACGACGGTAAAAAAATTTTCTGGTGCCAACACACATTATGCCTTGCGGATTGATATGGCAAACGGTCTGCCATCAATTTCAGTATGATGTTCCCCCGTACCACACGATAATTCAAGTGCCAAAGTGTCACGCATTATACGTTCACGATATTTTTCAACCGCGTCTGCTAATACAGAATCTGCGGCATATTCTAATATAATACGATCGGCAACATCCAAACCTATTTCTTTGCGCGTATCCTGAATGAAACGCAAAATATTGTTTGCATACCCTTCGGTCATTAATTCTGCATTTATATTCGTATCCAAAACAACAACCGCCGTATTATCCGGCAAACCGGCGCCTGTAACACCGCTGCGAACGGTTAAACGGTTTTCAAATTCATCCGCATTTAATGAATGTTGTCCAACAATTAATTTATCACCATCAATTGTGTATTCACCACGTTTAACCGCCGGTATTATATCCTTTAACGCACCACCCAAACGGGCACCAATTTTCGGCGTAATCAGATAAATAAAACTGTCTGCAACATCATGGAAAGTATCCGCAAAATCAACCGATTTAACATTCATTTCATCACGAATTATATTTGCATATTCAGTCAAACACGCACCATATACCGTCATAGATGACAACGGTAAACGATTTGGTAATTTATATTGTTCTCGTAATTGTTTACCAACAGATACAATTGATTGCACGCGACGCATGTCATTTACGATTTTCTTATCATAAGATGCTGCGGTTGGAAAATCCGTTAAATGGACAGATTCATTTCCAGTCAGATTTTTATAAATATATTCTGAAATGAACGGTGCAAACGGTGCCAAACAACGCGTTAACATAACCAAAACATAATGCAACACATTAAATGCCATTTGTTCTTCATCCCAGAAACGCGTACGTCCCAAACGGATATACCAGTTATTTAACACATCTAAAAACCGAACAAATTCTTTAATTGCAACATCTGGTTTATATTCATCCAGCGCACCGCCAACAACGTATATCAATTCATTTAATTCAGCCAAAATATACTTATCCAATGGATTTTCTGAATTCAAATCATCCGTGGCGGTAATATTTGCCGGATTTGCATACAATGTAAAGAAATGATATGCATTCCATAATGGGGTCAATATTGTTTTTGTCGATTCTGCAAATACCTTGCCAGCCTTGTCCACCGGAACCGGTTCCGCCTTCATAAAATTTGATCCCTGAATAAACAAACGAATCGCATCGGCACCAAATTGTTCAATTTGTTCGGATGGATCGGAATAATTTTTCAATGATTTTGAAAATTTCTTTTTATTTTCATCTACAACCAATCCATTTGCCGTCACACGACGAAACGCCGGTTTATCAAATAATGCCGTTGCCAAAACCATCAACGAATTAAACCATCCGCGGGTCTGATCTTGGCCTTCGATAATATAATCCGCAGGGAATGTTTCTGCAAAACGTTCTGCATTTTCAAATGGATAATGTAACGACGCAAATGGCATTGAACCAGATTCAACCCAACAATCCAACACATCTGGGATTCGTTTCCACCCATCTTTTTCCAATTTATCCAATGTTGGACGATGCAAATCGTCCAATTTTACATTAAAAAATTCTTCGATTTCTTTGACCGAACCAAATACTTTGTATTCGCCATCTTTTTCCCAAATAGGTAATGGTGTTCCCCAGAAACGGTTACGTGATATTGCCCACGGCCGTTCCCCTTCGATCCATGTACGGAAACGTTCACCGGCTGACATCCATTTGACCTGGGCATTATTTGCCAATAATCTGTCAGAAATTTTTGGAACATCAATATACCAAGAATCTGTGGCACGATATATTAATTTTTCTTTGCTGCGATCACCGTATGGATACGAATGTTTATATTGTTCTTTTTTTACCAAATGTCCATTATCACGTAAATGTTGTATAATTTTTGGATTAGCCACAAAAATATTTTCACCGGCCCAATCACGAACAGTATTATCAAAATTACCATAGTCATCAACATTTAAAATTACTGGGAATTTTGAATCCAGATTTTTGGCCGCCCAAAAGTCATCTTGGCCATATGCGGGTGCAATATGAACAATACCCGTTCCATCAGAATCAGATACATAATCTGCCGGTATTACCTGATGTAATAAATCGGATATACCAACATAATAATCAAATATCGGTCTGTAATGCAAACCGACCAAATCAGCCCCCATAACTTCGCCGATTTTTGTTGCAGATGCCAATTGTTTATCGTATGCAGACAAACGTGATTCGGCAATAATGTAAACCAAACCGGCATCATCTTGCATGCGTAAATATTTCATTGATGGGTTAACCGCCAATGCACTGTTTGCCGGCAATGTCCACGGTGTCGTTGTCCACGCCAATACCCGATCACCATTTTCCAATTCAAACCATACGGTTACAGCATCATCAACGACATCACGATAATCTTGGGATGCTTCGGAATTAGAAATAACCGTTCCATTTACCCAATCAAACGGATTAACGGAATAATCTTTGTACAGCAACCCTTTATCATACAATGTCTTGATGGCCCACATTACAGATTCCATATAGTTTTTATCCATGGTTTTATAACCATACCCATCACCAATATCAACCCAACGACCCATACGGGCAATAAAATGTTCCCATTCATGGGTATATGTCAAAATATCATCGCGACACATATCACAAAATGCCGTAATTCCATCTGTGGCGACAATATCTTTGGCACTGCGGCCCTGCTTTTTTTCAACAGAATTTTCCGCCGGCAATCCATGACAATCCCACCCCAGTTCACGACGAACATATCGGCCATGCATTGTTTGATAACGGCATACCATATCCTTAATAACCGTAACACCCAAATGTCCCCAATGGGGCAAACCATTTCCAAATGGTGGTCCATCATAAAACGAAAATGGATGTCCCAATTTCGTTTTATTTAATGTTTTATGAAAAATATCGTTTGCCTGCCAGAACGACAACGTTTCTTTTTCCAACGCAGAAAAATCTACACGTGCCTCTGTCTTTGGGTATGCCATAATTTTAACTCCATACGTTTTATTATAAAAAAACAGGCGCCACATGCGCCCCAGCCATATGCAGAAGCGCATTGCCGGTTATTTAATAATAATTATTTTTGCTGTTTTCATCTTAGGATAATTTTAATATATGTTTTTACAAATTTCCATAAAAATTTAAATGGTGCCGGCCACAAGACTTGAACTTGCGACCCCTTCATTACGAATGAAGTGCTCTACCAGCTGAGCTAGGCCGGCAACAGTTAAAACTATAATATATATTATTTCAATTTTCCACAGATTTTTTTATCACCAATTTCAGTGATACACAGTGATATACAGTGATACGCCTATCACTGTAACTATATTTTTGTATCACTGTATATTTCGCATTTTTAAAATAATGTTCCCCAACTTTTGTTTTTTGTTAATCTGGATATTTCCAATATTTGTTGAATATCCGCATTTTGATTATTCATTGATTCAAAATTTTCTTGGGACAACAATACATAAACCCACTGTGAATTCATGCGTTCAGATTCCGGTAATTCATTTATTTTTGCAATCCAATCTATGGCCCCCAATTCTTTGGATTTAGTATCGGGATTATTTACACGATCATTTCCCTTGGTTTCAACAACATAAATTTTATTGCCAATTTTAATCATAAAATCTGGATAATATGTTGCCAACATGCCATCGGTCCGTAAATATCTGAAACGTGCAAAAGTGTGTTTATTTTCGTTAATTTTTATAACACGTTCAACTGATGAATCATTATCACAGGCGATTAAGAAATTACGTTCCAATTCGCCTTTGTTCGACGGATAAAATGTTTTTTCATAAATTGATTTTTTGATATCCAGTGCATAATTATCACGTCCAACCATTTTATCAACCGATGAAAAATAATGTTTTTCAACGATTGCTTCTTTGACATCAATATTATTATGCATTTCATATATAGCCTTGGACAATTCAGCCATGGTATGTTGAATTATTGTTGTTTTTGATAAAACCAATATTCGCCAATTGCCATCAATCATTGGATCAAATGACTGGTCAAACAAACGTGTTCGTATATATTTATCGATTGTACGAACAAGTAACGTTTGATCAATTTGCATTAATGGCATTTCTGTTTTATGACCATTCGATGCAACCTTTGCAAAATTGGTTGTTATCGCACTTAACATTTTTTGCAAATATTCATTATACGATTTTGCGGTAAATATATCGCCCCTCACTTTGTATTCACCAAATTTTGTATGAACCTGCATTTCGGTACCGATAAATCTGTCTGCGTCGTCATGTGGAACCATTGCCTTTAACTGTTCTAAATTCCAACCATCCAAAGGACGCATATTATCAACCGATATTTCTTTGCCAGATAATGTTTCTTCTTTATCCTGGATAATATGTGGCCAAAACATATCATAATCGGCATAATTTTCTTTTAATCCAACATTTATCATATCCCCCAATGCGGTTGTAGTATCACGTGGCCGTTCGTGTGTTTCGACGGCAACCATATCATGTCCCATTTGGTCATAAAATGATTTAAATGCGGGATGTTCAACAACAAACAATGTATCCAAATAATTTGATGGGGCCTGCTTTAATTCATAGATATTACGTCTGTTTTCAGCCTTAATCTCGTCATATTCACGTCCACGCCACATTAAACGCAGACCACGTCCCAAAACCTGTTCCAGCAATATCGGGGCCTGTGATGAACGCAGTGGCACAATCACACAAATATTATTTACATCAAAGCCTTCGCGTAACATTAAAACACTGACCACAACCTTTGGATGTGATTGTTTATCCAATGTAAATAATTTTTGTTTTAAATTTAACCATTCATCTTCTTTTAATTCGCCCTTTTTATTAGAATCAATTTGCATAATATCGTTATCCGATAAACCTTCGGATTTAAAGAAATCGCATACAAATGGTGAAACATCGGTATCTTCACAAACAACCATTAATTTCGGATGTTTGTTTATATCGTGTTTGGCAAAATCGTCTTCTAGGATTCGCAAACGCGACAGGCCCGCACGCAACATTAAACGTTGTCCATCCGACAGACCGATTACTTTGCCGGCACTGTTACGAACAGATTTAAAATCAATTTCAGAATTTGCCAGCGACGCAATTTCTTTGCGTTCATCCAAAATAAATGTTTTTACAAATCCGGCACGCATGGCGGTTGTTAATTCAAAATTAACCACGATATGCGGAAAAAAATGTTTTGTTTCATTTTTACCACCACCGGTTACCGAATACGGGGTTGCAGAAAAATCAATTTGAATATAATTTGCATTTTTACCATTTGAAATGGTATTTAATGATTTTTGCCATTCAACGTCTTGGGTTATGCCATAACTTTTATTTTCATGAATATGATGGGCTTCGTCATTAAATACGCAAATATTTGGTAAATTTGATAAATATTCCAAAATACCACCACGCAATAATTTTGAATCCAATATATCCAATGCATTACCGGCGGTAATACCGGGGGAAACCGGTAAAATATCACGTGCCATAGTGCGTGTTTGTGACAAATCAAAATTATCAGTTTGCACGTCCGTTTGTTCATCATCGTCATCATCGCATAATGCGTGCCAATTTGTTACGGCAATTAAACCATCACCCGTTGTTTTTTTACCGATTTCGGTTTTATCGGCAACCGCATTTTGGACAAATGAATATATATCATGGCGATATTTTTCAGGAATAAATAAATCCTGATTGCTTTTTATATCCGACGTATCAAAATTTCTGTTACCGGGGGTAATTTCTTTGCCACGGAACGCATCCAACAACCGTTCATAAACAATTAAACCAGGTGCAATTAACAAAAAGTTTTTTGTATATTTAACTCCATTATTTGTTTGATGTTTTGCATTTAAATATTGCCATACCAATAACGCATTTAACACCCATGTTTTTCCCGTCCCCGTTGCCATTTTTACACAATATTTTGGGCATTTATATTTTGGGTTGTTTACAACATTAATAAATTCAGTATCGGTTGGGACATTTTCACCAATTGCAGAATACATATCCGATACAGATGTTGATTTTAATATTTCATGAACATAAATAGTATTCAAAATTGCCTGGCGTTGGCCAGGATGAAAATTACGATCACGAATATCACAAAACGATGAATCAAACCAATAACGCAACAGGTCTGCGGTTATTAGTGATACATTATTTATAAAATACCCAGATTCCCAATCCGCATTCACCTGTTTTGTTAATTGGGCCGCAAATTGCAATGGAATATCACGTATTCCCGTATTTTTTGGTGCCGTCATTTTTACCCCCATTTATAATTCAACAATTGCCATTGATTCAAATCCGAAAACGTCAACCGCTTTGACACAGATTTTTCGTTTATGATTAACTTTGCCAACAATTATCTCGGCAGAATGCACGATGCGCAATGGGTCATCATCATTGGCGGTATTTTCACGATAATCCTGCCAAACACTGCGGAAAGTATTACCATCATAATCGGGGTCAATTGACCAATATTCAATTAAATCCAATGGGCTGGCCCCCATAATTTGTTGAACGGTTTCTTTGGATTTATCATCCAATGGCAGGTTATCTGGGGATAACAAAACATAGTTATCCAATGTAACAATCAGTTTTTCTTTGCCGTCTTCGTTTGCGGGTTTTACAACAGGTTCTTTGATTGTTAAATATTGCAAAGAATTAAAGCGTATTTTTTTATTTTCAACCAAATCTTTGTAATCTTTCTTTTTCAGCAAATCCAATAAATCAGGTGGTATTACCAAAACATCAATGGATGATTTATCCAATGTCGCCAATTTATCACCAATATCAAAACTGAAATTCCACCCCAATATGATAACACGTTTCCATCCCCCCATAAATGCATCACGCATTTCCAGCGCACGTTCAATTGTATTCGCATTTGTTATTTTATTGGGACTGTCCACGATTACCAATGTTGATTCATCGCGCATATGTCCAACATTTAATGGGGCATCCGCGTCATCAAATGGCAATGCCCCATACAGGCCCATAATAACCCGTGCCAGATCGGACACACGACGGAATTGTTTGTCAGACAAGAATGCCTCGCGCGAGTAATCGCCAATTGAATGATACAGGAACGGTTTACAATCGGGTATATCAATCAGGCGTTTGCGCATAATCATGGTGGACGGTTTACCCAAATCAGACGTTATCCAACGACGCCCTAATTTTTCCACAACGGCGGTGGTTGTTCCCGAACCACCAAAGAAATCCGCCACAATGGAATTTTCATTTGACGATGCTTTGATTATACGTTCCAATAATTTTTCTGGTTTTTGAGTATTGTAATGCACATTTTCTGCGGCAGTTCCTTGTACATTAATAATGTCTGACCAGATATCATCCAACGCAACCCCAGGCATATCGTTTAAATAAAATTTTATATTTATAATTCCATTTTTTGACACAACAACTCTATTTTCTAAATTCAATTGTACCATTGATTCATCCGATCTTGTCCCTTTTGGTTGTAATCTATAACGTCCCCTTTCATCTTCGTATTTAAACGTAGAATTAATATAATCATCTGTGTAATCTTGGTATTGTCTATTAAAAATAAAATTCTGTGTTTTTACATAATAAAAAATACAATCATGATTACGTCCGAATTGATTCGATTTTGCTTTTCCTCCTTTCATCGTATCACGTTTCCAGACAATCTCATTTCTGAAATTATCTTTTCCAAATATATCATCTAACATGACTTTCAAATAATGACCGGCGTGCCAATCACAATGAACGTAAATTGAACCTTGGTCGGACAACAATTCTTTCATCAGTACCAAACGTGGATACAGCATTTTCAAATACGATATTGTGCCATCCGCCCATGTGTCGGAATATGCGAATTGTTCCAAAACGGTTGGTTTTTGTTCCACGTCCCCATTTGGCAAGGTTATTTTTGTTCGATAATCTGCCTTGGAATCAAAGGGCGGATCAATATAAATCAAATCAATTTTGCCACGCATACTTGGCAATCCGGTTGCTGGATCACCCGATAATAATGCCTGCATCGCAAACAGGTTATCGCCATGGATTAAACGATTAAACCAACCGTCCGCGTCACACAAGGCGCCGTCGGTTGGTGGACAACACGCCCTGATTTCACCACGGAACAGGCCACTGCTGTCACGGGCGGGTAAAACATATTCATTTGTTTGCAACATTAATTTATTATCAGATTGTGCACGTTGTAATATTTTTTCAACCGTACGTTTACCCTGTGCAACAACATCCGGTAACATTTCAATCAGTGTTTTTGTCATATTGCCCCCGTTTTGTGTTAAAACAAAAACCACCGGAAAAATCGGGTGGTTGGAGGTTCAGAACTATTATGCTATAAAAATAGTGTGCTTATTTTATGGGCATGCCCATATTATTCACAGCCCTCCAACCCTTTTAAGTTGGAGGTTTTTAACGTCCCCGCAGACGTATAGCATTCAGAGGTTCTGACACCCCAATGGAAAAAATCATTCCATCGTTTTAATAATAAAAACAACCACACAAAAAATCAAATGAAAACGAATAAAAATATCACCGTATAAATACAATCTATACGGTGTAAAAATGTATGCGAATTGATTAATAAATTTCAATTATTTTGATTTTCATTTTTTTCTAGAATATTGCCAATATATCTATTTCGTTGATTATTTCATTTAATGATTTATTTGCAAATAACTTTGCAGACAAAAACGATTCCGTCATATCTGTTTGATTATCAAATAATTCGTCATACAATTGTTGTGATATACTGTCGTGTTTATTTTTCGTAATCGTTTCTTCGGATGAATATTCGTATTTTGACAACATTATAAAATATTTATGATTTTCATTAATGCCACTGCTTATCAAATATACAAAATCATTATATTTAAATTCAATATCACACCCATAAAAGATTTCGTTATATAATTCTTGAATATCTAATTTCTTCATTTTCCGCCCCATTTTTATCACGTTCTAAATACGCACTGGTTAATATATAATATTTATCATTGTATAAAATCTCTATATCACCACCATGATATAATTCGTCATAAAATTCAGAAAATGTAAACCCTTGCATTTTATAATCCGTTTATATTCCATCATTTTAATATAAAATATTGCTGATTGGTTGTTTGCATTATATTTTTTATTGTGATTTGCATATTAGGTATTATAACCGAACATAAATCATTAAAGTCAGATATTGTACGTTCGTATATTATATTACATTTTTCATCGCGTATTTGCAGCAAACAAGGTTTGATTAAATAAATAACAATATTTTTGTAAAACAATACAAAACTTACATCGTCAATTTTTTTATTTTCCAAGATGGACACAAATCTATCAAATACATTTCTTTGTGATAAAAATTTTTCACGTTTGTATGTCATACCAAGTTCAATATCATTTTCTGATAATTTGCTTAATATTTCATGCATTGTTTTGCCAACATTTTCCATTGGAATGTTTAACATATCGTCAAAATTATTCCAACTATATTCATATATTTTTTGTGGTTTTGTCTTAAAATATCCATATCCATAATAATTACCATGATAATCAAAATGAAAATCATTAAAATCAAAACGAAACAATTCTATAAAATCCTGTTTTTGTTTTTCTTTATTTATGGCAACCAATAATTTATCTAATGCGTTTTTCATTTGTTATGCTCCTGTATCTTGCGTATTATATCACCATATTCTTTTAATTCGTTATCACTGATTTGCCTGCCATTATTTTTACGTATCATATAATCTCCATCTTTAACGAAATCATGAACATGGATATTGCCTTTATTTAATTTATAATGATTTTCATGTCCAAAATCTATATCTATGACGGGAGCATGATTTTTATAAATACGCATTTGTGTATATTTATTATTTTTATTTACGGCAATATAAACATCCGATTTGCCAGAATACTCAGGTAACCCTGCTGATGTTTTTCCTTTGGCTTTTATAACTTTTTTACCATAAAATAAATTTGTTGTTTCAAACAATGTATCATCAGGATTTAGATATGTAAAATTATTGCTTTTAAAAGCACCGCGACCACCCATTATTTATCCCCCATATTTGAATTTGATATCCAGTTGTAAGTTGTATTATGTATATGTAATATTGGTATAGAGCTGTATTTAACAGCAAAATTACCACCATACATAATAATTTTACATGGTTTCAATCTATTTAACATCTCAACAAAACCGTTTTGAAAAAATTGTTTAGAATTATTATTCTTAGATATACCAACTGTTGAGACCGCTATAACACCATGTTTATAAATACCATTAAAACAAAAATCATAACTATTTTTTCCAGCCCATGAAACATTCGGTATAACATTTATGCCATTTTTTTGAAAAATAGTCCCAATTAACCGCGTTCTAAATATATTATATATTTGAATTGGTTTAGGCATATCTAACAGTATAGAAAAATCGGGTTCTATAACACATGGGAACTTTTGTAATATAGGTATATATTTATATGGATTATTCCAAACAGATTCTATCTTTCTATCTTCTTGAAAAAAATGAACTATTTTATTTTTTTCTTTTGTTTTATATATATCAGAAAAAGCGATCGCTTCATTCGGTATTTGATCAAAAAGTTGTTTTTTTAAAACAGGAATTTGATACTCATTTGTTAAATTTTCATAATCTATATCATTCATATGATATTTTTTATCAAAAAAAACACTAATATGTTGCTGCATTTTTATTCTCATTGTTTATTTATTAAGTTAAATGAGAACTGGGCGGTCGGGGTGTTAGAAAAATCAAATCGTTAATGATCCCATTGGTTTTTGGGCATGCCTTGAACATATACCAACGGCACCCCGATCATAACATGTAAAAATGCATACAATCGGATTACGATGCTTTTGCACCGAACGATTGGGACTTTTCTAAGGTCCCGAACCCAATTCCCATTGGATTCGCTACAAAACATATATTTATTTTATCAAAAAATCAATACAAAAATATAAATATGTATTTTTACAGGATTTGTATCATATGTATTATTATCTAAATTGATGGTATTTTATATATTATGCATACGATATTGGCATATTACGGTTTAATGATTATAAAATTAATCATGGCAATTGGGGTTGCCGTCATATATTTGCGTTATTTTACCGCGGCGGGTAATTTAAAACAAATGACCGCATTGGATATTATTATTAATTTCTTGTTAAGTGCGATTCTGTCTGATTTTATTTTGGACCGCCATATTGGTATTATGGATTTTGTTATAATTGTAACGATTTATGGGGTTCTGCTGTATGCACTTAGCAAATTAACCCTGTATACAAATGTTGGACGACGCATATTTATTGGAACACCACATGTCATTATTCAAAATGGAAAATTGGACACAGAACGCATGGCACGATTAAATATATCGGCCCATGATTTGGCAATGGCATTACGCAGACAACAAATTCAATCCATTCATGATGTTGAAACCGCCGAAATAGAACCAAATGGTGATTTTACCATTGTAAAAAAAGGCGACAGAAAATATTCTGTTGTAATTATTGATAATGGTAATATTGATAAATTTGGGCTGGCAAAAATTCAGAAAAACGAAAAATGGCTGCGTACACAATTACGACGAAAAAAAATAAAAGACATTGATGATATTTTAATTGCCCAATGGCACAGGGGACGATTACAAATTGTAAAAAAGTAAAAAACCGGCAATCACCGGTTTTTTTTATTTATTTCCACACTTTATTTTACGCATAACAACCATTATGCCGGCCGGTGTCATTCCGGGGATACGCGATAATGCCGCAATATTTTCCGGACGTGTAATTGTCAATTTTTCAATTAATTCATTCGTTAACCCAGGCATATTTTTATATTCAAAATCACGTGGGATTTTTAATTCCATATCACGTTTATATGCGTCCATTTCACGAATCGAACGTTGAATATATCCGGCATAAAATTTATCGTTTTCTAAAATTTTCTGCGAACGCATTGCATATTTTTCACGATACATATCATCAGAAATCATATTACAACGCACCGCCATTTGTCCCAATCGGACAATCGCGTTATCCGCACGCAAATGTAATCTGTATTCCGCACGTGATGTAAACATACGATATGGTTCATCAACACCCAACGTTGTTATATCATCAATCAATACACCAATCATTGAATTTGTTCTGTTTATATCCAACATTTCACCACCAATCGCACGGGCGGCAGCATTGGCACCGGCAATTAAGCCTTGGGCGGCGGCCTCTTCATAACCACTGGTACCGTTAATTTGACCTGCAAAAAACAATCCGGGGATATCTTTGGATTCTAAATGTGCATCCAATTTACGTGCATCAATTGCATCATATTCAATTGCATACCCATAACGTGCAATACGTGCATTTTCCAACCCCGGTATTGTTCGTATCCAAATATCTTGAATATCGGCACCAAAACTGGTTGAAATGCCATTGGGGTATATTAAATCGCTGTCTAAGCCTTCGGGTTCTAAGAAAACATGATGCGATGTGTGATCAACGAATCGCATTACCTTGTCTTCTAAACTGGGGCAATATCGCGGTCCAATCCCTTCGATATCGCCATTATACATCGGTGCATTTGCAATATTATCACGTATAATTTGATGTGTTTTTTCGGTTGTATGCGTAATAAAACACACCGCTTCATAATTATTTTCGGCGGTGGCGGTGGAAAACCAATCATGTGGTTTGTCACCCGGTTGCAATTCACACACAGAAAAATCAATACTGTCACGATAAATACGTGCCGGTGTTCCGGTTTTTAAACGCATTAAACGAAAACCTGCCCTTTCCAACACAGGTGATATATGTGTATCCGGTGATTGATATTCACCATTATCCATTAAACGCCCCGATGATATTTTTTCAGCGCCACGCGTTACCAAACCACGCAAAAATGTTCCAGTTGTAAAAATCAACGCATTTGATTGGTATTTATCGTTTACAACTTTGGCATCAATATCTAATTTTTCAACGGTATCAAAAACGATTGTCAAATTCTGATATTCTTTTAAAATTTTTATAACCGCCGCATGATACAATTTTCTGTCAATCTGGGCACGTAATGCCTGGGTCGCCGCCCCATGTGATGCATTTAATGTTCTGAAATGAATACCGGCACAATCGGCCGCACGGGGCATAACGCCACCAAACGCATCCATTTCTGCGACCATTTGGGATTTTCCCGGCCCACCAATACTGGGGTTGCAAGACATTGCACCCAAATCTGTTTCATGCATGGTCAACAACAACGTTTTTGCACCACGACGGGCCGCAGCGGCGGCCGCTTCAACCCCGGCATGTCCCCCACCAATAACAATCACATCAAATTTTTGCATTTTTGTTTAAAACCGTCCCATTGCACCATTAACATTCAAAACCTGACCATTGATATATGAGGCCTCGCTGGACGCCAAAAACACACACGCATTTGCAATATCATCCGGTTCACCAAAACGTCCGGCCGGAATTTGTGACAAATAAACCTTTTTTAAATCATCTGACAAAACGTCTGTCATTGGGGTTTTTATAAAACCGGGGGCAATACAATTTGCCGTAATACCACGGGATGCAACCTCGGCTGCAATGGATTTTGTCATTGCAATCATTCCACCTTTGGACGCAGCATAGTTCGCCTGGCCCGGGCCACCAATAACACCAATAATCGATGCCATATTAATAATACGCCCGCTGCGTTGTTTCATCATTGGCATAATTGCCGCACGACACATTTTAAAACATGAACGTAAATTTGTATTTATAACATCATCAAATTGTTCATCTGTCATACGCATCAACAAAGTATCTTTGGTAATACCGGCATTGTTAACCAAAATATCAATTTTGCCAGCTGCATCAATTGCATTCATAACCAATTCAACCGCCCCACCATCGGCCGCCAAATCGCACGGTATTTTGATGTATTCATCACCAAATTCGGCATCCATTTTTGCCGTATTACGCCCCGACACAACAACCGTTGCACCCGCCTGTTTCATTTTACGCGCAATGGCACCACCAATTCCGCCGGTTGCACCGGTAATCAAAACAACCTTACCTGTTAAATCAAACATCTTATATCTCCAATTTCTTTGCATTAATTTCTGGACAAATACGTCCAATCAAACCTGTCAAAACAGCCCCAGGACCAATCTCTGTCGCATCGGTAATACCCAAGGCCGGCATATTTAAAACACTTTCACGCCAACGAACACCATGTGTCATCTGATATACCAATTCATCACGAATTTCATTTATATCTGTCATCGGTTGCGCCGTTTTATTTGCAATCAATGGAACAGACGGTGCAGAAATCTTAACCTTTTCTAACGCATCACGCATTGCATCGGCCGCCGATGCCTGCATACGACAGTGTACAGGGACAGATAACGCCAACGGCATTGCACGTTTTGCACCACTTGATTTGGCCAAATCCATTGTTTTTTCAACCGTATCACGTGCCCCAGAAATCACAACCTGACCAGGACAATTATCATTTGCAACATCACAATCGGTTTGGGCACAAATTTCACGAACCTGTTCAATGGTCAATCCCAAAATAACGGCCGTCAACCCATGTCCAACAGGAACCGCCGTTTGCATTGCATCACCACGTGTGCGTAATAAACGTGCAGCATCTGCAACACTTAATGCACCGGCTGCACATAATGCGGTATATTCACCCAAACTGTGTCCTGCAACAAATTCCGGCAACGAAACACCCGCCGCCCGCAACATTGCAATTGATACAGTCATAATTGCAGGTTGAACATTACGGGTTAATGTTAAATCATCCGCAGGTCCATTAAAAATAATATCTGATAATTTTTCCCCCAGCGCATCATCAACTTCGTCAAACACAGCACGTGCGATGGCATTATTTTCATACAAATCCCGTGCCATTCCCACAGATTGGGAACCCTGGCCTGGGAAAACAAAAACTGATGACATTTATTTTCCTTATATTTTTCTAAAAAACAACATGACAATTATACTTTACGAATACTGAATTCGCAACCGCAATAATTCTGACGATAAAAATCAGATTCACGACCGATTTTTTGTCGTAAAATTTCATCCCATTTGATTGATTTATACATCGGTCCCATTACATCGGCCCCAGCGGAATCAACCTGTGATTGACTTTTGTGACGTGATACCCCCAACACAGATGCCACCGCATCAAAACCATTTGATTTGGCCCACTTTTTTGCATATTCAAATCTGAATTCAAAACATTTGCTGCATCGTAAGCCACGTTCTGGTTCATTTTCCAGTCCCACAACCGCATTACGCCACGCGTCATGATCATATTCACCAATTACGTATTTCACACCCAATTGTTGGCAATATTTTATCTGTTCGGTCAAACGTTTTTCATATTCAGATATTGGATAAATATTGGGGTTAAAAAACATTACAATAAAATCATCAACCCCATCAATTGCCCCATCGGCCAATTGACGAATCGCACCGGCACTGCATGGGGCACAACAAGATACCAAAACCAGTTTCATTTATTTTTTAATTTATAATATTTTCTGATTTCAAAACACGCATTTTTACGTATGCAACGAAAAATTCCTATCTGCTGTGTTCTTAAACTGTCTTCTGTCAACGCGGGAATATCTATAATTACTTTTCTATTTTTATAGTCTTCGATTGTATTTGAATTTGTGACATTACGTACCCCTTGCAAAATATTACATTTCAACACATCTTCACAATTGCCCATTTTTATACAATATTGACACCGAAAACTTATATGACAAGCACATTTTCCGTTTTCATTATGCATATTTATTTTAAACCCATCTACATTTTTTGAATCCATTTTATTTAACCTTTGTTTTATATTCTGTTCCTGGGGCTGTATCTGATTCTAATTCAATAATTATTTTGCCGTCATCACCCTGCCCCAATTCTGCGGCACTGCACATCATACCAAACGATTCTGTACCCGCAACTGTTTTTTGACAAATCGGCTTTTTAATTGTGGGAACACATGCCCCAATTGGAGCCAAAACACCAATCATTCCAACACGAACATTTGGGGCACCACATACAATCTGTAAATTTTCACCTGTTCCGCAATCAACCGTTAATATGTGCAAATCTGCACGTGTGTTATGTTCTTTGACTTCTATGATCTTTGCCGCAACCAATTGTGGAATTTCTTTGCGTTTTGCATATTTGGCACTTAATTCTTTGACCCGATCATCATCAATACGGTTAAATAAATTTTCAGGAACAACAAATTCAGCCCCATCAACAATACGATGCTCGTAATTGGCCGGCCATGATAAATCGAACGTATTTATAAATACTTTTTGCATTTTTTCTGCGGCATCTGGTATAAATGGTGCCGATACACGGGCAAACAAATCAATCATTTGAAAACATTCGTTCAAAACCGCACCAGCCAAAACCATATTACCATTTTTAACCAATGTCCACGGTTCCATTTTTGTCATATATTCATTTGCAATGGCAAACAATGAACGTAATGCCACAATGGACGCCCGAAATTCACATGCATCCAATGCATTGGTTAATTCTGTAATTTTTGTATTTATTTGTGTTTCTAATTCTAAATCACGCGCACCCGCCGCAGGAACATTATTACCAAAATTTTTCGCCGTTAATTTACAAACCCGCGAAACAAAATTTCCCAACATTCCGTTCAAATCTTTGTTCACAATATCGGCAAAACGCGCAATTGTAAAATCACTGTCATCGGTTTCTGGGGCCGATGCAATTAATGCATAGCGCCACAAATCAGACGGAGCATCGGCAATGGCACTGTCTAAGAAAACACCATTACCCGTTGATTTTGATATTTTGTCCCCTTCGAAATTCAAAAAGTTCATAGATTTCAACATATCAACAGTTTTCCAATTGTCATTCATTGCCAATTGTTGTTGTGGAAAAAATACAGAATGGAATTTTACGTTATCTTTGCCCATAAATTGTGCGTAATAACAATCCGGATTTTTCCACCAATCAGCCCAATTTTTATTTGCAGCCTGTGAAATGGATACATATCCCCACGGGGCATCAAACCAAACATAAAAAACCTTTGATTCATAACCCGGTTTATTAACAGGTACCCCCCACGGCAAATCACGTGTAATAGATGTATCACGCAATGTATCATTTGCCCAGCCACGTGCAATTGCAGATGCCGTCTTTGACCATTTTGGGGCATGCACCTTTAACCATTGAGACCATTGATTTTGCAATTTTGACGCACAAAAAAACAAATTTTTTGTTGGGCGCATTTCTATGTTTGTACTGCCTGATAATTCACTGCGTGGATTTTTTAATTCATTTGCCTCGTACGTGGCACTGCATTTATCACATTGATCACCACGTGCATTTTCATACCCACATTTTGGACATGTCCCACGTAATTGCCGATCAGCCAAAAACATATTGTCATCAACAGAAAATGGTTGCATTGTTTCGTGTTCCGCAATCAATCCCTGATTTTCCAAACGTAAAAACAATTCATGAATTAATTTTGTCTGCAAATCTGTATGTGTACGCCCATATAAATCAAATGACAGATTAAAATCATGCACCGCACGTAAATGTTTTTCGTAAAAACCGTTATTGTATTCAATAATTGATAAACCGGCCTTGGCCGCACCAACAACCGCCGGCGTTCCATGTTCATCGGCACCACAAACATATAAAACATCACGACCCATGGCACGACAAAAACGGGCATAAATATCAGACGGCAACCAACATCCCACCAAATGTCCAATATGTAATTCACCATTAACATACGGCAACGCAGATGTTATTAAATATTTTTGTTTTTTATCTGTCATTTTATATCCCCCGATTAAATAAATAGGGTGCCCAACGGGCACCCCAGGAATCCCGTCATATTTTTTTAAAAAAATTATTTTTGCATTCGCATTATTTCAATTTTCTTTAATCTGGTGGGTGGTATTGGACTCGAACCAACGACCTTTACGATGTCAACGTAACGCTCTAACCAACTGAGCTAACCACCCAAAACCCACACTTCCGGGGATGCTATGTCCGTAAAACCAACGACCTTTACGATATCAACGTACGCGGCTTCCCAACTTTGCCAACCACCAAAAACAAATGGATTATATCAAAGAAAATACCGATTGCAATATTAATATTAAAAAATCCGTATTTTGATACGGATTTTTTTGCACAATATTAACATTTGTTATCAAATATTACGTGGCTTATCATTTCTATTTATTATTGTATTTTGTTTCTTTTCTGAATTTTAACATTTTTAATACCGTTGTTAAAACTGAATATTTTATCCGTTTTTTATTCAACCAAACGTTTTACTGTTTCTATATCACATACCCTTCCACCATATTTTATGTTTATGGCATAAGATAAATTTACTTAAATAAATAAAACCGGCAGTTGCCGGTTTTATTTATTTCGTCAATTTATCAATCAATTCATGCATCTGGGTTCGTGATACAAACGATAAAATTATTTGTCCAGCCCCACCACGACGTTCCCGCAATTCAACAGAAACACCCAAAGCATTGCTGATTTTTGTTTCAATTTCTTGGACTGCATCTGATTTTATTGATTGATTGACATATGCACGGGTTCCCTTTTTACGTTCACCCTGTTTTACCAATTTTTGCGTATCCGATACGGATAATTTATTTAAAACAATTTGTTTAGCCAATTCAGCCGAATTTTCCGCCACCGCAATTGTACGTGCATGTGATGCAGACAATTCACCGCTTTTAACCATTTCTAAAACTTCATTTGGCAATTCAGATATACGCAACGCATTACGAATATAACTGACGGATTTACCAATTAAACGTGATACATCATCCAATTCATATCCACATTTATCCATTAAATTTTTATACGCAGCCGCCTCTTCAATTGGATTTAAATTTTCACGTTGAACATTTTCAATCAATGCAATTTCCATCGCATTTTCATTACTTAACGTTTTTACCAATGCTGGGATTTCCGCCAAGCCAGCCAATTTACTGGCCCGAAAGCGCCGTTCACCAGCAACAATTTCATACAAATAAGGTCTATTTTGAACACTGCGTAACAAAATTGGTTGCAAAACACCCTTTTCTTTGATTGATGCAGACAAATCCTGTAATTCTTCATCAGAAAACGTTTTACGTGGTTGGTCGGGATTTGCACCAATTTGTACCAAAGGTATCTGTTTTACAACAACACGTTCTGCACCGGATAAAACCGATATATTTGTTGCAACACCCATTTCTTGTTTTATTTCCGCCAATCCGCGTCCCAACCCAAATTTAGACGACATTTTACTCTCCTTCTGTTTTTTGAACTATTTCTGTTGCAACACGCAAATACGCCTGCGCACCAGGTGATTGAAAATCATACAACAACGCAGGTTTGCCATGACTCGGTGCCTCTGATATACGAATATTACGTGGAACAACCGTTTTAAACACTTTATCACCAAACATTTCACGTAATTCATCTTCAACCGCGCGGGTAATTCCATAACGTTTATCATACATCGTCAACAAAATCCCCAATATTTCTAATTTTGGATTATATTTTGTCTTAACTTCTTGAATCGAAGTTTCCAATTGTGATAAACCCTCCAACGAATAAAATTCACATTGTGATGGAATAACAACACTATCTGCCGTTGTTAAAGCATTCAAAGTTAAAAATCCCAATGCCGGCGGACAATCCAACAATATATAATCATAAAATTCTGCAACAGAAGCCAAAGCATCACGCAAACGAAATGCATTATTTGTAACATCCAACAATTCAATTTCCGCATTTCCCAACGCCATTGACGCAGGCATCATATGCAACCCCTGAACCGCAGTTGACAATATATTATCCCCAGCAGTTGCAGTCCCCATAATAACACCATAAACACTTTGCGGATGCGATGCACGATTAAACCCCAATCCAGTTCCAGCATTTCCCTGCGGATCCAAATCAACCAACAAAACACGTTTTTTTATTGCCGCCAATGACGTTGCAATATTTATCGCGGTTGTAGTTTTTCCAACACCACCCTTTTGATTTGCAAATGCAATTATTTTTACCATTTCACCCTTCCCTTTTTATTTTAACACCAATAAGATATAAAACAAAAACAGAATAGTCAAGCAACCTATTAAGAAAAATATTTTTTAACTAAAAACAATAAATTACACACCATTTCATATGAAATTAACTCTTAACAAGTCATTTTTATAACATTATTATAAAAAACATAAAACCAGCTAAAAACAACCGGTTTTTATCGATTTCATATGAAATTATTTTATATCGGAGATTATCGTAATAAAACCATCGCCTGTTTTTGACGGAATTAATTCATACTTAAATTTATATTTATGTTTGGCTTCATTTATCTCTGCCATAACTTCCCGGCCTTTTAATAAAAACAACCGGTATTTTGTTTTACCAACATAGTCTAAAATTTTTATTAACGATGCAAATGCACGGGCGGTAAAAACCGGCTGTTTTTCATTATATGGCATATTCTTAACAAAGTCTTCTAAACGACCATGATAAATTTGCAAATTCGGCAAATTCAATTGTTTTTTTAATTCTGTTAAAAAAGCAACCTTTTTACCAATCGATTCAACACATGTTACATTCCACCCCAAAATCGCCAAAACAACACCAGGAAAACCTGCACCGCTGCCTAAATCAATAACATCAACATCATATGGCAAAACATCTGCTAATTGTGCAGAATCTGCAAAATGTCGTCCCGCCACATCATTCAATGTACTGGGGGCGACCAAATTCATCCGTTTTGACCACTGTTGCAACAACGATTCGTATTGTTCAAATTTGACTTTATTGTTCATAAGCGGTATTCTATCATAATCATGATAAAAAAAGAAAATTTATTTATTGGTGTATGTTTAGGGTTAATTTTGATTAGCCTGGGCACAAATATTTTACATAATGAAAATCGTATTAATGTTTTTCAACAACAACCAACAAAATACGGTTCGTTTTTGGCTGCCCAACATGCAATTACCGTTAATGACTTTGGTGCAGCGGCACATTTTGCAAATGATTTATCAGATGTAAATTATCCAATGGTGCAAAACACCAAATATATTGCAGAATTTTTAAATGGCAATATGTCACCTGATGTTGAGGTATTAAAAAATGAAAAGAATACCGCATCCCGAATGATATATGATGCATTTTTGGTTAATAATGATAATTGGACTGAATTATACACACGCCACAAATCAGATTTTTCTGCATTGGCTGCACCACTGCGAATATGGGCATCTGTTGCAACAGGACATACATCAGACGCATTAAGTTTTATTGAAAAATTACCAACGAACGATTCATGGAAGTCTTTTATTCGTGGTCAAATTTTCGCAGAAAACGGTGATTTAGAACGTGCCACAACAGAATTTGATAATGTAACCACCGATTTTATGAACATAAATGATTACATATATATAATGTCATTTTATCGTGACAACGGTATGCTGGAACGCGCAGATGATTTACGTAACGATTTTACATCCAGACCTGGTGGGGTATTTATGACGAATTTTGATAATATACCCAACTGGACCAATTACATCGGATATAAAAATGCATTGGCATTTGATATGATACAAACAGTATCACACAGTCAAATAATGATGTATTCCGATTTAATGTTGTTAATGTTACGTTTTGCAGAAATAACCAGTCCATCATTTACATCTGAAAATGATACAATAAATTATTATCTGGGACAGTTTTTCTTTAATAACGGTGGAAATTATCAATCTTTTTTTAATACAATTGATTCGAACAGTCCATATTATTTATTTACGGTTATGCGGGTGGCAGAAAAAACCGATAATTTGGATACATTAAAATCAGTAGTACAACAAAATCCATTATTTGTTCCTGGAATTAATAAACTTATTGCAACCAATATAAAAAATGGAAAAAAGCACCAGGCGCTTCGTATAATAAATGCGGCACTGAATAACCAAAACATATCTGATACGATACGTGCATTTTTTATAAAAAATCGTGCAAATATACATTTCATGTTTGACGATCTTTCGGCCGCCCAATCAGATATCCAGACTGCATCAAAAATATTAGCCGCAGATTCTGAAATATTGTCATTACAGGCAAAAATATGGGCATTACAGGGACGAGAATTAGAAAATGCATACGATTATGCAATGAAACTGGTCCGACATTCACCAACCGATATTAACGCATGGAATACATTGGGGTTGGTTATTGCCACACGCGAAGGTCCAAATGCGGCCCTGGAAATACTAGAACGTATCGGTCAAGCTTCAGTAGCCAATTCTGCTTTATTTGAATATTTGGGTGATTTATACACAAAAACAGGAAATATTCGAATGGCCCGCGAATCATACGCGCGTGCAATAGAATTATCTGATGATGGATTAATTATTGTACAAAAAATAAATAAAAAATTACGGGATTTAAAATGAATGTTGGAATTATCGGGGCCGGTGCATGGGGCAGTGCATTGGCAATAAACGCAACACGCAGCAATTGCGATGTTATATTATGGGCATATAACGGTGAATACCGGTTATTTGATGGTGTTGAAATACCAAAAAATATAAAAATTTGCCAAGATTTAGCAGATTTAAAAATATGTGACATATGGTTAATTGTAACCCCAGCCGCATTTTTTCGCGAAACAATTCGTAACGCATCCAAATTTTATAACAAACAACCGGTTATTATCTGCACAAAGGGTGCCGAAATTCAACAAGACAATTTATACTTTATGTCTGAAATTTTGCGTCAAGAATTACCACAATGCCAAAATTTTGGAACATTGGCCGGTCCACAATTCGCCCAAGAGGTTGCGATGGATGTGCCAACAGGATCAACATTAGCAACAAATAGTGATTTTGCACAAAAAATGGGCACAGATGCATTAAACCATATTTATTTAAGCCACAGTACTGATATAATTGGAACAGAAATATGCAGTGTTGGTAAAAATGCGGTTGCATTAATCTGTGGTTATATGAAAATTAGTTCACGTGGCGAAAACGAACGTGCATTAATATTTACACGTGCGTGGAACGAAGTTATTAAAATTGGTTTGGCCATGGGTGGACAAATCCAATCATTTTTAGATTTTTGTGGTATAGGTGATTTATTTTTGACAGCAACATCTGAAACCAGTCGCAATTTTTCAGCCGGTCTATCTATCGCCAAACATGAATCTGTTACAGATTCAACAGTCGAAGGTATTTCTGCATTAAAAGCATTGGTTCATCGCGCACAACAATTGAGTATAGAAACCCCAGTATTATCAAATATGAAAAAAATAATGAATATATAAATGATATAAAAACGTATTTTTACGTTAATAAAACGATGCATAAAAATACGTTTTTATATAAAATATATTCTAAAAAATCTAAGATTTCTAATATCTATAAAAAAACGACAAAAAACGCATACGCGGCAACAAGTTCCAGTATATATAATAGTTATTATTAAAAAATAGTCTTTAATCCAAACATCAAAAATGATTTATTTGATGAAAAACCGGTTGAAAACCAAGCCTCTACGTTTTCACTGTATTTATATCTGAATGATGCAACCAGCGTATTATCAATATAATTTTCAAAATTATGGTGCCAAATACCAGTATCTGATAAGATATACGACATCGACAAACTGTAATTTAATATATCGTAACTAAGCCCAGCACCGGCTGACAAACCGTCTGAAATAACACCCATTGGGTCTTTATCATAAATTACACGCGTATTTAAACCAAAAATCCAACTGTTATACTGCAAATTCATCCCCATAGAGGCCTGCATCCGCCAATCAGCATTAACGTCATATGAAAAATAATCAGGTCTATAATGATCTGGCGTTTTTGTAAATGACGAAGCAAACGAATACACAGATTTTAATTTTCCAGTCGGACGTCTTATTTTTAATCCGAAATCCACAGTATAGTCATAGTCATCTGTTATTCCAGCCACCGATACACCATATTGCACCCCCGAAAATGGAACAGATACAATATTTGCACGTAACGCCTTGTATCCCGTAGTTAAAACTGTATCCCCAATAATCGGACCACGCTGTGAAATTTTGTCATAAAATAACGGTCTATCATTTATACGTAATGCCCCAACATCCGGCAGCCCAACCCCAAGTTTACGCGCCACAGATTCCATCATTCCAAATTCAATACGAAAAAAACTGCGATTTTCAAAAAAAACAAATGCTTCACGCATGAAATTATCTTCATTAATCGCAACATCATCAATTGCATAAACCAAGCCAAACGAATATTGCCGGTCGGCACGATAAAGCATTTGACCACGCAAACGCCAATCCCCAATAAAATCCGGTTTTTTTGTATCATTTTTCATAAAACCTGCTGTTCCATACCCAGTTAATCCGAACGAATAATGCCCGATATTATATTGGAATGCATCCGCAGAACAGATAACACCACCAAACAATATAATATAATAAAATAAACACCGACTATAAAAACTCATACGATTACCTTATTCTTGACTATCTTCTAAAACAGCGGCTTTTAATTTTGAAAATGCACGTTCTTCAATTTGTCGAACCCGCTCACGTGAAATACTGTATTTTTGAGACAATGCCTCTAATGTCAAAACAGGATCACTTAATCTTCGTGCAACCAAAATTTCACGATCGCGTTGGGGCAGGGCATTTAAATGCCGACGTAACAAATCATATCCACGTCGTTTAAATTCTACGTTTTCCATAACATCGGCAACATTTTCACGGTTATCCGGCAAATTTGATAAAATATCATGCGTTTCATCATCAGAATAGGCCGGTGTATTTAATGAAACATCACGTGCACCGATTCGTGTTGACATACGCTGGACATCAGTTTCAGGAACCGCCAGATATTCCGCAACACGTTTTGTTTGCTCGTCTGACATGTTGTTGTCCATTATCCCTAATGCCCGTTTTGCACGTGCAAGATTAAAAAATACACGTTTTTGATTTGCAGATGTACCAATTTTTACAATAGACCAATTATTCAATATTGTTTCGTAAATTTCCGCCCGAATCCAGAACATTGCATATGTTGAAAAACGAAAACCTTTTTCAGGATCAAATTTTTGTATTGCCTGCATTAACCCCATATTGCCACTGGCCACCAATTCCTGCACAGGGATACCATAATTTTTAAAATCATATGCAACCGACACAACCAATCGTAAATGACTGGCCACCAATTTTTCTGCGGCAAATTTATCCTGATTTTTAACCCACGCAACCGCATATTGATATTCCTCTTCTGCAGTTAAAATGGGAAACTGTTGTATCATTTTTAAATATTTAGAAAAACTTACATCATCCCCGACCCCACGTCCGGCATCTAAACTGGGGGCAGAATAAACAGTCAAAGCGTTCTTGATTTGCTTTTTCATAACTTTTATAGTATAGAATCATCATTATACTATGTCAAACAGGAGATTATTCGATGACATCAATATTGGAAAGAAACAATAAAATAAATCAACCAAAGAAAACACGCGAAGAATACGCCGAAGACGCATTGTATCGTGAGGTTTGGGAAGAGGTTAATAACGAAAAAACCACTAAATTTATAAAAAAGTATGCCAAGCACATGCTTGGGGCTGCGTTAATTATTGTTGCCATTGCCGCATCAATTCAAATTACTGTTAACATACATAACAACAGTAAAATTAAATATGCAGGACTGTATGAAAATGGTATCGTTAATGCGGATGCTGCCGTCTTAGAATCTATTTCAAAAAATTCCCAAGGGGCAATTGCAGATTTAGCATTGTTTCAATCTTATTTATTGGACAAAGATATAGAAAAATTAGAAAAATTGGCAGAACACGGTTCAACACGCGATTTTCGAGATTTAGCAAAAATGCATATTGTTGGATTACGTGGAGACGATATGACCGCACATGAAGTTGCAAGTTATTTAAATAGTGCAAACACAAAAAAATCACCATTTTATTACACATCACGTTTAACAGTGGCACGTAAATATTTAAGCGATGGCGATCGTGACGCAGCCAACCGTATATTGGATGAAATAATAAATGATACCAATACACCGGCCACAATTTCCGCAAGTGCCCAAACATTAAAATAGGGTAATAGGGGGGATAAAATGAAAAACTTTGTTTCAATTCTAGGATGTTTAGCCGGATTATGTGCCTGTTCAAGTCACGATCCGATATTACCGGGAACAAGAACCGCAGTATTTAGCACAACACAAAAAAATATATTAAATATAAATATTGAACAATTGCCAGAAACATCGTTAAAACCATCTGCAGAACAAGACGAAAAATGCACATACACCCAAGACCAAGAAAACGTCATTTGGGACGGAGAAAAAAGAGTTTTTAGCGGTTTTCCAACCGGCAATTCTGTAAAAAGTGTAAAAAAACCTGTCTGTAATGGAAATTATATATACGCAGGTTTAACAACCGGTGAATTAGTAAAAATTGATGCAAAAAATCGCCAAATTGCCTGGATAGCAGACATATATCGCAACAGCAATATGACAGGTGGTGCAACAATTGTAGATATAATTGCCCCAATTGTAATAAATGGTACTAATGTATATGCGGGTGGTTTAGGGGATGCTTTATGCAAAATTAATGATAAAACGGGGACCAAAATATGGTGCACCGATATTAGTGTTGGATTACCTTTTATTGTTACACAAAATGCGATTTTTGTTGTATCCACGGACGATAATTTATATGCAATTCGCCCCAATGATGGTGCGATTTATTGGACGTCGTCAATAAAAAAGCAAAACACACCCGAATATCATAATAAAACCATACATGTTGGCAATCAAATATTTGATGCAACAACGGGTAAATTAATGAAATAGACATGAGTTTAATAAAAAAAATCCCGTTTCAACGGGATTTTTTTTATATCAAACATGACAGTGTTGCACCAGAATTTTTTAACCAAAACCAACCTATACGATAATCTGTTGCATAAACAGTTATCAAAAACAGAGATAATATTCCAATAACAACGATTATGTCACTTTTTTTACCGCGCATACAATACAGCGATATATTATAAAACAAAAATAAAATGTATACATCTACAATTAAACTAATAACCCACATTGATGTACAATTAAATGCCAACGAATTTAATACCAAAATAACCGGATAAAGAAAGAATATTGAGGCCAAACCTTTAATTGCAATTTCCCAATCACGTTCACCACCGGTTATTTCGGATAACAACATCATCAGCCCCCCCAATACGAACAACATCGCAACCGCCAATACTGGAATTATTACAATTGCCGTAAAAACCGAACTTATCGTAACCGTTGCACCACCAACCAATCGTATCAATAATACAGATATACCACCTAATAAACCATACAAAAAGGCCTGTAACATAGATTCATCCATATTTCCATCGGCAACAATTTTTGTAAAATAACGTCTTGGATTAATCAAAATATTTTTTACATGCGAAAAAACACTTATTGTTTTATTAAACATTTATACACCTCTATTTGATTATTTGTATTTTTGCTTTATAATAATAAAAAATCAATGGAAAAAACAATGATAAAAGTAACTATTGCTGGACGACCAAATACTGGTAAATCTACACTGTTTAATGGATTAACCAATACCCGCGATGCACTTGTCCATGATAGACCGGGTGTTACGCGTGATTGTATATGTGGAATATTTGCAGACAGACCATATTCTTTGTGTGATACCGCCGGTTTAGAAAAAGCATCAAACGGTATTGCGTCTGATTCAACTAATATGGCTATTTCTGCCATTACAGATGCAGATGCCGTGTTATTTGTTGTGGATGGCCGTACAGGTTTAACAGATGAAGATTTGCAATGGGCACGTTTGGTGCACCGTAAAACACATGCCCCTGTATTATTGTTAGCAAACAAGGCGGAATCTGCAAAACGTATGACAGATATCCAAGAATTTTATAAATTAGGTTTTGGAGAACCTGTAAAAATATCTGCAGAACACAAGACTGGTTTTAACGCTATTTACGATTTTTTGGATAAAATAGCCGAAAAATCACCTGATAAAGCAATTGAACAAAATATACAAATTGAAGATAATAAATTAAAAGTTGCTATTTTAGGTCAACCAAATGTTGGTAAATCTACACTGGTAAACCGCATATTAGGTGAAAATCGACAAATCGTACGTAATGAACCCGGTGTTACACGTGATACAGTAAAAATTCCGACACACTTTTATGGACGTGAAATTTTATTAATGGATACTGCAGGCCTACGACGTAAAGCTGGTGTTACAGATGATGTTGAAACACTGTCCGCATTAAAATCATTGGATGCAATCGAACGTGCAAATGTTGTTATTTTAGTGGTTGATGCCACCCGCAATATTGAAAATCAGGCACTGGGGATTGCAGCCCGTGTTTACAATGCTGGGAAAATTTTGTGTTTGGCATTAAATAAATGGGATTTAGTAAATCCAGCGGAACGTGATGAAAAATTATTAAAATTAAAACATCAATTCACAAATTCATTTCACCAGATTATAAAACCAATGATTTTGGCTATATCTGCAGAAACCGGAACCGGTGTTCAAAACATGTTCCGTCGCATTTACGAACAATGGGATATATCAAATGCCCAGGCACCAACCAGTTTAATTAACCGCATCATAGAAAATTTAGTAACAACAAGACAACCACCAATGTCACGCTTAAAACGCCCCATGAAAATAAAATTTGCACGTCAAACAGGGCGTCACCCAATGCGAATAACGATAAATGTTGGGGGGGCGTCTGACATACCAGAATCATATACCCGGTATTTACGACGTGGCTTGGCAACCGAATTAAAATGGGATCATTTGCCAATTGTTATTGAATATAAAAAAGATGAAAATCCGTTTGATTAAACAAATCGTTTTTACACCAAAAACGGGGACAATATCTGCCCCCGTTTTCTTATGATAATTATCATTATTTATCACGAATAATTGCACCGCATTCAGATGAAACTGCGGTAATTATATTATCTTGCATTTTTAACAATTCAACATCCGTCATATTTTCATGTGGAATAATTGTTATTGTAAATGCAACCGATTTTTTACCATTTCCCATATCAAATGTATCAAAAACAACAATATTTTTTATACGTGAATCTGTTTTTGCCGCAACTGATACCAATTTATCTGCAGGCGTATCCGTATCAACAATAAAAGCAAAATCGCGCTTTATTGGTTGAAAATCAGATAAATCTTCACAATATTGTGATATTTTTTTCGGCAAAACCGAGATGTCATCAACAATCGCAATACATACATTTGTTTTAATTTTCATTGCACGTGCAACAGATGGATGTAATTCACCAAATTCCGCGACAATAACATCGCCAGAAACGATTCGTCCATATCTGAACGGATGTGCCCAACGTGGGGCATTATCTGTCTGTACATCAAAATTTTGGTTATTTAACAAGGCAATAATATCCGCTTTGGTATCATAAACATCAACCGAACGATTACGACGTTGCCAATGTTTTGGCGACGTGTCACCTGTACGAACAATACAAATCTGTGTATGTTGTTCTTTTGGGTTATTCCCATCAAATACAGTCCCTAATTCAAACAGATTTAAATCCGGATATCCTCGTTTTTCATTGTCTACAACAAACGTTAACATATTTCCCAACAATGTATTTCGTGCTGTATTTAATTCTGATGTAATAGGATTAGCAACCATGATAGACGGTTTATCAAACAATAATGCTTCAACCTTTGAATCACCAAACCCAAAAGATTTGCATTCATTTAAACCACGTGCAGCCAATTTTAATTTTAAATCAATATCTTGTGCATTATGCTTTGCTGTAAAATCCGCATGACATTTAGCAGAAGTCGCCATTTTATCATACCCATAAATACGCATTAATTCTGCAACAATATTTTCAGGTATTTCTATATCAACACGTGCTGATGTTGGTATAATTTCCCAAACATCACCATTATCAGAAATATTATAACCCAAATTTTCTAAAATTTCACGTTGTTTGGCCGTTGGTATATCAACACCCGTTTTTGTATGTAATAATCCCGGCGTATATGTTATTTTTCGCGTTTCTAATGGAATTTGTCCAGCAATACCACATCCAGTAATTTTGCCACCACAAAGATCCGTTATCATTTCAATCGCTTGATGCATTGCAATACCGGAAATTGTTGGATCAATTCCACGTTCATAACGATATGATGCATCTGTTGATATTCCAAAACGTTTCGACGTTTTTCGGACAGATACCGGATCAAAATACGCACTTTCTAATATAATATTTTTGGTATTATCTGTTGTACAACCACGTGCACCACCAATAACACCCGCCAAAGCCAAAACACCATTGTCATCTGCAATGACGATATCATTCACAGTTAATTTATGGGTATTTCCAAATAAATCTGTAAAATCTTCACCATCTATTGCCATACGTATTTTAATATTTCCATAAACTTCATCTGCATCAAAACAATGCATTGGTTGCCCCATGTCATAACAAATGTAATTTGTTGTATCTATTGGAGCATTTTTTGGATTTATACCAATTGCTGTTAAACGTGCTGCTATTTTTTGGACAGACGCACGAACAGTTATATCTGAAATTTCACAAAACCGATAAATTGCACATTTATCTGTTTCAATAATTGCCTGGCGTACTGATTTTGGGGTATCTTTGGATGGGATTTCTGGCAAAACATATTTACCTGCACCACAAACACTCAAATCATGTGCAATTCCACGAACAGACAAATAATCTGGCCTATTTGGGGTAATTCCGGCTTCAAAAACAATCGTTTTTTCTAGAATAGAAGAACCTAATTCTGTATCATCCGGCAATTCTATAATACCACTGTTATCAGTATTTATTCCCAATTCAAAACCACTGCACATCATACCATTCGATTCAACACCACGTAATTTCCCATTGCGAATTTCACGTCCCTGAATAACACATCCAGGTTTTGCCAAAGCAGAAATCAATCCAATACGAGCATTTGGTGCACCACAAACAACCTGACGCACAGAAACCCCATCATCAACCTGTAAAACATGTAAATGATCACTGCCTGTTATCGGCTGGCAATCAACAATTTTTGCGGCCACAGGTACAACCATTTCTGAAACAGAATCGACCTCTAAACCAGTACGTGTTAAAATATCGGCAATTTGTTCTGGTGACATATCAGTTTGTAAATAATCAGTCAACCAATCATAAGTCCATTTCATATTATATACTCCTTTATTTACCAGCCATTTTTAACCAACGAACGTCACCGTCATAAAACTTTCTTATGTCATCGAAACCATATTTTAACATTGCCAATCTATCCCAACCAAAACCGAAAGCATATCCCTGGTATTCATCTGGATTAATATTACAATTTTTTAAAACATTTGGATGAACCATACCGGCGCCCATAATTTCTAACCATTTATCACCGTGCCATTTCATATCAATTTCAATACTTGGTTCTGTAAAAGGGAAATATGACGGCCGAATACGTAATTCAATATTATCTAAATTAAAAAACTTTTGTAAAAATGCACGAACATCAGCAACCAAATCCGACATTGTTATATTTTTACCAATATTTAATCCCTCAATTTGATGGAACATTGGACTGTGTGTAGCATCCATTTCTTTGCGATAGGTCGCCCCGATACCAAACATTTTAATTGGCCCACAAGATTCATCCATACTGCGAATTTGAATTGCGGACGTTTGTGTACGCATAACATTACCATTTGGCAGAAAAAATGTATCCTGCATATCACGTGCTGGATGATATGATGGAGTATTTAGTGCAGTAAAATTATGCCAATCATCTTCAATTTCCGGTCCTGTACGTAATTCATAACCAAAAGATTCTAAAATATATGATATATCCGCCAATGAACGGGTTAACGGATGCAAAGTTCCAAAATTTTCAGATTCAGGATTTAACGTCATATCTAACTTTTGTTTTTCCAATCCCGCCATCATAACAGCATTTTCTATCTCTATTTGACGATTTTTAAAGGCATCACGCAATGCGGTATTTTCCAAATTTAATGCCGCACGTTGTTCATTGTCCAGATTTTTCATTTCCTTTAATTTGACCGTCATTGTCCCATTTTTTCCAAATACAGATGTATACAACGCCTGTAATTCTTCCAAAGTGTTTACATTTCTAATTTGTTCCTGCATAACTTATACCTTTAAAAAATTAAAAAAGCCGTCATTTGACGGCTTTTATTATTACAAAACAAGCATTCGCCGCCAAGGGTTTATTTCGCATCGGCACCGATAAATCGTTTTGCAGTTTCAACCAATTTCGCAAAATTTGCATCACCAGCGTATGCCATTTCGGCTAATACTTTACGATCCAGAACAACACCGGCCTTTTTCAAACCATTCATGAACTGGCTGTATGTCAATCCGTTACCACGAACTGCAGCATTGATACGAACGATCCATAAACTGCGAAATTCACGTTTTTTAACGCGACGATCACGATAAGCATACTGCCCCGCTTTTTCCGTTTTTTCACGTGCAGCGCGATATGTCGTGCTATGACGTCCCAAGTATCCCTTGGCACGTGCCAATATTTTACTATGTTTCTGTTTTACGGTTGTACCGCGTTTTACTCTTGCCATAATTTAACCCCTTTTATTTCAAACCATATGGGGCCAAGATTTTAGCCTGTCCAACCATATTATCATTCAAATATTGTGGTTTTGAACCCGCATTATTTGCACGTGCAGACTTGTGACGTAACAATTTTTTGTGGGCATTTCTGGCAACGCGAATTTTACCGGTTGCAGTCATAGATGCGCGCTTTTTCAAGTACGACTTTGTTTTTAATTTTGGCATTTTCACCTCTTTTTGTTTACCCTGATGGCAATGCCGTGCCACTTTGGATGTTTACTGAAAGTAACGCTGTTATTCTGGCATAATAAAACAAAAAATCAAGTTTTTATTGAATGTTTTCTTTTTATAGATTAAACTATGTATGAAATGATTTATAATAAAATATCTTCCCGTGTGCAATCACTTATAAAATCTGCCGCAATGGCGGCGATTATGCCTGTATTATTTATTTATATAATGATTGCCAAACCAGATTACACAATAATGAATGCATTGGCACATATTGTTCTGCCTGCCGCTGAAACAATTGGGGATATAGTGACTTGGCCTGTTCGGGCATTTGGTGGTCGTGTACAAAAATTACACGAGCTGTCTGAATTACGTACCGAAAACGAAGAATTACACAAACAACTGCAAGCAGCGTTGCGTAACCAGGTTTCATGTGATATTGCAATACGTGAAAACCAAAAGATGGCACGTGAATTGGATATCGTACAAAACGAACCTTATGATGTTGTTCTGGCTGATATCGTGCATGATAATACTGCATTTCACCACAGCAATTTCTTTATAAACAAGGGATCAAATCACGGTTTATCCAAAGGTATGATAGCTGTATCACTAGATGGAACGTTGGTCGGTATAATAATTGATTCTGGAAAAACATTTTCTAGGGTACGTGCAATTAATGATTCTGAATCAAACATAGCAGTTCGTATAGTTGGCTCTGAAATTTATGGCTTTATGTCAGGTAACGGTGGTCAACAACCGACAATTGGTTTTTTCAGTGATCCTGATTATCAACCAACATCTGGTACAAAATTAGTCACAAGCAATATTAGTGGTATTTTACCGGCAGGTATTCCTGTTGGAACGATTATTAATAATACTGATGTTGATATTGTTCATGTTAGCCGTTTATCGCGTGTAATGATTTTAAAGTTCAACATCCAAAATGAATACAAATGAAAAATAGTGTTAAACAATTTTTTTTAACTATATTTCCATTTTTGACAACGCTTGTTTTATGGCGGTTATCTGGGCCGTTTTGGAATCCTGCGGGAATTTTAGCGATAATTCCAATTTTTTATTGCTCGTTTGTTAAACCTGTTCCATGGTTTTCAGGGATTTCTATTTTGTTTTGCTTTCTAATTGACTATAAATTTAACACATTAGTGTATTGGACGGTATTATACTGTTTAACATATGCCATAAATGGTTTTCAGGGATTTATAGATTTACCACGTGCCAAAAATCGTGCAATTGTTGCTTTTATGATATTTTTTGGAATAGGGGTTCTGATTTTATCATGTTTCCATGTCAGTTTATCAAATGTAATTCGTGCATTATGGATATTTTGTTGGACATCGATATTATACATACCAATTACAGGTCTGATTGCAAGGGTTTGCGATGATAGATAAAGAAGTTGCCCGCGTATTTGATCGACGTGCCGCATTGTTTTTAACAGGCGGAACTGTATTGACATCGATATTAATATTGCGAATGTTACAAATGCAATTGTTTAATTACCAAGAATACACAAAAAAAAGTGAGAATAATTTATTTCGTATTCAGATAAACATGCCAGAACGCGGCAAAATACTGTCGGCATCTGGTAAACCAATTTCACGGGATGCAAAAATTTACAGAATATATATAATCCCCGAAGAATCAAAAGATTTAAACAAATTAATTGATGAAATTACATCAGAACTAAATCTTAGTGCAAAAAAAGTAAAAAAAATACGTGAACGCATAAAAAAACAACCACGTTTTCAACCTGTATTGGTCAGTGAAAATTCAGAATGGACAAAATTAGCAAAATTACGTGCAAAAAATTTACCAGGTTTACGTATAGACAGCGGTTTTGTTCGATTATATGAACTGGGACCGGCCGGTGCACAAATATTTGGATATATAGGTTCACCTGAAAAATCTGTACCAAATGCACCGTTTTTTACAACAGGAATAACAGGTTTAGAAAAGAAATTTAATGATCAATTAACAGGTACACTTGGACAAACCGTAATGATTACAAATGCGGTTGGACGTGTTACTGGTGAAGATAAATCACAATATATTGCAACAATTCCTGGACAGAATTTACAAACAACCATAAAAGATAATGTTCAACGGGCATTATATGACGCATTGGTACCACATAAAGCAGGATGCGGTGTTGCGTTGGATATAGAAACAGGCGATATATTAGCAATGGTATCTATTCCAAGTTTTGATCCAAATATATTTAGTGCCGATGACGGTGGTGAATACATATCACAGTTACGTCGTGATCCGGCAAATCCATTTATGAATAAAACTTTGGAAGGTTTATACCCACCAGGATCAACGTTTAAAATTGTTGTTGCACTGGCGGCATTAGAATCCGGGGCAATATCACCAAATGAAAAAATATTCTGTCCGGGCCATTGGGATTACGGTGATCACAGATACCATTGTTGGGAATCATATGGACATGGTTGGGTTGATTTGGCTGGTGCATTAAAACATTCATGCGACACTTATTTTTATCAGGTTGCATTAAGGATTGGCATTGATTCAATTAAAGCGATGGCCATAAAATTAGGTTTTACAGAAAAATACATGGAAGAAATAATTTCACGTGAAATGCCAGGAATAATCCCAGACAGGTATTGGAAAGAGCGTAAAATTGGTAGTCGCTGGGTTCATGGTGATACAATTATTTCTGGTATCGGGCAGGGATTTATTTTAGCAAATTGTCTTCAATTATCAGTTATGATGGCACGCACAGCATCAAATAGAATTGTTGTTCCACGTTTAATTCATTCCGATGAAAGACAATCGTTTGCACCATTAGGTTTGCAAAAAAAGAATATAAATTATGTTTTAATGGGCTTAGAACAAGTTACCCGCCCCGGTGGAACAGCTGCTGGCAGTGCAATAAATGTTGATGGTATGAAAATGGGCGGAAAAACTGGAACTTCACAGGTTCGCAGTATTTCTAAGGCAGAACGAGCATCCGGTGTTCTAACAAATGAACAATTAAAATGGAATATGCGAAATCATGGTTTATTCGTTGGATATGCCCCAACAAATAAACCAAGATACGCTGTATGCGTAATAACAGAACATTCCGGTGGCAGTGGTCCTGCCGCACATGCCGCAGCCGCGGCAATGACTGAATTGTTAAAAGGACGCAAATAAAATGTCACGTCAAACACGCGTATCAAATGCAGATAAAATGACATTTTCTGAAAAAATGGATCGTTTTTCATGGGGTACATTTATCCCTATGTTTTTGGTATTATCATTATCAATAATTGTTCTTTTTTCTGCCGGTGGTGGTGGATGGCGACCATTTGCATTATCTCAACTTAGCAAAATTGTATTAGGGTTTATTGTATTTTGTATTGCAGCATTTAGTAATATAAAAACATGGATAAAGTCTGCATATGTTATTTATGCAATCGCATTATTGATGATTGTTTTGGTAACCTTTGTTGGACATACAGGTATGGGTGCTCAACGTTGGTTAAACCTTGGTATTATACACGTCCAACCATCTGAATTTATAAAAATTGCCTTGGTGTTGGTTTTAGCAAGATATTTTGCATGGATGAATTCTGTTGAATTATCACAAATTAAAAACTATTTAATCCCATCCGTATTATTATTAATACCATTTGGATTGATTGTTATACAACCAGATTTGGGTACAGCGATGTCACTTGGAATGATTACAGTTGGAATGTTTTATATTGCCGGATTACCGAAAAAATGGTTTATTATTGCATCTATATTGGGGGTATTAGCAATGCCTGTCGTATGGTTTGGTGGACTGCATGATTATCAACGTTCACGTATCATAACATTTATTAATCCAGAAAAAGATGCCCGTGGTGCCGGTTATCAAATAAATCAGGCAAAAATTGCATTCGGCAGTGGCGGTATTACAGGTAAAGGATACATTAATGGTTCACAAGCCCAACAATCATTTTTACCAGAAAAACATACCGATTTTATATTTACAATGTTAGGAGAAGAATTTGGATTTATAGGTGCTTTTTCGTTGTTAACATTGTATACAATCATCATTCTTGTTCTATTTTGGTGTGCAAAAACGTGCAGGAACCGATTTGGACAATTAGTATGCATTGGTTTTATGTTGAACTTTTTCATTTATTATTTTATAAATATATCCATGGTTTTGGGACTGATGCCAACAGTTGGAGTGCCGTTGCCATTAATGTCATTTGGCGGCAGTAGTCTTTTATCACTGATGTTTGGATTCGGTTTATGCCAAAACGCACATATTCACAAAGACCAACAATTATCCGCAAAAGGAAGTTAAATTATGAATCTATTGATTGTTGAATCACCGTCCAAAGCAAAAACAATTGAAAAATATTTGGGAAGTGGGTGGCGTGTTATCGCATCTGTTGGTCATGTTCGTGATTTGGTTCCAGAAAATGGCAGTGTTGATACAGAAAATAACTTTGCTATGCGTTGGCAAATAATGCCTGGTAAAGAAAAACAAATTAAATTAATCATAGATGAATTAAAAAAAGCAGATAATGTTTATTTGGCGTCTGACCCTGATAGAGAAGGTGAAGCTATAGCCTGGCATATATTGGATATATTGAAATCAAAAAAGGTTTTAGCCAATAAAAATGTTTATCGGGTTGCATTTCACGAAATAACAAAAAAAGCGGTACAAAACGCAATTGAGCATCCACGTGAAATCGATTTAAATCTGGTTGATGCATACATGGTTAGACGTGCATTAGATTATTTAATTGGTTTTGGTATATCGCCATTATTATGGCGTCGCAATTTGGGTAAATCCGCCGGTCGTGTACAATCTGTGGCAGTAAAACTGGTTGTTGATCGTGAGCGTGAAATTGAATCATTTACCCCCATTGAATATTGGTCACTAGATGCCGAATGTATCGCAAATAACACAACATTTTCCGCAATGTTATCTAAATTCAATGGCAACAAAATAGATAAGATGTCCATATCAACCAATGATCAAATGAATAACATTTTATCAACAATTGGAAAACCAGCAATTATTGGAAAAATATTATCTGTGGACAAGAAAAAAACATCCAGACATGCAGCAGCACCGTTTACAACCAGTACTTTACAACAAGAAGCCGCACGTAAATTATTTTTTTCATCAAAAAGAACTATGTCAGCGGCACAAAAATTATATGAACAGGGTTTAATTACATATATGCGAACTGATGCAACGAATTTATCAGCTGATGCTGTAAATGATATTCGTAATTATATCTCAGATGAATATGGTGATAAATTTATCCCCAAAACACCAAATATATATATAACGAAATCAAAAAATGCCCAGGAAGCACACGAAGCAATTCGTCCGACACATTTTGACGGATCTGTTAACAATTTATCTGGTGATGAAGAAAAATTATATAACCTTATCTGGAAACGAACCATAGCATGCCAAATGTCAAATGCAGAATTTGACAGCGTATCTGTTGATATTGAAACAGAAAATAAATCTGGGGTTTTTCATGCGGTTGGAACAACCAGAACATTTGATGGCTTTATGCGTGTATATATTGAAGATAAAGACGATTCTACTGATTCTGATACATCTATATTACCGCCATTATCTGTTGGTGATAATGTTAGTATAACAAAACTTATACCGGAACAACATTTTACACAGCCACCCGCACGTTTTACCGAAGCATCACTGGTAAAAAAGTTAGAAGAATTAGGAATAGGGCGCCCATCAACATACGCGACAATTATGTCAACGATTGTTGATAGGAAATATGTTGAACAAGATAAACAACGCAGGTTTCACCCAACACCAGGAGGCTGGGTAATTTCTGCATATCTATCAAAGTATTTTGCAGATTTGGTAGACGTGAATTTTACAGCAAAAACAGAAGACACTTTAGATGATGTCTCAAATGGAAAACAGGAACGACTTGCCGCATTAGAAAATTTTTGGATTCCTACAAATACAATGATTTCAGGGGCACGTGATGTAAAAACAACAGAAATTATTGATACAATTAATAATATTATGAATTTACACTTATTCCCAGATGGAAATAATAAATGTCCAAAGTGTGGTGGAAAACTTGGAATAAAATTATCAAAATTTGGTGCATTTGTTGGGTGCGAAAATTATCCAGATTGTGATTATACACGCCATTTATCTGATACTGTAAAAAATGAAAATATTACAGATGAATCCGGTACACCAACAAAGCCGTCACAAACATCTGTTGATTTAGGTAATGGCATATCATTTCGTATTGGACGTTTTGGCCCATATGTAACAAACGGTGAAAAAAACGTTCCAGCTAAACAATATACAGCCGAAACAATAACTATAGATATTGCCAATGAATTATTGTCTGGTATATCGAAAAAAGCAGATCCTATTGAAATAGGTATAAATCCTGCAACAAAACAAATGATTTATTTTTATCCAACAGGTAGATATGGTGCATACATTTCATCAAACAAAGTCAATGTCAGCGTTAAAGAACAACCGAACATAGAAACGGCCATAGATTTAATAAATAATAAAAAGCCGTCAAATCGTTCGACAAAATTTAAACATAAAACAGAAAAATAATGGCATCGTCAAAATATGGATATTCATCAAATTTTACAGACGATTTGCGTGCACGCCTATCTATTGTTGACGTTGTTGGTCGTCGTATTCCATTAACAAAAAAGGGACAAAATTATTGGGGATGTTGCCCATTTCATAATGAAAAAACCCCAAGTTTTTCTGTAAACGAAGAAAAAGGGTTCTATCACTGTTTTGGTTGTGGTGAACACGGAGATATTATTTCTTTTACAATGAAATCTGAAAATTTAGATTTCCGTGCCGCAATAGCAGAACTTGCCGATATTGCCGGCTTAAAAATGCCAGAATATAAGCCAAAACCGGCCGCTCAGCTTGCCCGTGAAGAATCATATTTTCAAATTATGAAAAATGCTGCGGATATATACAGCCAATATTTATATTCACCAGATGGCGCACATGCATTGGAATACATACGTAGTCGTGGTTTTAACGATGAAATGATAAAAAAATACCATATTGGATATGCGCCAAAAAATAATATTATTTCAACAAAATTTATTAATTCAAAACAAGATACATTAATTGCAACCGGTCTTTGCCGCCGTGGTGATTACGGTATGTACGATTTTTTTCGTGACAAATTGATGTTCCCTATATTTTCTGCCACCGGTCAAATAGTTGCATTTTCTGGACGTTCTTTGGATGGAAGTGAACCAAAATATATAAATACATCCGATACAGAAATATTTCATAAACGACAAACAATATTTGGATTAAATTTTGCACGTGATGCAATACATCGTGCAAATCGCAGCATTATTGTCGAAGGTCAAATAGATGCCATACAAATGCAATACAACGGTTTTGGTGAAACTGTTGCCCCATTGGGAACAGCATTAACAGAAGAACATATTGCAATATTATGTAAATCGAATCGAAATATAACATTTTGTTTTGATGGTGATGGGGCGGGCCAAAAAGCAGCCGCCCGTGCTGCGAATATTGTAATGCCGTTTGTACGCGATAATTCTGAAATAAAATTTGCATTTGTGACCGGTGGCAAAGACCCAGATGAAGTTTTAAAAAAATCCGGTCCCGATGTAATGCGAAAAATTATTGATAACGCAACAAGTTTGGTAGACTTTTTATGGGAAATAACAAATAAAAATTATAATACATCAACACCAGGCGGCAGAACACAAGCAGAAAAATTTTTAAACGATTTGATAAACAAAATTACAGATAATAATCTGCGTCGTGAATATAATCACGAATATAATGCCAAAAAATTTAATAATTGGCATAAATGGAAAAAAAATACAGAAAACACGCCGGAAATAAAATTACCAGAAATTGATTTATTAGCACAAAATACGTTAATATATATAGTAAATAAATTTCCAGAAGTTGCTGAAAGATATTGCGATTTTTTATCAACATTAAACATAAACTATGATAATGAATCTATATCTGATTTGAATTTTGACCAATCATCTGCCGAAAAATTCATAGTTTCATTAAAAATAAAAAAATATTTAGAAAAATTAAACAATCAAAAAAAAGAAATGGTTATTGCCGGTTTATCTGGTGATTCATCTGTAATAGAAAAAATAACACAAATTGATAATGAAATAAATAAATCTGTAAAAAAATTAGAAGATTTATCATCAATTTAAAATGAATAATTTAATCAAAAATATTAATTTAATCCACACAACTGAAATGGGATATCAAAGAATCATTAAAAATATCGGTGTTTTTGATACAAATATACAAAAAAACCGGGAATTAATTTTGAATTTTTGTAAACAAATTGTAAAAAATTCAAAATCAAAAACTATAATTATCGGTAAAAATTATTATATTTCAAATAACAATATCACACTAACTATAAACAGACACAGTTTTACAATTATTACCGCAAAAAATACCGGCAATTTTAACAAAATTGTATAAAAAAGCCGGTATTTTAATTTTTTTATTTATTAAACAAAAAATGGCAAATATCACCATCCTGCATAACGTATTCTTTACCAACTAAACGCATTTTGCCGGCTTCTTTTACTGCAACCTCTCCACCTAATTCTATATAATCTGATGGTGAAATTATTTCTGCACGAATAAATCCCTTTTCAAAATCTGTATGAATTTTACCAGCTGCCTGTGGTGCAGTCATACCACGGGTTATTGTCCATGCATGTGCTTCTTTTGGACCAACTGTATAAAATGTTTGTAAACCTAATGTTTCGTATCCAGTTTTTATAACCTGATCTAAACCTGATTGATTCAAGCCCAACTCATTTAAAAACATTTTACGTTCATCTGTATCAACAATTTGCGCAATTTCCATTTCTATTTTTGAAGAAATAACCAATACCGCATTAGTATTACCAAATTTTTGTTTAACCATATCCGAATAAATATTTCCGGTTGCGGCAGATTTTTCTTCAACGTTACACACATAAATGACCGGTTTAGCTGTTAACAAATTAAATGGGGATGCTTCGACATCAGATTTCCGTGCCGGTATTCCATTTTCTAAATCACTTTTTATCTTATTAGCATCAGCCAATAATTTTATAGCAACCTTATCTAATCCGTGAGCTTTTTTTTCCAAATTCTTAATTTGTTTTTCTAAACTTTCCAAATCAGCCAAAGCTAATTCTGTTTCAATTGTATCAATATCTGATATAGGATCTATTTTTCCATTAACGTGAACTATATCATCATTTTCAAAACAACGCACAACGTGAATAATTGCATCAGTTGATAAAATATTTCCCAAGAATTTATTTCCTAACCCTTCACCAGATGATGCCCCCTTAACCAAACCGGCAATATCAACAATTTCTAATTGGGTTGGTATAATTTTTGCAGAATTATCAACAGCAGCCAAATTTAACAACGTTTCATCAGGGACAACTACACGTCCTGTATTCGGTTCAATCGTACAAAACGGATAATTTTGTGCATCAGCCGCCGCACTTTGTGTTAACGCATTAAATAACGTAGACTTTCCAACGTTTGGTAAACCAACAATTCCACAATTGAATCCCATTTATAAATCCTTTATAATGTGATTAATATGTCACACATATGGAATGAATTCAACATAAAAACATTTCCTGCGGAAACAATTGTTTTCCGCAATGGTATATATTGTCCAGAATCATCAACACTAAAAAATACAATTATTGATTGTAATTACGATAAACCAGTACATATAGTATATATTGGTGAAGTATTTGGTAAAAATACACTAGATATAAATATCATTGTCCAAAATCAACCAGTATATTTAAGTATGAATATAAAAAATAATACAGATGCAAAAATATATCTAAAAATTAATAACCACGGTAAAAATTCAGAATTTCGTGGACATGTTATGTTAGAAAATTCGAAGAATTTAACATTTGATTGCACAGGTATTCATGATTGTTCAAATACAACAATTTTATTAAAAGCAAAACTAATTGCAAATACCAACAGTAATTCAAAATTAACTGGTAATTCAATAATTTCACCAAATACAGAAAATGTAATAAACGATATCGGTTTTTCAGCAATAACGACAAAAAATGCAAAAATAGAATTTAATCCAAACCAGCATATATCATCAATACCCAAATCAGCTGATCACAGTGCGTCAATAAATAATCTGTCTGGATTTCAAATTCAATTTTTACATAATTCCGGTTTATCTGATCAAGAAATCGATACCATAAAACGCGAAGCTTTCAAAAACGACTTTTCTCTATTTTAATACATAATTATTAAAAAAACCGACACTAACGTGCCGGCATAAAAGACAAAATCAATATTATAACAATATATAATATATGATCTATTATTTCTTTTTGAACCCCTGTTTGGCCTTGAACTTAGGATTTTCAGGGTCGATTAAAATAACCTGTTTTCCACGGCGAATTTGTTTAACGTTACCGCGTTTTTTCCAAGCCTTTAAAGAACTTAAAAATTTCATATTTGGATCCTTTTTGCCTTGGCATTATAAACGCTTTTTATAAAAAATCAAATTAATATTATATTTTTTGTTGTTATTGTTGGGATTGTTCATTTTGTTGATAATACTTTTCATTTATTTATAAACAGTTTTTCAACAATTTTTTATATAATTTAAGGCATTTTTATTAAATTTGTTAAAAAACTGTGTATTTTATAAACATGTTAAAAAATATATCTTTTTTTACAAAATTAACCAAATTTTGAAAAAAATTTTTATGCTTGTTGAAAAATGTCGAAATTGGTATAATTCAAACATTAACAGGGGGGGATTTTACAATTATGCGACAACCAGTACTGAAAGCATTGGCAAATCCAGCACGTATATTTTTTGTACCGTACACGTTGGCGGTGTTGAATTTTGCAGTTCAGTTTTTGGTATTTATTATTGTTATGGTATCGGAATTAATATTATGGCATGAAGCACCAAACCCACTTTGGTTTTTGTTATCAGTTATAGGTGTTCATTTAATACTGATGCCATTTGCAAAACGTGATCCACAATTGGGACAGATTTTGGCATCAAAATTCCAACTGTTTAAACAAAAAATCCCGGGGAGATTAATTGCATAACATGAATAATTTTTTTGAATACTTTGCAGGTAGTGGATTTCCGATGACTATGCTTGTTTTATCTATGGCAGTCATACTGGTTTTTATTGCGTTGATGATATATTTACCTGTTTTAACACGGCGTATTTTGCCAAAATTTGGATATGGTAGTTATTCTCAGTATTTACCATTTAATACTGTATACAATGATAATTCGTTACAATTGATTAATGGTGCATTGGTGCGTGTTTATCGTGTTGCAGGTATACAAACAAGTATGCAAAATCCAACAGCACACGAAAAATTTTTGGATTTACGTGCCAGTTTATTTAATCAAATTCGTGATCCAAATGTAATAATTCGTTTTTTTACTGTTCGTAATGCGTCTGATGAAAATACAGATTATGAATTTGATCAACCGGTATTACAAAAAATATACGATAAATGGCAATCACGGGGGTTGCGGATATTTTTAAATGATTATTATATTGTTTTATCTGTTTATGGTGCGAATTCACGTGAAAAACTGAATCAATATGGAAATTATATAGAATCTGTTTTAGCAGCATATAAACCGACATTATTGAAAAATAATTTAACAGATAATATGGCACGTTTTTTTGGTCGGATTTTATCACCAATTACAAAACCACAGCCCATTGTATGTGATAACAGTATTGCAGATGTTACAACTGTTGATGATATTAAATTTTTAAAAAATGGTTATGTTCAATATACCAGTGGTGATAAAAATTCATTTTCTGCAATGATATCATTTAAAATATCCCCAGATTATATGGATGAAGAATTCTTTTCGGCAATTTCAACAATACAAACAGAAATGATTTGTATGAATGCATTTCATATAATGGGAACAGCGGATATTCAAAATGTTTTACGTCAACGACGTGCGACGGCAAATGATGATAATTTTGAAACAACAGAACAACAAATTGATGTTGCAAAAAATGCAATGGATGAAAATATTGTTGGAAATCAAAATTTGGTTAATTATTACCCATTATTTGTTTTGTATGCAGACAATATTGATGAATTAAATAAATATATTGATGAATTTAAAAAAATATCTGCATCATATGGTGTATCACCGATTGTTGAAACATATGCAGCAAAAGTTTCGTGGTTTTCATTAATTCCTGGTTTTGATACATTTCCACGCAGTTTCAAAATGTTATCAAAAACGGCTGCCACCAGTATACCAATGGATTCACAACCACGTGGTGTTGCAAATTCTGATTGGGGATCAGGACCATTAGTTGTTTTTCCAACAGCCCAGGGAACACCGTATCAATTTCAATTTCATGTATCAGATAAACCGGCCGCTGTTGGACATACAATGACAATTGGACCAACGGGCGGTGGTAAGACAACATTATTCAGTTTTTTAATTTCACAATCATTACGTCACCCAAAATTAAAGGCATTTTTCTTTGATCGTAATCATGGTGCCGAAATATTTACATTGGCGGTTGGTGGTAAATACATTACAATGCAGGGACGGGAAAAAAATGAATCTGGTATATCATTTCAAACCCGTTTAAATCCATTAAAAATGTCTGATACGGCGGCAAATCGTGCATTTTTGCGTCGTTGGTTTTCAATAATTACGGGTGCAACGGACCCAGAATCTGCTGATGAAATTGCACGTGCAGTATCTGTTAATTTTGATTATTTATCTGAAAAAGACAGATTATTAAAAAATTTATGGGAAAGTTGTTTTTCTGCATCCGGCAATGTCAGATCACAATTAAAAAAATGGATTGATCCATTACAATACGGGGATATGTTTAATGAAGAAAATGATACACTGGATTTACAATCACGATTAACAACATTTGATTTTACGGATGTTTTACAGGATGAAACATTGGCCCCAGCAGTGTTATCGTATATATTACACAGAATAAACAATATTACAGTATCCGGTGGTAACCCATCACTGATAATGATTGATGAAACGGCACCAATGTTAGAAAATAAAATGTTTCGTGATAATTTTATTGCTGGTTTACAAGAGGGGCGAAAAAATCGTCAGGCATATATGGTGGCATTCCAACGTGCAAATATTTTAGATAAATTGGGCATAGGTGATGTTGCACGTGGGCAAATTCAAACGGTAATGTTTTTCAGGAATCCTGCAGCGGATGCAAATGATTATTCACATTGGAATTTAAATCCGTTGGAAATGGATTTTATACGTGGACGTGCATATCCAAATTTGAAACGTGCGGTGTTGTTATCCCGTCCTGTAACCGGTGAATCTGTAATATTGAATACGGAATTGGGTGGTTTGGGTAATATGTTACGGTTATTTGAATCAGGTCGTCCATCTGTATTATTGGCCGAAGAATTGTATTCACAATACGGTAATGCATTTGTTTCCGAATATTTAAAAAAACAGGGGGCAGGTGACCTGTAATAATAAAAATGTTTTGGTCAAAAATATTGATATTATTCATGTTTTTTTTACCATTTGTTTCAAATGCATCAGATGATTGTTTAGCGTATAAATTACATCCAAATGTAAATATAATAACCCCGGTATGGACAAAACAGGTTGTTCAACCATTACGTGAAATGGATTTATTACATGGAAATGTAATTGCAACAATGACCGATAATTATGAAATAATTGCCGATATTACACAAATTGAAGATGGTTATTGTGTTTCATTAAAAAGTGTAGATGCATCTGTAGGATACAGTGATTTTTTGGTTCAAATTGATATACGACATATACCAGATACATGTTCATATAACGCAATATTAACACACGAAGATGAACATATACGTGCATACATGTCGATTATGGATGAATTTAATAATGATTTAAAAAAATCAATACAAATTGCATCCGATTCAATAACACCAATATTTGTTCGTGATGCCACAGATATTGATACGGCGGTTGATAAAATGAACGAAGATTTGCGTTCACATCCAGATTTAATATTGATTATGCAAAAAATAAAGGCTGTCGAAGAAATACGTAATCGTCGTGTTGATATTAATGATACAGGGGCTGCATTAAAAAGATGTATTTTATAGTTTTACGTTTTTTTTGATAATAATTTTTTATCTTTCATGTAACAGAAAATTATGATAATATTTTATTATATAGATTAAGAGAGAATATGATACCATTGCCGAAAATTTTACCAATTGCATTTGCGTTGGCCACGTATGGTGTACATGCGTCGCCTGTGCCAACGACGGCCGGTGATAATTTGACTGCATTTAACAGTAATAATGGTTTAGGAATTGGTAATAATTGGAATTCAATGGTCAGCGGCCGCAGTTCTGCCACCACCGCACCAGAGGCAAATTTTGGAAATTGTAATGCGATAATTATGCGTTGTGCGACACCAAAATGTTCGTCGGGTGGGTGTACAGATATGTCTGTGGCGTCATCAATTGTTGCCGGATGTGTTGCATCCAAAGAAGAATGTCAAAAATATGGCGATGAATTAGTTAATTATATTGCAGCACAATTGGTTGCAAATTCCACAGCACGTGCGAATCAAATGGCGGCAGATGCACAAAATTCTGCGGCACAAATGGCGGCCCAACAAAGTGCACAACAAATTCAACAAATGCAACAGCAGATGCAACAAATGCAGCAAGAAATGGCAGCACAAAATCAGGCAACTGTTTCACAATTGCAAAACGCATTAGAAGAACAAAAACGTGTTGCCGCCCAGGCTCAGGCGGCGGCCATTGCCCAGGCAACAAATCCAATAAATGTATCAGATTCACAGATTAATGCGGCACAAAATGGTGTTTCATCAGATGTTTTGATTCGTGAACAAATTTCAGGCCAGATTTTATCAAAAATAGAAAATGCTGAAACGCAATTAAAAACATTAAAGGCCGTAATGAAAACAACATTTGATTATGCGGGCTGTGATTCAACGGGCAGTAATTGTACTGGACCAAAACGTGTGAAAAAATTTAAACAAAATGCAATGGAATTTTTTGATCCGTATGAAAACGTTTTGGATGAATTATACGATGCATTGACATTGGCACAAACGGTTGGTGTTGATTTAACGAATATTTATTTAATGTTAAATGGCACATGCAATGTATGGGGCGAATATGTGTGTTCTAATGTTGGTGCAGGTAGAAAAATTGAAGAAGAAGTGAAAGAAGGAAATTGTAGATTAATTAAATTATTAAATAACGAAGATGATGTAAAAACAAGTTGGTTAAACCCAGAAAATGGTAGGGGTGGCGAGGTTCGTATTGCCTGCGCGTCAGAGGCATTAGAAACATCCACATTATTTAAAAACCGCAGAAAGGCATCAAATATAGATATTGAAACGTTAAAACGTATCATTGAACAGGACAGCATCCGTTCAGGCCGCAATAAAAAATTGGAAAATGATGATATTGTAAAATATTGTGCAATAACATCACATGATTATGGAAATTTATTAAAATATACGGCATCAAAAAAATTACCAGACAAAATTTGTATTAGCGAGTCTGGTTTAAAAAGTTCGCATGATTATATTGCAAATGATAGTTCTATAATGGAGAATAGAAGAAATCTTTGTGAGGAAAAAATAGTTGAAAAAGAACTTGTGTACGACGATGATGATAATTATGAAATAGTGGAAATTCAACCGGCAAAGAATGATGCTATATGGTCTGAATATTTGGGACAGTGTTTTTGTTATGATTCTAATGAATCTAGTTTAGATTACAGCATATATAAATGTGATAAAAATAATAGCATTATTAGAAAGAATGTATATGAACAAAAGTTTTGTGAAGGAGCAGGTGGAGTTTATACAAATGGAGAATGTGATTGTAGTAAATTTTTAAAAAATAAAGATAAAGATGCATTTGATAGATGTAATGGGAAAATACAAAAAGATTATTAAATAATGTCGCAATATAAAATGAATTTTTATAAATCTGTTGTAAGCAAATTTTTTGCGGTGATTTTGTTGTGTTTTTGTATTTATTCACCGGTAAATGCAGAAAACAAAACCGGTTGTGATGACGATAATAATTCATATATAAATCCAACATTGGCGATATGCAGTACGCATGTTTATAATATCGGCAATACAGGAAATGTTACAACGTTCACAGAACGCGAATTAATGAATGAAGTTGTTGCTTTAAAAACAACCGTTGTTACACAACAAATGAAAAAACAATACGATTTTTTAGAGGCCACCCTTCGTCGTTTAAAGGCACAATTGGAAAAATCGGTTTTACAGGCTAAATTAGAGGCCAACGGTGCCGAAACATCCGATTCGAAAAACGCAAATAATATAATGCAACAATTCGAAAATTGTTCGGCATATAGTCTTGAAGATGCGGCAAAATGTTTCAAAAGAAACATAGATAAAATGCAATCATACATAAATGCGAAAAATGTTAATAAAAGTGTATTATTTAAAAAAATGTTAACAGATTGTAAAATGGCGGCCAGCAAAGCGAGTGATACTGCAAATGAATGTGAAACAAAATGTAATAAGGATTTAAAAAACAATAAAGAATCCATAGAATCATGTATAGATATACTTAATAATGAAGTATCTAAAATGTATGATGAGGTTGAGAAACGAAAGTATTATAATAATAAATAAAAAAATATCCCAATTTTTTGGGATATTTTTTATTAATCAAATTTTATAAATTCTTTGGCAACCTTTTTTATCCCACGCGTTCCAAATGCAATTGTTAATATATCACCACCATCTTCTAAAACAACACCATGGCCCATTTCAATATGTGAAACCAATTTACCAACCAACGATTTTTTTACCGTTTCGGTTGTTTTTACGTGTTTATATGTTTTTTGTGTATCGTATGATGGTGTATAACTGCGGGCGTATGGATTTACAGCAGCACCCTGAAAGTCTAAAAATTTATTATCCATTTCGGTTATAAACCGTGATGGTGAATTATATTTGATTTCACCAAAAATTAATCGTTGCATGGCGTTTGATATAATTACGCGTTTACGGCCGCGTGTTATCGCAACGTATGCTAATCGGCGTTCTTCTTCTAAACTGCCGTCATTTGTGGATTTTTCGTTTGGAAATATACCATCTTCCCATGCCGGTAAAAATACTGTATCAAATTCCAACCCTTTTGCGGCGTGTATCGTCATAATGCTTACCGCATCATTATTATTTTCAGCATCATCAGAATCATTATCATCTGTCATCATTAATGCAGCATGTTCTAAAAAATCAGCCAATGTATCGTATTTTGAAATCACGTTCGTTATTAATTCACGAATGTTATCCAATCGATCAGATGCATCCGGATCTTTGGATTCGCGCCACATTTTTATATAACCAGATTTATCCAATAATGTTTGTGCGGCATCCTTTGGTGAAACCAAATCCCACGTAAAATCAAATGCATTTAAAAAATCATTTGCAGCCGCCCGTAATTTTGGCGCCAATTGTGCTGATTTTAAACCAGACATTAAATTTGAACCACATGATCGCAGACGTGCAATCGCCGCGGGCCCAAAACCACGTCGTGGTTTTGCAATAACGCGTAAAAATGATAAATCATCAAATGGATATACCAATAACCGTAAATATGCAATTGCATCACGTATTTCTGTACGATCATAGAATTTTGTTGCACCAACCAATTTATATGGTAATCCGCGTGATGCAAATTCTTCTTCAAATAATCGTGATAATGCACCCGCGCGAATTAAAACAGCATGAGTATTATATGGTAAATCATTTGGTTTTCGTTCAATTGCATCGGCGATAACACGGACCTCGTCCCGATCGGATGGGACGGTTAAAACATACACCGGTTCCCCATTATTTTGTTCATTTGCGGCACGTAAATCTTTGCCCAAACGTCCTTGGTTGTGACGAATTAACGAATTGGCAGCCCCTAAAATATTTGATGTGCTGCGATAATTTATTTCCAAACGAATTACTGTTGCACCAGGAAAAGTTTTTTCAAATTCTAAAATGTTTTTAATCTCGGCACCACGCCACGAATATATGGATTGATCATCATCACCGACACAACATATATTTGGCATATCAATATCACGTGTTAACATTTCTAATAATTGCATCTGGGCACGATTGGTATCTTGAAATTCATCAACTAAGATATATTTAAATTGTTTTTTATATCGTTCCAAAATATCTGGAGATGTATCGAATAATTTTAATACCATAAATATCAAATCACCAAAATCAACCGCACCCAAACGTGACATTTCCGCATTATATGCATTTATGATTTTTGTTGTGATTGTATTACCGTCACCGATATTATTTACCAAACCACGATCTTTTATTGTGGAAATTCGTTCAACCCAATCAGATGGATTATAATCCTTGATATCCAACCCCATTTCCGTCAAAACACCCTTTAAAACGGTTTTTTGCTCGTCCGGTCCGTAAATTAGGAAATCTGGCCGTAATCCAGCAGCACCAGCATTTGCACGCAATATACGTAAACAGATTGAATGAAATGTTCCACACCACAATCCTGCCGATTTTTCATTTGTAAATGCAGCAATCCGTGTTTTCATTTCATTTGCGGCCTTGTTTGTAAATGTTAATGCCAATATTTGCCACGGCATGGCCAGACCACGGGCCAAAATATATGCAATCCGGGTTGTTAATACACACGTTTTACCAGTTCCTGCCCCAGATAATACCAATAATGGACCATCGGTTGTTTCGACCGCCAATTTTTGATTTGGATTAAGATTTTCTAGCATTAAATTCACCCAATGATTATAATGCATATCGCAATTGTTATCAAAAGTTATTTTATGGGGGTAAAGATGGCACGTGTTATATGTTTTGATATCGAAACAACGGGATTAGATTATTTAAAGGGTGACCGTTGTATCGAAATTGGGGCCGTTGAAATGATAGATGGACATATCACAGATAACACATTTCATGAATATATTAACCCAGATGGTAAAATTATACCCCCAGAATCATATATGGTTCATAAAATTTCAAATGCATTTTTGGAAGATAAACCAAAAATGTCCGTGATTGCCCCCAAATTTTTAAATTTTATTGGTGATAGCGTAATCGTTGCACATAATGGTTTTGATTTTGACTTTCCTTTTATGAATCATGAATTAGATATGTTGGGGTTGCCACAAATTCCGCGTACCCAACAATCTGATTCAATTGTAATCGCGCGAAATCGTGTTTTTGGTCCTAAAAGTTATTCATTAGATGCGTTGGCAAAATGGTATGGTATATCATTGATTGCACGTGCTGATGCACATGGTGCATTAATTGACGCAGAAATTTTGGCAAAGGTTTATAAAGAACTGGAAAATACAGAACCAGCACCGGATATATGTGAAATAATCAAAAAACAGCATGATGCGTTTTTATCACATCCAAAAATTGGTGCAGATTTTCCATATAGACAATTTTTGCCACATGATGATGAATTAACTGCACATAATGAATTTATGTCTAAGATTGTGGCGTAATAAATTGTTGAATTTTCTTGCAATTATATAATTTACTGGTACAATTTTTCATGAAAATGCGCATACATAATGCATCTTTTTATGCGCAAATATGTATTCCCACGATATATTTGTATGGTGTTATGTATTCATTTCAAATGTGGGGCAATTGGGGCATCGCCACCAGATTCACTACAAATAAAGAAAAATCTTTATTGGCAATGAATTTAGGGGCGATGCGGAAATAAAATATAAACAAAGGAAATAGTATGGTAAAAATACTTGAAAGAAAACATGCAGATAAAAAACAATCTGCACAAAAAAAATCTGATGTAAAAAGGGTAAAAAAAGAAAAAACAGCAGAAATACAAAAAAATGAAGAAAATAATTCTGAAAAAATGTATTTTATGGCATTGGGCGGTTTGGAACATATCGGCCAAAACATGTATTTATACAAATACAATGGGAAATATTTAATTGTTGATTGTGGTATGGGTTTCTTAGAAGAAGAAATTGGGGCTGGTGATGTCCAATACTGTGATACATCATGGTTAGAAAAACGTAAAAAAGATGTTATTGGATTTGTTATTACACATGGCCATGAAGATCATATTGGGGCATTAAAATATATTTGGCCAAAATTTAGAAAACCGATATATTGTACACGATTCCCCGCAGAAATTATTCGTGAAACATTTCGTGGAATGGAAATGGATTTGGCCGAAGGACGTGATTTAATCGTTTTTGACCATAACGGTGCAACATTGGATTTAGCACCATTTACAGTTGAAACGTTTCATGTAACACACAGTGTTCCCGAAGCACAGATGTTAATAATAAAAACACCAGCAGGCAAGGTATTGCATACAGGTGATTGGACATTTAATGATGATAATCCTGTTGAAAATCCAACCGATTTTGCACGTTTAACTGAAATTGGTTCTGATCCAAAATTATTGGCATGTATGTGTGATTCAACATCTGCACAGCGTCAAGAAAAACAAACAACCGAAGTTCAGGTTCGTGAAACATTTACAGAGCTAATGAAAAATGCACCAGGGCGGGTAATTGTAACTGGATATTCACGTTCGATTGCACGTATGAAAATGTTCGCCCAGGCTGCACGTGCGGCGGGCCGTGTTGCCGCGATAAAAGAACGCAGTAATCCAAACCCAGTTCCATATGTTGGATTACCAGAATTTCGTGAAATGGGTATTGAATTCGGTTATTTAAACAAAGATGATGTTTATTTACACAGTGAAATAAAAGATCTGCCGGCTGAAAAACAAGCAATATTTTTAACAGGTTCCCAGGGTGAACAATTTGCAATGTTGACACGTTTGTGTCGTGGGCATGTTAAAGAAATGAAATTGATGCCAACAGATACGGTTTTATTCAGTTCAATTATTATTCCGGGACGCGAACAAGATGTTTCATATTTGTATAATAAATTGGCGCGCATGGGAATAAAAACACATACTATTTTTGATACAGATCATTTACATGCCAGTGGTCATGCAGGACGCCCGGAATTAGAACGTTTTTATGATTTAGTTCATCCGCAGGTATCTGTCCCAATGCATGGTGACTATATTAACGAAATGTTAAATGGTAAAATGGCGATGGAACGCGGTGGTGCAAAATACATGATGGTTGTTCACAATGGTGAAATGATTGCGTTGGGTGACGGTGCAGAACCATATGTTTGTGAAACGATTGAAACGGGTTTTGTCGTTATGGAAGGTGAAACGGAACGCAGTGCTAATGATCAGGTTTACAAAAATCGTAAAAAAATTGCGACAAATGGTGCAGTGTTTGTAACATTACCAGTTGATAAACGCGGATTTTTAAAGGGTGTACCAGAGGTATCAAGTGCGGGCATATTTGAAACAGACGATACAGGTTTTATGAAACGTCAAATACAAATTGAAATCGCACGCGCAGTTGATGGTTTATCAAAATCAGAACGCAAAGATCGTGATAATTTGATACGTGCAGTTCAAACAGCATCGAACAAGGTTGTTCGCGCATCTTTGGGCCCAGACAAAAAACCACAATACAGTGTACATTTTATTTTAAAATAATATTAAACACCGGCAATTGCCGGTGTTTTTATCCAATTGTCCGGATTTAAATTGACAACATATAAATCAATCTAGCATACTGAAAATACCAATTATGTAAGAAAATGTAATGGGGATAAAATCATGATTTACCATTTAATCGATACAAAAAAATACAACGTTTTTGAACATTCAGATAGTGAAAATGTTTGGATTGATTTTCGTAAATATGCACCAAATAATACAAATGCTGTTGTAAAAGATATGATTAATTCGGATGATTTTTTACGTACAGTTATAAAGCATCATAATCCGAGTAAAAATAGATTATTTCATGTTTTTCGATTATATCGTGGATCGGAATCCATTTTTATCACAGATGGGGCATTGAATATGTTTCCGTCATTGGATGAAAGATTATATTTTGCTGTTCAAACGGCAAAATGGTGTTTGCAAAATCATCAAATGACGACATCAGATATTGTATGGTTTTTAAATCATAGTGGGCATTTTAACTTAAAAAATAAAACGTCAAATGAATCAGAATTATTGGTAATTGGATACAAACAAATGGGTTTGACCCAATGTAATTGTGGGCAATTAGATTCCGCATTATCATACGAAATACGAAAAATAAAAAACTGTGATACAATTGATAAAAACGCAAAAATAATTGTTGTAAACGACATAAACGAAGGCAACAGTATAATCAAAGCATTTTTATTAAATGGTTGGCATGGAACAGGTTTTTTAATTGGTGCGGATGTTCATGTTGTAATGAATTCGCGTTCAAATTTAGAAATGAATAAAGAAACATTAAATTTATTGGAAAATAAATAATGTCATCCAGTGCAGATTTTGTTCAATTTGTTGCTGATCAGGTTTCAGATGCTGGTGATATCTCATATCGTAAAATGTTCGGTGAATATATGCTGTATTGTGATGAACGACCTGTATTACTGATATGTGATGATACTGTTTACGTAAAACAAATACCAGAAACGTTATCTGTGTTTATGTTATATGATATATCACCGGATTCGGATATACCATATCGTGGTGGGCGACCGCATTATATTTTGGATATAGAAAATATAGATATGTCTACAGAAATGGTGCGTGTGTTGGCACGCATAACCCCATTGCCAAAATCACACAGGGGCAAAAAATACCTTGCATTTCATTAATATTGGGGCAGAATATTAAACATGATAAAATTACCTGAATTGTTGGCACCGGCCGGGACATTAGATGCATTTAAAACCGCCATATTATACGGTGCGGATGCAATATATGCCGGTTTACCTGGATTTTCAATGCGGGCACGTGCTAAAATCACAGTTGATGAGGTAAAGCAGGGTATAGAATTAGCACATGCTGCTGGAAAAAAGGTTTATCTGGCATTTAATTTATTTGCACACGACCATGAATATGCAAATATGTCGCGCGTCAGTGAAATTATAAATTACTTGTCACCAGATGCATTGATTGTAGCGGACCCTGGGGTCATGATGTGGGTACGTGAAAATCATCCAAATATGCCATTACATGTTTCAACCCAGGCAAATATTTGTTCGGCTGCATCTGTTAAGTTTTGGCAAAATGCTGGTGCTGCTTTGTGTGTTTTAGCACGCGAAGTTTCACATTCTGAGTTTAAAACCATTCGTAGTGCATGCCCGGATATAAAATTAGAAATATTTATCCACGGTGCGATGTGTATGAGTTATTCTGGTCGTTGTTTGTTATCGAATTTTATTACAGGACGTCCAGCAAATCGGGGGGCGTGTGCTCAATTATGTCGTTGGAAATATGATATTTTATTACGTGAACGTGAAACAGGCATTGAAATGCCAATTGATGAAGATGAACGTGGCGCATACATAATGAATTCTCGTGATTTATGTTTGATGCCAAAATTAGCGGATGTTATTTCAGCAGGTGCTGATTCATTAAAAATCGAGGGGCGCAATCGCAGCGAATATTATGTTGGCAGTGTTGTTCATGCATACCGTAGTGCGATGGATGCATATGCTGAAAATCCAGATAATTTTGACCCAATGCCATTTATGGCGGATTTAGAAAAATTAGAAACGCGTGGGTATACAACTGCGTTTTTTGATGGACCGTTGGGGCCAGCGGCGCATAACTATGAATCAGCACGCAGCACATCAGATTATCATGCTGTTGGTGTTATTACAAATATAAGTTCATCTGAAATAACACTAGAATTACGAAATGAAATTTGTTCTGAAGATGAAATAACATTTATATTGCCGTATGGTGATAAATATACAGTTAAATTGCCACAGATAATAAATGCCAAGAATAATGAAATATTGCCAAAATTATCAGCGGGCCAGCATAACAGTATTGTTATCCCACGTACATGGTTATTAAATGCACCAATAGAAAAATTGGTTCCGTATGTTTTGGCGTATAAGCATAAGTAATATTTGTTTTTTACTGAAAATATTTGCAAACAGGTAAATATCATTTATAATTCGTATAGCACGGGGGATTAATTATTCATTTTTGCATTTTTAATCGGAATGCAATAACGAATGATTTTTCTTCGTGTTTTGTATTAACAATTAAATATGGAGAAAATAAATGTTATTTGGTTTATTTGGCAAAGATGGTGAAACACATCTGAATAATCCGATTGTTGTAGAGATTCCATACGGTGATGAGGTATTACGTTTGGAAACAGGGCGTATGGCAAAACAGGCAAATGGTGCCGTATTAGCAACAATGGGTGAAACAATGGTTTTGGCAACCGTATGTGCAGAAAAATCTGCAGTTGAAGGGCAGGATTTTTTCCCATTAACGGTTGATTACCAAGAAAAATTCGCATCCGCTGGTCGTATTCCAGGTTCTCGTGATAGACGTGAAGGTAAAGCCAGTGTTTCTGAAACATTGATTGCACGTTTGATTGATCGTCCAATTCGACCGTTGTTCCCAGAAACATTTAAGAATAAGGTTCAAATAATTGCACAGGTTTTTTCATATGATAAAAAGAATCAACCAGACATTTTATCTATGATTGCTTCATCCGCAGCATTGGCGTTGTCCGGTGTTCCATTTGCAGGACCAATCGGGGCAGCACGTGTGGGATATGCAGACGGCAAATATATTTTGAATCCATCTAAAAAACAGGTTGAAGAATCACAGATGGATTTAGTTGTTGCTGCAACCAAAGACGGTGTTTTGATGGTAGAATCAGAAATTGGTGAATTAGATGAAAAAACAACGTTGGGTGCAGTTAAATTTGGTTTTGATGCACAACAGGCAGTTATTCACGCAATTAATGAATTAACAGCCAAAGCGGGCAAAGAACGTTGGACAACACCAGAAAAAACATCAGAATATATTGCAATGGAATCAGACTTTGAACAGTTTGCACCGGCAATTGAAGGGGCATTATTAATCAAAGAAAAATTGGTTCGTTTGGATACATTGGCGGATATTCATTCACAGGCCAAGACGCGTATCACAGAATTATTCCCAGATACAACAGTTGCAAAATCAACATTGGAATCGTTTGCGGATGAGATTGTTGAAAATATAACAGCACGTATTATGCGTAGCAATATATTGGATGGTAAACCACGTATTGATGGACGTGATACGAAAACCGTTCGTCCAATTGAAATTGAATTGGGGGTATTACCGCGTGCACATGGTTCCGCATTATTTACCCGTGGCGAAACACAGGCATTGGTATCATTAACGTTGGGTGGTGGCAAAGATGCGTTACCATTGGAAGGTTTGGATGGTGCTGAAGAACGTGATTTTATTTTAAATTATAATTTTCCAGGTTATTCAGTTGGGGAATGCAAAGGATTAAAATCACCAGGTCGTCGTGAATTGGGGCATGGTAACCTGGCATGGCGCGCATTGCATCCTATGGTTCCAAATCGTGAAAAATTTGACTATGTTATTCGTGTTGTTTCCGATATTTTGGAATCTAATGGTTCATCATCAATGGCAACAACGTGTGGTGCAACTTTGGCAATGATGGATGGTGGTGTTCCATTAACACGTCCTGTTGCTGGTATTGCAATGGGCTTAATCAAAGAAGGTGATAATTATGCAATTTTAACAGATATCTTGGGCGATGAAGACCATTTAGGTGATATGGACTTTAAGGTTACAGGTACTAAAGATGGTATTACCGCATTGCAGATGGATATTAAAATTACATCAATAACATTTGAAATTATGGAACGTGCATTGGCACAAGCCAAAGATGGGCGTATGCACATATTGGGAAAAATTGAAAAAGCAATTAAAACCCCACGTGATCATGTTTCAGAATATGCGCCGCAGATGTATACAATAAAAATCAATCCAGATAAGGTCCGTGATGTCATCGGCAAGGGTGGTGTTGTTATTCAGGCATTAACGCGTGATACCAATACTACAATTGATTTGGAAGATGATGGAACTGTAAAAATCATGGCGACAACAAAAGAAGATGCGGATGCGGCAATTGCACGTATTAAGGATATTGTTGCAGAACCTGAAGTTGGTATGATTTATGCTGGGACGGTTTCTGGAATAAAAGACTTTGGTTTATTTGTAAAAATTTTGAATGGTTTCGAATCGATGGTTCATATTTCTGAAATCACTGGTGAACGTATTGCCAAGATTGAAGATACAAAAATCAAGGAAGGTGACAAAGTATTTGTTCGGTACTTAGGGGCGGATAAACGTGGTAAAACACGTATGTCTATGGTGGGTATTGATCAAAATACAGGTGCAGAGATTAAAAAATAAATTAATAAATATCCCGCCATTGTGGCGGGATATTATCAAAAAAGGAATATAATAATGGATTTGGACGATTTAATGGCTCAGGCCCAGGCATTACAAGACAAGGTTAGCAAAGCACAGGAAGAATTGAGTAAAACCCGCGTTCGTGGAATCTCTGCAAATGGTGGTTGCATTATGGATATGTCGGGAAAATATGATTTATTGGGTGTAAAAATCAATGAAGATATTTTATCACGTGGTGAAGATACCGTTGCAGAGATTTTCATGGATGCATATAAAGATGCTAAAACTAAAGCTGATGCCTTAATCGATCGTGTTATGGGCAATGCAACAAGTGATATGAAAATATCAGAATAAAATACTGGACAAAGCAAAAAAAATGATTTATTATGCGTTTGCTTTTAGGATGTTTAGCTCAGTTGATTAGAGCATCTCGTTTACACCGAGAGGGTCGGGGGTTTGAGTCCCTCAACATCCACCAGTGATTAGAGACCGCTGTTTAGCGGTCTTTTTTGTATTAATTTGATAAAAAGTATGATAAATTATATGCGTTGTAATTCATGGAAATCCGTATGGACATGCTGTTTTCATTAACGAAAAAGACAATGTTGTTAAAAACACAATAGATACAAATTTTTTTGGGCTATTTTATAGTGACACCATAAAAAAAGAAAAATTTTGCTATGATGAAATTGGAAACGATAAATACGTTTATACATTTATGACCCTATCTCGTGAAAGCGGTGGACGTACTGGTGGGTATGCAGGGATTTCAATTGTTTTAACGGGTTTTCGATATAAAAATAGTGATAAATATTGATCAGTGGTCGGAAAAAATGCGCGAATATTTTTATAATATTATTACCCACGATAAAAATATATTTAAAAGTACATAACCCCTACAATGGCAAGCTAATCCAAAAATAAATTTTGAAAAAATAGAAGAATTGGTAATTTTAACCAAAGAACATTTTTTAATAAAAACGGAAACTAATACACATAAATTACGTGATACTACCGATATTTTAAAACAAAAAAATAGTCAAACAGAACAGAGTACCATTTATAAAATCATTCAATTCGAAATTTATAAAATTTGAAATTCTGTAAAATTTATTTTAGAATATATTCATACAAAGGAGAAAGCATATGAAAAAAATAATTACTTTTACTGCAATTGCTGCATTAATGGCCGGTTGTACGGTAAATCCATATACTGGTGAATCTCAGACTGCTAAAGCGGTATGGGGTACTGCTTTGGGAACCGCTGCTGGTGCTGCTACAGGTGCATTGGTATCAAAAAATAAAAAGAAGGGTGCCTTGGTTGGTGCTGCTGCTGGTGCTGCTTTGGGTGGGGGCATTGGATATTATTTAGATGTTCAAGAAGCAGAATTACGTCAAGAATTAGCTGGTGCAGGTGTTGGTATTGAACGTACGGATGATAGTATTCGTTTAATTATGCCGGGAAATATCACATTTAAGACAGATTCTGCCGATATTAATTCTGGTTTTTATACAACATTAAATGCTGTAGCTAAAGTATTAAATAAATACAGCAACACGACAGTTATGGTTGCAGGTTATACTGACAACACCGGTAGTTTAGATTACAATCAAACATTATCACGCAATCGTGCGAATGCAGTTGCATCGTATTTACAGGGACAGGGTGTAAAGTCATCTCGTTTTGAAATTATGGGAATGGGACCATCAAACCCAATTGCGTCTAATTCTACAGCGGCTGGTCGTCAGCAAAATCGTCGTGTAGAAATCAAAATTATTCCAAACAAATAATTTTGTTTTTAGAATATGAAAATCCCGTCATTATGACGGGATTTTTTTATAATTTTATTATTGCAAACGTAATGCTCCGGGATTGCCTATTCAGTAAATTCTAATGTTGTTTATTTATTTTTTTGCATTGCTTAATCGTAATTGTCCGCATGCACTGCCAATATCAGTCCCACGTTCACGACGTATTCTGGTATGAATACCACGTTGAATCAATACGTCTTGGAATCTGTGAACAGCATTACCTGATGGAGATGCAAAATCACGTTCATCAACCGCATTCCATGGTATCAGATTTACCATACAATTTTTACCATGCAGCAAGTCGGCCAATTTTTCAGCATATTCTGGGGTTGCGTTATATAATTCTGTTTCACCATTTTCATTTTTATGTCCCAATAATATATATTCAATCATCAGTTGTCGATTATGTGTATTTGTGAATTCATCAGCAGCAGTTAAAACATCTGATAATTTATATTTATTATTGATCGGCATAATTTGACTGCGCAATTCATCAGTTGGTGCGTGCAGTGATATCGCCAGATTAATTGGACGTCCCCATTTTATCAAATCATGTATCCCAGGAACGATACCACATGTTGATACTGTGATATGTCGCCATCCTATCCCCATTTCATGATTTGCTCGTTCAATAAATCCAATAACATTTTCTGTATTTTGTAACGGTTCACCAGTTCCCATTACAACAATATGTGATACATCACCGTTATTAGCATCACCATTTGGGCGAATTTGGTGTTTATCGAACTTATCTGATCGTAATTCCCATTGTGCAACCAATATTTGCGAAAATATTTCATTCGTACTTAGGTTCCGTTTTAAACCTAATAATGTTGATGCACAAAATTTACACCCCATTGCACATCCGGCTTGTGAACTAACGCATACACTATTGCCATATGAAGTTCGCATCAATACGCATTCGATTTGTTCACCATCATATAATTCCAATAAAAATTTCGTTGTTTCGCCATCACGAGATTCTAATTTTTTTACAATATTTACTGGTAATGTTTGGGCACGTTCATCTAAATCATGACGCAACGATTCTGGTAAATTTTTCATTACTGAAAAATTTGGTGCCCCACGCATTAACCATTCTGAAATTTGTTTTACCCGAAATTTTGGTTGGCCAATCTCTGTAACGAACGATTCCAACTGACTGGACGTCATATTAAATAATATTTGTTTCATAATTTATATCTGTCGTCGTTTATAATGATAACTGCTTTGCGGCGTAATTGTTTTAATTGCTGTTCTGCAGTGAACATTGCTTGTTTAAATATTGCATTTTGTTTTATTGTTTTATCTAAATTTTTATATTCTGGCATTTTTTTTGTATTACATACTAATAATACACTACGATCAATAACAGGTGACCAAGTTAACTTAGCTAATGTTGCAACGCGTTCTCGAATGTCTGCCGATAGTTCATATTGGGCAGCGGTAAATTTTTGCGGTGCACCACCAAAACGTTCAGCTATTTCCATTGCGTTATCACAACTAGATGGTTTTGATAATTTGGCTGCGATATCACTTGGAATATCAATCAAACGTATAATTGTCATTTCAATTGGTAACCCATGGGTCCGTGCTAAATCTGCAGTTTCAGATGCAATTTGTTCATCTGAAATTTTGATTGTTGGCATAATTGTACGTGCAACAACAATTTGCCATGCCATTTCTGCACGTAAGGCACGTTTTGCCATGGCTATTTCAGATGCAGGTAAAACACCAAGATTCATTTTCTTTAATTCTGTATCAATTGTTTTAGAGTCAGGAACTGCATTAAAGTTAGATGCGTATTCTATTTTGATATTATCATCAATTATATTTTGCAATGCAACGCGTCGATTATCAACAGATGTACGTCCTTGACGGGCCATTAATTTTGTTCGTGCGGTTATATCTGTATCAGAAATTGGTTCACCATTTACATTTGCAATAATACTGGTGGCATGTAGTGGTATTGTAAACAGACCAAATATAATTGCATAGATATAATACTTTTTCATCTGTTTGTTTCCTTTGCTTTTTAGTATTTCTTTCCGTCAATGCTCATACCAAAACGAAATTGATAAGAGGTTGTTCCAACGTAATCTTCCTTGATTGCATTATCATGATGATATTCTAATGCAATATAATAACACGGATGAGTATAGTACAGCCCCCCAGAATGACGTTGGAATCGTTCATATGTTAAATTATATATCGAATTGAACCGAACAGACCAACGACCAGACAGTTGAATGCCCAAGCCTGCCGTTAATTCGTTTATATCGTCGTCTGCTGTGTACGCATCAATAAACTGCTGGGACCAGATATGTCCTATATCAATATAGTTTTTTGAATCACCAATAACCGCAGATGTTTCTATATGATTCAGTGATAAATCTTCTTTTGCTAAACGAAAACGACTACTGATATCAAACCATTTAGTATTATTAAAAGAAAGCCGTCCAACATAATCAGATGTTCCATTGTGAAAACCACTGTTTGGATCAATGGTTTCTCTTGTCTGAAAATCATAGGTTTGCCCAAAGAATAATTCGTACATTTGTCCTATTTGATTAAATGCAGCATATCGCATACCATAATCTGCATATGTTCCATTTTCCCATAAATCTAAACCAGAAAAACGTTTGTTTGAAAATAACGTCGCATCTGATAATAAGGCCCCAGCAGAATCACCATTGATTGCAAATTGGGCATCATCAATATGACGCATAATTGTTACACGTGCACGTGGTTCAATAACCTGAGTCCACGTGTTTGCAGGACGCATTAATGGTAGTCCCCATTCTAAATAACCACTGGGCAAGAAACGATTTTTTAACCCAGAAAAAGATTCACCATTTATCATATCGGTATGTTCAAAATTATACAAATCATAACGGGCAGAAATGCTTGCTGTTAAACGGTTACCAAATGGTAATGTCCATGGTGATATCATTCGGGCATCGCCAATTATACGTTGTGATGCGGTTCCATCCCCAGATATTCCTAAAACATCGGTTTTTAATAAAGCGTATGTTTCTTTATATATCGGGGCTGTTTGATAGACACCACGTATATTTGGTAAAATATCCCCACTTGGAATGGTTGTATTTTTATTATGTTGGGAAATATAACGCAATTCTTGGAATTTATGCGTGTCTGCAACAACGTATCCTGTTTGACTAAATAATTCTAATTTTATCCCAGAATCTAAAAACGGTTGATCCCCATAAAAACCATATTTTTGCAAAAACGTTTTATCGGATGTGCGTTCAAGATATACCGAGGCGCGTGCATATTCACCTAATTCAACAATATCATTATTAAAAATATACCAACGATTTTCACCATCTCGATTACGTGTAAAGGCCCCGCGCGTTCTGTATTCGGAATGTTCAGAATTCAATCGATGCTCCAATTGTAATAATGGATTTTCTTTTGTTAAATAAGATAGAGTTAATGTTGCATCATGTGTGTCAGAAAATGCCATATATATTGGTAAATTTATTTGTGTCCCCATCTTATTGGTTGATTTTAAATCAGGTATTAAAATTCCAGATTTGTGTTTAACACTTGGATCTGGCATCGCGAACACAGGAAACCATAATACAGGCATATCATACAACCAGAACACAGAATCATAAAAACGTATCATTTTTGTGTCGTTATTATGGATAATCTTTTTTGCTGATATCTCCCATGCATTTCCATACGAATCACATCCATCACATGCAGTAAACAAAGCATCAGTTGCAATTGTTTTAGGCAATTCATATGATATGTTTTCAGATTCCATATACACATGATTTCCTAGCCATATTTTTATTTCTTGACCGTCTATTTTACCGTTTCGAGACATATATGAATCACTTAATGTTACACGTTGTCCCGCCTGATTAACAATTTCTGTTTTCCCAGACGTTTTCATTGTTTCTGATTTTATATTATATTCAATTTTATCCGCAGTTATTGTTTTTGGGGTATTGGCATCCACAGATAATGCAAATGCAGAACCAGATGAAATTAGTGCAGTAAAAAATTGTATAGTCTTTCTCATTTTCTATATAGCGCAAATGTAATTAAACCTAACGTTCCAAATACAGTCATAGTTAACAAAAATAAATCTGTAAAACTATTAATCATATTGGTTGCAGACATAAATAAAGACATTATTACCGCCATTGCAGTTACAGCCATAAGTGGCGCAAAACTGGCCCGACGGCGTAATAATGATGTTCGCAATAATATCAATGTACACACAGCGGCTAAAATTAAATTCATTAATGGGTTTAAAAATCTATTACATAATTCAGATAAAATCAAACGTTGTTGTTTTGCATTTTTTGCGTTTAACACAGATTTAATTAAATCCAATGTCGATATACGGCGCACCTTGAAACTGGTATCACCACCTTTATCTGCGATATTTAAATCCATATCAAAACTGTCAAAGGTTCCGGTGGTCATATTCTTGCCATTTGACTGTAAGGAACCATTTTGCATGACAATTGATAATCCTCGTGGCGTCGATACTAATTTCCCTTGTTCAGCAAAAATAACAATTGATGAATTTTTATTACGTGTATCTGATAACATAACCTGTGATAAATCATGTCCTGCCACTTTGTCTACGTAAACAACCAAACCGTTTGACAATTGTGTAAATGCGGATTCCTGTAATTTCATATGGGCTAATCCGTAACGCAAATTCCATTGCGTTGTATAAAAGTATGATTGAGATGCAGGAACAATCCATAAATTCAATAAAAAATGTACCAATGTTAATAATCCAGCCAATCGTAATGCTGGCCGGGCAATTTGGCGGGGCGATAACCCAGATGCCATCATAACCGTAATTTCATTATCAGAAATCATCTTATTATAAACAAATATAATGGATATAAAGCATACAAATGGGACAATGATTGAAATAATAAATGGAATCATTAAAACTGTAAGCCCTAAAAAATTGCTTAATGCAATACCATAATTCAATAAAAATTTCATCATTGACATGATTTGGACCATCCAAGCCAAGCCAGTTAAAATCAATAACAGCATGACAAAAATTGTCACCAATTGGCGTGAAAAATATTTATCCAGTATTTTCATAATAGTGCAGTATAAAGCCCAAAAGCCCAATCGTCAAATAATAAAGTGTTTTTTGCTTGCTTTTTGGTAATTCGGTGATACACTTTGCAACGTTCTTAAAAAGTTTTTTTAAGGGCGGGGTTAAAGAAACCCCGCCTTTATAAATGATAAAAACAAAAGCGATAGAATAAAAAGCAAGGAGAAAAAAATGTCTTTTGTTTCAATGCCACGCCAAGATTTGTTATTAGCAATTGATTCTTTGGCCCAAGAAAAGGTAATTGATCGTGAAATAGTTATTGAATCGTTAGAGGCTGCAATTGCCAAAATTGCAAAGCATAAATATGGTGAAGAGTTTAATATAACTGCACAAATTGATCGTAAGAACGGTGCTATTTATGTAAAACGCTTATTTGATGTCATCAAATCTCCGGAAGCAGTTGGTGAAGAATATGATGCAAATACAATGCTAACAGTAGAACAGGCAAAGAAGTATGCCAAGAATCCACAGATTGGTGATGTTGTTGAAGATGCATTACCAGAACCAGAATTTGGACGTATGGCATTCCAAACTGCAAAGCAAATCATGACAGCACGTGTTCGTGATGCGGAAAAAGGGCGTCAATATGAAGAATTCAAAGACAATATTGGTGATATTGTGTCGGGTATCGTAAAACGTATCGAATTTGGAAATGTTTTTGTAGATATAAATGGCAAAGCCGAAGGTTATATTCGTGGTAACGAATTGATTCCAGGTGAACGTTTAGCAGTTGGCGATCGTGTTCGGGCATTGATTATGGATGTTGCACGCAGTAATTCTGGGCCGCAAATATTTTTAACACGTACGCACCCAATGTTTATGGAAAAATTGTTTATGCAAGAAGTTCCAGAAATTTATGAAGGTATTATTAAAATTAAATCTGTATCACGTGCTCCGGGGTCACATGCAAAAATTGCCGTTGAAACCCAGGATCCATCAATTGATGCGGTTGGTATGACAGTTGGTATCAAAGGAACGCGTATACAACCTGTTATCAATGAATGTCATGGTGAAAAAATAGATGTTATCTTGTATTCAGAAGATCCTGCTGTATTCATTGTTAATGCAATGCAACCTGCAAAAGTTGCAAAAATTATTGTTGATGAGGATGCACATCGTGCAGATGTTGTTGTAAATGATGATCAACAATCCTTGGCAATTGGTCGTCGTGGTCAAAATGTTCGTTTAGCATCCCAATTAACCGGATGGAATATCGATGTTATGAATGAACAGACTGAGCAAGAACGTCGTGCTAAAGAATTCAAAGAAAAAACAGAATTGTTTGTTCAGGGGTTGGATGTTGATGAAATGATTGCACATTTGTTAATAACTGAAGGTTTTCGTACAATTGAAGAAATCGCATTTGTTAACCCAAGTGAATTAGAAACAATCGAAGGCTTTAATTCTGAATTGGCGACAGAATTGCAGACACGTGCAAAGGCATATTTGGAAAAAGTTGAACAAGATTACATTGACCAAGGCCATAAATTAGGAATGCAAGACGATTTGTTAAAATTTGATTTTATTAAACGTCCAATGATTATGAAATTGGGTGAAAATGGTATTAAATCGTTATCTGATTTGGCAGATTTAGCATCTGATGAATTGGTTGAAATATTGGGTGAAGATATTGTATCTGCTCGTTTGGCGGGACGCATTGTTATGAAAGCACGCGAATTAGCATACGGTATAACCCAGGGTGAAAATTAATAACCAAAGGTGAAAAAATGGCAACATTGACACTTGGAAAATCTGTAACAATTGATGCTGTACAAAGCAAGAAAGGTGATGCGGTTTTTGTCGAACGTCGTCGACGTGTTGTGGCACCAGGAACCCGTGAATTACGGGATGAACCAAAGACACCACAACCACAGCATAATGCCACCGATGAAAAATTACGTGCAGTATTAGAGGCAGCACGTGCGCGTGAAGAAGAACGTAGACAGCGTGAAGCTGAAGAAGAAGCGGCACGAGCCGCACGTGAGGCTGAGATTGCACGTGAGACACGCGAATATGAACAGGTTAAAGAACAATTGGCAGCACGTGAAAATGTGACAAATGAGGCAAATGCTGTTGAGACGCCAATTGTGACACAATCGGCCAAGAAAAATACAAATAATCAACAATATTCAATGCCGCGTTCGAATAATAATAACAATCGTGGGACTGATGATGAAAGTGTTGGGCGTGGTTTTGGTAATCGTCATAACGCATCTAAAAAAGACTTTAAAAAATCTGGAAAAATTTCTTTACATGATATTGTTATTGATGAAGATGATGATGAAATTGGCATTCGTGGTGCAAACCGTCGTCGGTCTGAAGCATCGTTGAAACGGTTTCGTGAAAAAGCACGTGCAATATTTTCGGCACCACAAAAGGTCGAACATGTTGTGACATTGGGCGATACCATAACTGTTAAAGATTTGGCGGCCGCTATGGCGGAAAAGGTTGGTAATGTTATCAAGAAATTGATGGAAATGGGAATGATGGCATCTCAAAACCAATCGATTGATGCAGATACGGCGGAATTGATTGCGACCGAATTTGGAGCAACAGTAAAACGTGTCGATGCAAAACCGTATGCTGACCAATTAGACCGTGAACCAAATCCGGAAAAATTGCAGCCACGTGCACCTGTTGTTACGGTAGTTGGACATGTTGATCATGGTAAAACATCTTTATTGGATGCATTCCGTAATGCAAACGTTGCAGCAGGTGAAGCTGGTGGTATTACCCAGCATGTATCCGCGTATGAAGTTAAAACAAAATCAGGGGCGGTTATTACGTTTTTGGATACACCAGGACATGAAACGTTTACTGCGATGCGTGCACGTGGAGCCCAAATGGCCGATATCGTTGTATTGGTTGTTGCTGCAAATGATTCTATTATGCCACAAACCATAGAGGCGATTAATCACATTAGGGCAGCCAAAGTTCCATTTATTGTTGCTATTAATAAAATTGATTTGCCAGATGCCAACCCTGAAAAAGTAAAAATGGATTTATTACAGCAAGAAGTTCAGGTTGAAGATTTTGGTGGTGATGTTCAATGTGTTGAGATATCGGCAACCAAAAAAATTGGTCTAGACAAATTGGAAGAAGCCATTTTATTACAGGCAGAAATGATGGATTTAAAGGCAGATCCCGAAATGCCGGCTATTGCATATGTGGTAGAGGCAAAAATGGAAAAAGGTCTTGGATCTGTTGCAACAATATTGATGCGTCAGGGAACATTGAAAATAGGTGATGTTTTTGTCGTTGGGGAAACATTTGGTCGTGTACGTGGGTTAATCAATTCATTTGGTGAACGTGTAAAATTTGTTAAACCCGGACAACCCGTTGTTGTTTTGGGATTGGATTCCGTTCCAAATGCGGGTGATGACTTACGTGTTATGGAAACGGATGCACAGACACGTGAAGTCGCTGCATATCGTGCACAAAAAGCAAAAGATCGTGCCAATGCGATTAAACGTTCCACATTGGAAGAATTATTTGCAAAACGCGATGAAACAAAAAAATTAACTTTACCGGTTATTTTGCGTGCCGATGTTCAAGGTAGTGTTGAAGCTATAAACGATATGTTGCGTGATATTAAAACTGACAAAGCTGCGGTTGAAATATTATCATCTGGTGTCGGTCAAATCACTGAGGGTGATATTCGTTTAGCAACGGCATCTGGTGCAGTTATAATTGCATTCAACGTTCGTGCGGATGCGGCTGTTCGTGATATGGCCCGTTCCGGTGGTGTCGATATTAGATATCATAGTGTTGTATATCGTATTACAGATGAAATTAAGGAAATTTTGTCTGGAAAACTAGCACCTGAACACAAGGAAAACTTTATTGGTTATGCCGATGTAATTGCACTGTTTACTGTGGGTAAGGGGACACGTGTTGCCGGATGTCGTATATCTGAGGGTGTTGTCAAAAAAGATGCATTGGTGCGTCTATTGCGTGACAATGTTGTTATATATGACGGTAAAATTGGCGAATTACGTCGTGAGAAGAATGAAGTCAAAGAAGTATCAGGGGCAGGCGTTGAATTCGGTATGTCTTTTGATAAATACAATGATTTGAAAGAGGGCGACCGTGTTGAATGTTACGAAGTACAAGAAATACGTGCTCAATTATAAAATAAATCCCCCAGAATGGGGGATTTATTCTTGTAAGAAGACACCCTGGGCTCGTCTCGAGTGTGATTGATTAGTCATTTATGTTTTATTGGGTAACAGTATCTAAAAGTTTTATTTCTTTTGTTACAGGATCATACACTTTGGGCGTTCCTGTATATCCCAATGCTGAAAAATGTGATGGAATCAAAAATTCTGGCATTGGGGCTGATTCACCCATTGCGACCTTGGCTGCCAATTTCTTTTGAACATCATTTTTACCCAAGAAATGCAATTCTTGATCTGCTTCGATTGGGCGATTATAGTATCCTTGGAAAATTACAATTTGTTTACCTTTTGCTAATTTCATAATATCCATTGGGGTATATAACAATTCTTCTTTTGTCTCATCTTTATCTTTGCCATCTGCACCCTTTACAGTTGTTATTTTCATTTTATATCCCATCATATCACTAAACGTTTTAGCTGTTGTTGGATCGTTTTGGCGTAACACGATTTTTGCTGCAGTTGTTGATATAATTGTTGATGCTGCATCTGCACCATATCTTTCTTGAATTTGGTGAATATCCTGACCAATAATCAAATATGAAATTTTTTGACCACGCCCCAAATCGGGGCCCTGTATAACAGCATCCAATTTTTGCATTTTAGGCATTTCATCCAATACGAACAACACAGGATAAGGTCCCATTTTTTCACCAGTTGTTCCAATTTTATCTGGGGCATTTGCCAACAGGAAATTAGACATCAGTTCAATAAATATACCTGTAATGGGATTTAATGCCTGGGCATCAACCATATTAATTGACAGGTAAACAGTAACCGGTTTAATCTTGCCGTCACGAGGATCAAGCATACCACGCAAATCTGCAAAATGAAAATCAGAATGACTGGTACGATTACGAACGGCGGCATTTCTAAATATTGCTAATCCAGCCATAATCGTTGAAATAATAGAACCACGTTCTGTACCTGGGGTATTTGCCAATTGGGTTAATTCCTGAATTGCACGACGAGAATAGTCGTATGCCCGAGCTTCGTTTACTGCATTTTCTAACGCATCATGCATTGGATCTGCCATCATAACGGTTTGATCACCCTGACGGCGACGTTCTTCCAATTCTGCAGCCAGCTGCAATTGAGTTTCTGTTAGCCAATCTAAAATTAATGATAACGATGCTTCTTTACCCAACCAACGTTGTGGGATATTTGCCCATGTTCCAATATGCAAATAATTCATAGTATTTAATTCGCCCTTTTGTAATTGGGCCATAGCGGCATATGCGTTGGAATTTCCACTAAAACTCATTTGTTGATAATATTCCTGTAATACTGCCGCATCTTCGGCATCGAATGCCCCAGAATCAAGTCTGGCATAAAAATAATCATCTGCACGTGCGTGTTCAATTTTTGATACCATAAATTGAATCATACCGGCTAACCCAGCACGACCAGTATTTGACCAATGCGGATCCTGTTTACTTTCCTGAACCAAAATTTTGCACATTGAATCAATATACAAATCGCGTTGTTCTTGGTTAAATGGGATGTGCTCTGGTGACAATGGATTCCATGAAGGATAATAAATCCCATTTTCTGGGTCGTCCTGGCCTGCCCAATTCATAATAAACACCGGCCCTATGCTCGCACGATATGCCGATGTAATTTGTTTTAATTCGGGTTTAGGGTCATTTATAATCATTGAAGAACCATCACAATCTAAAATTGTTGGAATAACTACCCCAGCGGTTTTACCAGTTCCCGGAGGGGCTAAACATAATGCGGATAATGTTTCAGGCATCATCAAAGGTTTACCTTTAAAATACCCTAATACCATCATAAAGCCCTTAAATAAGCCCATTTTTTCGATGTCTTCTTTTGAGGCCTTATTAGATGATTTTTCAGAAAATTTATCGTTTCCATACGGGTTAAATTCTTTTGTAATCGTGGCATCGGCCATCATATAAAATCCAATTATTGGAAACAGTGGAACAATACACATTATATCTGTACGTAAAACTGTACGAATAAACCAATCGGGAATCTCTGCCATAACAGACAACCCCATGGTTGAAAACATGTGCTGTAAATAAATTTGTGTCCAATGTGCGGTTGCTGGTGACCAACCATATCGCCAAATATGTTCAAATATAAACGATAAGCAAAATGCCACCGCACACACTAACCATATTCCAATTGTCCATCGTATTGACCAAAATAACGATGCCATCGGTTTTTTTTCATGTTCTTTGTATGCGCTGGACTTGAAAATATTCAGGCCTTTGCCAGAACCACCCACGGATAAAATCTTGAACTTTTCTGCCATTGTGTTACCATTATACCAGAAAAAAACATAATGATAAATCAGGAAATAAAAAAATATGAAAAATGTTCCGCGTATATTTTTAGGCAACAATATAGATACAGGGATAACTGTGCCTGTTGCGCGTGATGTTATGCATTATTTAACACGTGTTATGCGTCGCCGCGATTGTTTGGTATTTGGTGGTGGAAATGAATATACGGCACATTTATCAGATGATGATAAATATTTTATTGTTGGCGATAAAACAGAACATATAGACCCAAGTATGGATATCACGTTGTTCTTTGCACCAATTAAACGTACAGATGAATTGATAAATATGGCAACTCAGATGGGCGTTGCATGTTTTCAGCCCGTTATTACGGAATACACAATTGCAAATCATGTAAATTGGGAACGTATGCAAAAAATTGCGATTGAGGCCGCGGAACAATCTAATCGTAACAGTGTTCCAAAAATTATGCCATCTATGAAATTTGTGGATTTAAATTTATCAAATGTTGTTTTTGCGGATGAACGGGTAACACGTGGACATAGAATGTCAAATACTGTTTGTAATACAAAATCTGTTTTAGTTGGACCAGAGGGTGGTTTTTCTGATGCAGAGTTTGCTGCATTTGATGCTGTCGGTGCATGTGGTATTAGTTTGGGAAAAACGGTGTTGCGGGCTGAATTGGCTGCTGTAATTGCAATTGCAAGGATTATACAATAAATGAAGACCAGAATTGCAAAATTTGTTGCACAAACAGGGCGGGCATCACGGCGTAAGGCTGAAGATTTGATTGCATCTGGTCGAATCGCGGTTGATGGAGTTGTTGTTGATAACCCAATATTTTTTGTTGAAGATGGTGCGGTTGTTACGTTGGATGGGATAACAATAACGAAAGCTGATACACAAAAATTATATATGTTTCACAAACCAATAAATACAATGACTACGACATGGGATCCAAATGGTCGAAAAACAATTTATGATTGTTTGCCGCAAATGTATCGTGGGTTGAAATACGTTGGACGATTGGATTTTAAAACGACCGGATTATTATTGTTAACTAATGACGGTCAATTGGCTCGTAAATTAACATTACCATCGTCACAAATACAGCGTACATATATTGCGTCTGTAAAACGGGAACAGAAAGTCAACTTAGACCTGGCACGACGTGGTATAACTGTTGATGGGATTACTTATCGTCCAATGAAAATTGAAGAATTGGCGAATGGTAATTTGCGTATTATGGTAACGGAGGGAAAAAAGAACGAAATACGCATTGCATTGCGTGCCTGTGGGGCACCAGTACAAAAATTACACAGGATTTCTTTTGGAAATATTGAATTGGGAAAATTACCAGTTGGAAAAATTGTTGAAATTTCACAGAAAACTGTTGACGTGCTTTTAAAATCTCTCTAATATTTTACTTATATAAATGGAAGGGAGTTTTATTATGGAAAAAAATACCTCTAAAAAGGGACGCAATTCTGCTAAAACGGCTAGTGTTGCGCCAATGACAAAGAAATTAACCAAAGAGATGCGTGAAGTTAATATGGATGTTTTGGGGGCGAAAGGGACCAAAACAACGGCGGATTGTAAACAATGTTTTAATCCGTGGTCCTTGTCGATATATATTTATTGGTTCATAATATTGTTTTTTATATCTGCAACATTTTATATTTTGGGACGCAGTCATGGGATGATAAACCAGGTACAAAGCATGTCAAATGGGGTTAGTGAAGAAACATTAATGCAGGCATCTGATTATTATGAACGTGGAAAAACTAATTTATTGGCAAAAAATATTGCAGATGCAATTTCAGATTTAACGGCCGCAATCGAAACAGGTACGGCAAATGTCGATGCATACATATTACGTGGTGAAGCGTATATGCAATCTGGTGATTATGCTGCTGCTTTAAACGATTTTAATATGGCAATCGAAAAAGATACAGGGAATGCGGTTGCATATTATGATCGTGCATTAATTTATACACGTATGGAAAATTATGAGGCCGCATTAGCGGATGTAAATGCCGCGTTGGCTGCCCAAACTGTTTCGCCAAGTGAAATTTTGCAAATGCGCGATTTGTATGCAAAACGTGGCCAGTTAAACTTGTGGTTGAAAAATTGGGAAGGGGCCATTGCGGATTATACAAATTCATTGGCGTTGCCAGATGGTATTGTCAGTTCGTCTGTATACGCTGAACGTGCCGAGGCATACACTGCATTAAACAAATACAGCGAAGCAATTTTGGATTACGATTCTGCAGTGCGTGTAATATCTGAACAAATTGCTGGGACAACCACTACTGAGGAACGTGAAAGATTGTCCAGTAATGCAATGTCGTATTACGAAAAATCTGCGGCATTAAATCTAAATTTGGGTAATATAGATGATGCACGTCGTGATTTAGAATCAGCATACACGATTGCAGCTGCGTTGAATGATACGACAAGTATGGAACGTTTACAGAATTTGATGATAGAGATTAATAAAACCAAGGATTAAAATTCAAAACAGATAATAAAACTCTGATCCATCCCAGAAAATGGGGTGGATTTTCGTTTTTTTTATGTTACAATCGACACCCAAATATTTTTAGAATATGGATGAATATGACAAAGTCGATGTATGATAAAATAAAAAAACAAAATGGAGAAAGTTTTTCGCGCACTTTGCGGGATGTTTTAGATTTACCAAATATTGCAGACATTATTAAGTATGCAGGTAAAGCGGAACAGGATGCAAAAAAAGTATTACCATATTTGTATTCATTGCGCGTATTTACCGAATTGCCGGGTGATTCTAATGATCCGTTTGAATTATTGCATATGGCGGGATATGAATTTGTTGAATATGCAGATACACTGGAAAAACAAAATGCGATAAAGAAATATTTTAGACCAAATGAAGAACTGTGTACATTTGAAGATAAGACCAGATTTGAAAAATTTTATATAATAAACGCAATTAAATATAATATTGATTCAATTAAACCGTCGCAAAAACCAATGCGCCAAGATGAATATGGTACCAGTGTTATATCAATTCAAATTTTAAAAACTGGTGGACATATATCAATAAAAAACAGGTATAACCATTCGGTTGAATATCCAGATAGTACATTTGATAATAATCCAGATGGAATAATTCCGGGCCTATCCATAGCACTAAAGAAAAAATTTAATGTTGATTGGCAATTAACGGGCAATAATTTACCAGATAATTTTGCATTGGTTATGAACAAAATTATAAAATATAACTATAAAATAGGGGATATTTATTTTGGTGAAAATTTTTATGCATTACATGATAAAATATATGAAATAAATAAAGACAGCCAGGTGGTATTAGATTATTTCATTTGGGATAATAAAGAAAAACGATTATTAAATCCATCTGGATTAGATGATGGTTTTATTGATGCGTTTAATACGGAAATAAAAAACAAAAAGATAACGGCCAAGCCCAAAGGTATTTTTGCGGATAATGTTGAAATAGTTCGTATTCAAAATGGTAAAATAGTGTATGTAAATTTTCCATCGGTGGGCCATATTGGTGATGGTTTTATGCGTCACAGTAATGGATTGATGGAACTTAATTTAACATCTGTTTTGACTGTTAAAAACGAATTTTTGCGTTTTTGTAGAAATAACGTAAAAATTTCCATGCCAAATTTAACAGATGTTGGTAACGATTTTTTGGGTTGTAATACTGGATTAACAGAAATAGATTTGCAAAAATTGCAAACAATTGGTGATAATTTTTTGAATAAAAATACATGTATTGTAAAAATAAATTTTCCAAATGTTATAAAAATAGGTCTCATGTTTATGGGAAATAATAATTCCGTAATGGAATTTTATTGTCCAAAGTTAAAATATATTGGAAGATATTTTATGGAAAAAAATGACTGTTTAACAGAATTATATTTATCAGAGCTATTACAGATTGAAAATAGATTCATGTATTTTAATAACAGTATAAAAAAGATTTATTTTCCAAAAGTAAATAAAATTGGTAACGATTTTATGCATAATAATAGATGTTTAACAGATGTGGTAATGCATTCTGAATATATTGGAGATAATTTTTTATTCAATAATCCATTAAAAAATAAATTGTTAACTGCGATTATGGGGCAAAATAATATATTTGTGCCAAACGACAAGGGATATTCAAGATAAAAGGAGTAAAAATGCAAAATAATGAAGCAAATGGTAAAAATAAAATTACATTCAGATTGGATGGTTGTTTATGGATCATAATATTAAGTGCAGTGGCCGGTATTTTGATAAGTGAGTGCAGCAGGGCGCAACTTAGGTTAGAAAAGGACAAATTGGAATTAAAAAATATAAAAAATGGAATAAAGATTAGCGATGTTAATACGTTTAATATCGCAATGACGCAGAAACAAAGGTAAATTAGTTCTCTAATATGTCAAATAAAGTCACGACAACCTTATTTTTCTAATCTTGTGATATGTAATCGTCAATTTAAAAATAACCATACAAAAACCATCCGATTGGATGGTTTTTATGTTTATTGTCGTTGGTTTATTGCGTGCATAATTTGCTCGTTCCTTAATTCTGCACTTTTACGTTCTTGTTGTTTCTTTTCCTGTTTGCTGATTTGAGTTATTATAGAAGAACGTATTTTATCTATTCCTCTCGAAGATTTAACCCTTGCAATTTCTTCAAAATTACCTGTTTCTGGATCTATAAAGAATGCAGAAAATATTTTTGATTGGGGATTGTCATCCATAAATAAAACCATTTTACCTTCTTTCATAGCAATTTCTGCAATTTTGCCGTATTCATCAACAAGACCAACAATAATAGCTGTTTTATCGGTTGGTATATCCACATTACGAATCCTAATAAAATCTGCTTCTGAAACGGCCTTTGTTAAAATAGTTATTTCTTGTTTTTCTTTAAGTTCTTCTGTTTCTTCAAATTTTTCTTGGGCAAGCTGCTTTGCTTTTTCGTCTGCTTTGATTTTGGCATCTTCTTTTAATTTTTTATTGTATATTTGTTTTTCTTTTACATTATTAGCGGCATACTTTACTGTCTCATACGCTAGCAGGCCAGTTAACACAGGTATGGACAGAACAATATAACCAACTGTTCGGCCTAAGGCAAAAGGATTGCCATCATATCGTTTACCTGTTACAGGCATAAATATATCAATTTTTTCCTCAAATCGTATTAATTTTTTAAGCAGATCTTCCGAATCAAAAAATTCGCGACGAGCAGTTAATACATTCGTTTTGAGGGGGGGACAGATCTTGCTCAGACATTCCAGCCCTTTGGGCATTAGATAATTTTTTTTTGGCATTTGTCAGTTTGTTTTCTTTAATATATTTATTAAGGGCTAAAATACCGTGTGCAATCAGAGTCATAATGAAAAATCCTTTGGTTTCTTATTGTTATTGTAGCAAAAAAAATCGTCAACGATTTTTTGTATGACTTGATCTAGATTATGCAATAATCATTAAATATTACTAAATAAGTTTATTTAATGAATCTTACCAAAAAGTGATTATTTTATGTATTCAGATTTTAATTTTGAAAAATGACAATGATCCATATATGAACCATCTGGCCCAATAACAGATTGTCTGTCAATGCCATCTAGATGAAAACCAGATTTAATGATAGAATTAAATGATTTTTTATTATCTTTCATACATTGACGACATATTCTATTGGCGTCAAGTTGATCAAAAGCTAATTCTTCAATTTTTTTATGAATTTCTTGATTAAAACCGTTACCTTGGAATTGGCGTACAATCCAAACATCTGCACATTGAACTGTTTTTATATTTTCCCAATAATGGATACGTTGATATCCGATCAAGTTGTTTTTATAAAAAATATACCAATTTACGCCGTTTGTTTCACACCATTGATTTTGTCTTTTCATTATATCACATGTCTCTTCAAGTGATTTTGGTAAAATATCATCCGTCATAGGGGCATATTGAAAATCTGACATTTTTTGTGTTTTTAATACATTCCACACCAATTTAGCGTTTTCTGCATTCTGTTCTAGAATACGTAATTCTAAACGTTCTGTTTCCAAATCTTTTTTAAATACTTCAAAAAATCTTTCCATGTTTATAATACCAATAAAAATTAAAAAGCCCAGACGTCTGGGCGAAACCTTGGTTGCGGGGAATGGATTTGAACCACTGACCTTCAGGTTATGAGCCTGACGAGCTACCGGACTGCTCTACCCCGCGACAACAATGATAATTATACATGGTTAAGTATTCAAAGTCAAGATGTTTCTGTTTTTGCACCTCAAACAGAAACTTTTGTGCGGTGTCTTGAAATCTATCTTGTTTGTTGTTATTATTCCCACTAAGGACATAATTATGACATACAAACAATTTAAGAAAAGATGGAAAAAGTTTTGGCAAACAGTCTTATTGTCTTTTGGCGTACAATGGATTGTTGCAGTATTATTGGCAATATACATTTGGATTGTTTTTTTTACCAGTAGCCGTAAGTATATCAATTACGAATATTTCAAACAATGCCAAAATAAATCAGTTATATACACATTTTGGCATGGACGAATGATGATGTTGTCGCCGGTTATGTTTTTAGCTGGCCGTCGCGGTTACGTTGTCGCCAGTCAGCATAATGGGGGACGAACAATTGCGAAATTGCAACGTTTATTTGGTTTAGGTGCAATTTATGGCAGCACAACCAAAGGAGCATTGAATGTTTTGCGTGCAGGTGTGCGTGTATTACAACATGGCAATTATTCGTTATGTATTTCCCCTGATGGTCCTGGGGGACCATCTATGCGTATGCAAGATGGGGCGTTATATTTTGCAAAAATGACCGGGGCTCCGATTGTTCCTGTATCGTTTTCTGCATCAAATGTCCGTTTCTTAAAACGTTGGGATAAATTTATGGTTGCATTACCGTTTTCCAAAATAACATATGTTTTTGGTGCACCTGTATTTATAGATCGTAATACGCCAGTTGAAGAGTTTGAAAAAGTACGTGCAAATTTGGAACATGTAATGTTGGAACATATACGTTCATGTGATGCTAAGTACAATTTACCTATTGTTGAACAAGATTTAAAGGCCGGTGAATATAAAAAGTTTTTGCGTGAACAACGGGCCGCTAAACGAAAAAACAAAGGAAATAATAAATGAAAACACCGTGGTGGTTTTTAAAAAAAACGCCGTTGGCGATAATATTGATACCGATATCATGGATTTATTATGGAATAACACGTATCGTTTATAATATTCGAGAATTGCGCGTTTATAAATCCAGACGTCCGATAATTTGTATTGGTAATATATTGGCTGGCGGTGTTGGAAAAACACCAATTGTTCGTAATATTGCCAGTTTCTTGGATGCACCAATTGTTATGCGTGGATACAAAGGTAACATCAAAACATCCGGTGTCGGGGATGAAGCGTTAATGCTATCTAGATATGGTTTACAGGTTCATACTGGCAGTCGCCTGTGCAATATTATGTTATTAAATCGTCAAAGTGGGGCACGTGGGCCAATCGTTATGGATGATGGATTACAGAATCCACGTATACACAAAGATATTTCAATATTAGTTTTTGATGATACCATCGGATATGGTAATGGGTTATTGTTGCCAGCAGGACCGTTGCGTGAACCGATAAGTGCAGCGGCTGATGTGGATGCCATTATTGTTATTCGATCACAAAATCCATGCAGTGATTTTATTTTGCCAGATAATATTCCTGTATTTTATGCCCGACGTCAAACTATCTCTCCATATGGTTCATCACGTCGCGTTTTTGCATTTGCAGGTATTGGATATCCGAAAAAGTTTTTTAATTCATTGGGACGTAATGTCGTTGGAACAAAGGCTTTTGCGGATCATTATCAATATACAGATGAAGATATAGAAAATTTAAAAACACAAGCGAATTCAATTGGGGCAAAATTATTAACAACAGAAAAAGATTGGGTTCGGTTACCGGAAAGTGTGCGGGAAGAAATAAAATATGCAAAATTAGTTGTAAACATTGAAGATAGATTTTTTGTATGGCTAAGGGAGAAATTATATGGTCGGATTAAGAAATAAAGTCGAATTTTCTGGGTGTGGAATACATTCAGGTTTACCTGTTCACATGGTGGTAAATCCATCAGATACACCTGGGATATATTTTCGTCGTACAGATATGTCTAAGGTCGAATTGATATCGGGACGTTTTGATAATGTTGGTGAAACACGAATGCGTAATACAACTGTTGGTAATCCGAATGGGGTACATGTTCAAACAATTGAACATTTGATGGCGGCATTATTTATCGCAGGAATCGACAGTGCGGTAATTGATATTGATGGTCCGGAAACCCCAATCTTAGATGGCAGTGCTGCAGTATTTTTTAATTCTTTTGCAAATGCGGGGGCAAAATTTGACGGACATCTGCGTAAAATTATTGTACGTCGACCTGTAACAGTATATGCAACAGAAATTATACGCCAATTGCCGTTTAGGGCGCGTGTAAAATTGTGGTTTTTTAATAAAATTTCTGGGCGTAAAACAGATGGTTTTGTGCGGTTAGATCCAATTGATACAGATAAATTAGAAATAACTGCAACATTGGTATATCCAGAAAAAATTATTGGATGTCAAACATATACTTATGCGTTTGATGGTACCGATGCATCGGTTACAGATTTTGTTAAAAATATTTCACGGGCACGAACCTTTGGAAAATATTCTGAATGGGAATATTTAAAGGCACATGGTATGGGACGTGGGGCGAATGAAAATAATGTAATCGCATTAAACAATGAAGGTGATGGAACGTTAAATGAAACAATTTGGCCAGATGAATTTGTGCGTCATAAAATAATTGATGCACTGGGGGATATGTTCACATCTGGTGGTTTTATCATCGGACATTTAGAATCATTCAAAGGCAGTCATGCATTGAATAATTTAGTGTTGAAAAAATTGTTCAGCGACAGATTGAATTATGATATAGTTTATACAAAATGCTAAAAATCAATAAATTATAACAGGGAATTTATAAAATGAAAAAGACATTCATATTTTGTGTATTATCGTTTACTTTGGTAGCGTGTGGTGGAATGATACAAAATCAAAACGGCAGTGAATATTTAATTCAATTAAAGGGGGAACCGATCGGTTGTACATATTTATATAAATTAGAATCCGAGGTTTCTGTTTACGATGCTGATGATGCGCGTCGTTATTTGGAAAATCGTATCGTTGATCAGGCCCGTCCAGGTAATGCATATTGGATAACCAGTCAACGTACCCGTCCAAATGAATGGGTTGTTTTTGGACCAGAACGTGCGTTTGTTTTAACTGCGAATGTTTATGATTGTCCAAACCCACGTAGTGCACGGATTGCATCAGATGGGGCGGGTGTATACACCACAGTAATTGATGATGGAAACCATTGTGATAATCGAACCTATGGATGTCGTTAAGTTTTGTTATAAAAAACGTCAATTTTGACGTTTTTTTTATTATACTTTAATCCTGTATTAACGAATTCTATGTTTGCCAAAACTATAATTTTTATGTTATAATCAGCATAACAGGGATCAGAGAGGCACATTGTCAGTACAAGTAATTACAATTAATCGAAAAAAATACGCTGTTGGATTATTTTGGCAACCAATGGCGGCAGTGGGTAACCAACGTGCATTTGCGCGTTCATTGGCGTATAAAATAAACAAAAATTTAAACCTGTTTACAGAATATCATTCTATGTTGGGTTTAGGGGCGCGACGAATGGGACATCGTGTTGGAATGCCAAGTGCCGCGGCAGAAATTGTTAATGCGTTAACAGAATACAATTCTTTTTTGGGGGTGTTTGATACAGGTAGTGTTTTTTATTTAATTGCTGTTCGTAATGGGGTTATTTTAACCGATACAATTTTTGCGCACGCAGAAGATGCACGTGCAGAATATTTTAAGTTGTCTGAAATTCCTGATTGGGGGGCTTTATTTGCGCCAGCTGGATGGGGTATGCCGCGGGCAACAGAACGTAATTTGTATGATCTGATTCATAATAATATTCATGGAAAATTGCGGCCTATCAGTCGTGGCAGAACATTTTTTTGGTCGTTTGTATTAACGATTAGTTTTTGTGTTGGCTTTGGGATGATGTTTTATGAACCGATTATTCAAATGATGATGCCGCGTCCACGGATTTCGCAAATTGATCCGGAATTGGCAGCAGAATATCATCGACAAATTGAAGAGAAAAATAAGCAATTGGATGAACAATTTGAAATAGTCAAAGAAGTCATTCCAGAACCGGATCCAATTGTTTTGCCATATGATAATTTGCCAGATGTGGCATTACGGGCGGATATATGTTATCGGGCAATTGGATTGTTAATGCAGTCAATTTATGGTTGGCGTCAAGTTTCTGTTGAATGTGATACCACACATGCGACTGCCAATTTTTCACGTCAATTTGGAACATTAACAAGTTTTTACGATATTGCCACAGAATTAATTCCTGGGGCATTTGTTGTTGAACAATCGCCAAATTCTGTAAATGTTCGTGTTATGTTACCGCAGATAGCAACAAATTCTTCTGTTGATGAGCGTGATGCGGACAGTGTAGCACGTGCTGTGCGAACGGTGTTTCAATCTGCTGCAATGTCAGCAGATGTGGATATAACGTCTGACGTTTTGACAAATGGTGTCGAGACGGTTGTGCTGAATGTTGTCGAAATTGCAGTGGAATCCAAATTGGCACCAATGCAATTTATGAAAATTTTTGATGATTTTAGTGGTGTCTATATGACGCGCAGCGTATGGGACGTCGCAGATCGTACATGGAACTATGAGGTTATAATTTATGCAAAATAATTCAAAGTGTATTTTTGTTTATTTAATTATTGCAGCATTTTTTTGTTTTAACTTAAATGCATATGCAGAAGATATTGTGGATGAAGAAATTGTAATTACAGAAACAGTCGTTGATGAAAATGATGAGGTGTCTGTAGATGCTGAAATGGAATCCGTTTCTGCTCAGACTGTATCAAAATACAAGGTAGATGGTTCTTTGTTTGAACAGATTACAAATTTAGAACAGGAAAAAGTTTTGATGCAATTAGAAAAAGAACGTGCCCAATTGGATCTGGATTTAGATAGATTAGCAGCTGAAAAAATTAAATTGCATATGGAAATTGATAATTTATCAGACAAAGCCGAACAACAGCAATTAGAAATAGAAGCGGCACGTGCAAAATTAGAGGCCGAAGTTGTAGAATTGGAACGCGAAAAAGCAGCATTAGCAGCACGTGAAAATGATTTAAAATCTTCTAACATTGGTGTACAACACCATGTTGATAATACAGTCGCACAAGCTGAAGAAAATGTTTCCGTTATTTTCAGTGAAAAGTACAAACTGGTTAATGTAATTGGTGCTGGTAATCAGTTGCAAGCAACTATTACAGATCTAATATCTGGTCAAAAACGTAAAATTGGTGTAGGTAAGATTTTAGACGGCTATACAGTAAAATCGATTTCATTAGATGATGGTGTTGTATTTGTTAATGTAGAAAATAATGATATTCAATCATTAAATGTTGGTGCAAAACACGATTAAAATAATTGGGATGCTGACAGATGAAAACTACAAAAAAGAATACATTAAAAAATAATGTTGATTCAGTGTCGGATTATCCATCTGTTCCTGCAGGCTTGGAAAATGCCGATATCAAAGACATTGTTGATTATTTGTTTTCAAATGGGAATCGTTTGTTAACAGCGGTCGGTGAAAGTCAAGAATTGCCACGTGATAGCCAGGGAATTATTGCGTATTTTTCTGGTGGGGAATTAATCGTTTCACGGACGCATAGATATGATGGACGTGTATTAGCATTTATTGATTTATTAATACGCAGTGGTAGACCAATGCGTAAACCGTTTTATTCTGATTTAGGATTGGTATCTGCAATATATAAAACGTATGATAGTCGTTTGGGTGGACATGGACGTAATAGCCGTGATTTTAACAACCAAATGCAGAAAGATTTTGTTGATATTATTGCCAAGGCGGCTGCCCAACAAGTATCAGATATCCATATAGAAGTCGCAGATCAAACAACAATTTATTTTCGTATAGATGGAAGCATGCAACCAGTGTTGGAATATAATGCTGGGTGGGGGGAATCGTTTGTTCGTGCCGCATTTGCATCTGCGGATATGTCAAATGCAAACTATGCACAAAATGAATATCAGTCTGCACAAAAAGATGGACGTACACCGTTACGTGGTACTAAAGATTTATATTTACCATTAGGGATTTTAAGTATTCGTATGCAATTTAATCCGGTTGCCTTTGGTAGTCGTTATGTTGTAATGCGTTTATTATACGATAATCCATCCGAAGGTATTAAAACGGAGCAAGAATTTGGTGAATATGAACAAAAATTACTAATGCGTTTGCGTTCATTTCCCACGGGTTTGGTAATTGTTGCTGGACCAACCAGTTCTGGTAAATCAACGACACTGGTTCGTAATATGTCAATGATGTTAAAGGAACGTAACTATGAAATAAATTTGATCACGGTGGAAAATCCTGTTGAACAAAAGATTTTTGGGGCCCATCAAATGCCGGTGGTTAATACAACAAATGAAGAACAACGTGAAGACAAATATACCGAAGCATTGGCAGCAGCATTACGTAGTGATCCTGATACATTAATGGTAGGAGAAATCAGAACATTGGCTGCTGCTGAATTGACTGTACGTGGTGCTTTATCTGGTCACAATGTTTGGACAACGTTACATGCTAATTCAGCAATGGCTGCGTTGACGCGTTTATTGGATTTGGGAATAGAATCATTTAAATTAAAAGACGAAACGTTAATGCGTGGTTTGGTATCAATGCGTTTGTTTAAAAAGTTGTGCCCGCATTGTCGACAACGGTTAATAGAACATCCAGAAAATCCAGCATATAAACGTGTATTGGATGCATATGGTCAATTGGGACTACGTCAGGTGTATGTTCGCGGTATAGGGTGTGAACATTGTAATGGAACGGGGACATTCGGTCGTATTAAAGCTGGTGAAATTATTATTACAAACAGTGAATTTTTACGTTTGGCATTGATGGGTGATACAGATGGTGCTGTACGATATTGGTTAGAAGAAATGGATGGACGTACATTGAAAGAGGCAGCAGCAGAATTGATGTTACAGGGAATTATAGGTGTTGACGAATTGGAACGTTGGGTTGGGTTATTAGATAGGCCAGGAGTGTATTAATATGAATAAAATAGAATTGTGGTATGCTAAACTGGTTTTTAGAAATAGTATTGATAAACGTATGGCGATATTGCGTAAATTGGCATCTATGTTACGTAATGATTTTAATTTAATGGATGCATTAACTCGTTTGGAGTCTATTGAATCGCATGGTGGAACAAAGAATGGAGAACCGTTTGCAATTGCAATGCGTCAATGGCAAATTAATTTAGAACGTGGAATGAGTTTTTCTGATGCAACACGGGAATGGTTACCACCAGAAGAAACTTTGTTGGTTACATCGGGAAATATATCGGATTTGGTTGTTGCATTAGAAAATGTTGGACGGGTCGTTGGTGGCGTTCAAAGAATTCGTCGTGCAATGATTGGTGCGGTTGCATATCCTTTATTTTTATTAGCGTTAACATTTGGTATAATTATTATGGTTGGCCTATATTTGGTTCCACCATTGGTTGAGGTTGCAGGGCCCGGTGTTATGTGGCAATCTGCTGCATCAGCATTAATATGGTTATCTGATTTTTCCATAACATATTGGTATTTGTTCGTGATTGTTTTTGCAACTGTTGTTGGTTTGATTTGGTTCAGTTTGCCAAATTGGGCAGGTTGGTTACGTGCAAAAATTGATAAGTTGCCACCATGGAATATTTACAAAATAAATATGTCTGTTGGATGGTTAATGTCGTTGGCGGCTATGTTGTCAGCTGGTGTAACTATTCCAAATGCAATGCGGATGTTGGCAGATTCGTCAAATCGGTATTTGCGTAACATTTTAAGTGTGACTTTGCGATATATTGCAAATGGTGATAATTTAGGGGTGGCTTTATCAAAAACAGGACGTGATTTTCCAAATACAGAATTAATCGGTGATTTAACGATATATGCGGATATGAACGGTTTTGCAAATAATTTATCACGTGTTGCAGATGATTATTTATCGGAATCAATTCGAAAAATGGAATCAATTTCCAATATAATGAACAGTTTTGGAATATTGTTGGTATCAGCAATAATTGCATGGGTGGTGCTGGGGACGTTCCAAATGCAGGATCAATTGACAGCCGTATTGTCATAAATACAATTTTATCTATTTGTTTTTACTTAAAAAATATATCGTTGAGTTATTTTTACTAATTTTGTACTATCCAAATATAATAATGGGGTTTTGCATTTAAAAATTGATTAATTGAATGTAGAAACTGTGTTATTAGAACGATAATTTCGTATAAAACGCGTTTTGTTTTTGTGCGAAAACTATATATGGATGGTAAATGCTGAAAATAGTACGGACGTACGTATTTTTGACAATATTTTTTCTGAGTGCATTTTTTGCACGCAGTGCATTTGCAACATTTTATATTCAGACGACCCCGAATCCGGGATGGATGGGGATATGGTTTGGGGCAACTGGGACATTTACGATTGATTGGGGTGATGGTACGGTTGAAACAATTGTCTCAAATCCAGGTAAAGGACAAAAGGTCCAAGCATCACACAATTATCCAAATAATAACAAGAATCCTGTTCAATACACAATTTCATTAGACGGTCTGGCTACGGCATATGATTATAATAAGGGGGCTAATTGGGCCAGTAATTATAATGCGGTATTGACCTTTTATTGTAGTAATGGTGGAAAATTATCCAGTATTTCTGGAAATCTAGGACATATATTCCCAACATTATCAGATGGGTCGCAGCCAGTATTTATTGAAACGTTTAAAGGGTGTTCGAATTTAACGGGCACAATACCATCAGATATATTTGATGGTATTTCAGGCAGTGCCGAAAATAATATGTTCAAAGATACGTTTAATGGTGATAAAAATGTATCAGGTGATGCAACAGAAATTTTCAAAGATATAACAGGAACAGATGATAATACGGCATTTAATGGAACGTTTGATAATACCGTAATTGCAACGATACAATGTCCAACAGGAACGGTTCAAAAAGGAATAAATGAAGTAACAGGTTGGGTAATATGTAGGCCAGATGAATCTGTATTCACGGCAACTGTTAATATTGATAATTTTGATAAAACATTTAGTTTTGAAATAAATACAGCCGGAAATTTTATTATTGATTGTGGCAATGGAGAATCTGCAACGACACAAAATTATAATACTTCGGGAACACATGTTATTACCTGTGAATACCAGACAAGCGGTCAATATAATATTGTTATTAATGGACAGGCAACAACGAATGCAAATCCCGCAATAAGTTTTCAAAATAATTTAAAATTAATTAAGCTCAGCGGTTCTTTGGGAAAGGTTTTTGCCACGGTTCCTGGGGGACAACAGGGGTTTCAAAATACATTTTCTGGGTGTTCAAATTTATCGGGATCATTACCGGAAAATCTGTTTGATGGTGTGAGTGGTAATGCGATTTCAAATATGTTTACCGGAACGTTTACAAATTGTGCAAAGTTAACAGGATATATCCCAAAACAATTATTAGTACAAATTACTGGTGGTGATGCAAATGTATATTCTGGAATGTTTACAGGTGCGACTTTGATGGATAAACAATGTCCGACTGGTACAATGTCTGCGATCGTGGGCAATGATCAACGAATAATTGATGGGGTTGCGGTATGTCGTGCGTGTACAAATGAAAATCCATGTCCGGTATGTGATGCAGGTTTTCAAAAATTAAAAACATCGACAGGTGTTGCGGTGCAATTATACAGTGATAAATCGCAGGTAACACGTCCTGCAATTCATGTAAAAGGCCCGACAGGTCAAACATGTTATGGTAATTTGATACCTGGGGATTTGTCTGGAACCATAAATGTGCAATACAACGGTGAAACGTATCATTCGTCAAATTAAAAACACCGGCTTTTGCCGGTTTTTATTCTGTTAAAATACCCAGGCTTGTCCCTAGGGGGATTTTATACCATAAAAGGCAGGTTTTCTAAGGTTCCCTCGGCAACACGTACATTTACATCGATCAACATAAACAGTGTATCTTGTGAACGTGCAATGTTCGGGTTGAACATGTGCGTTGATAACATATGGCTGGTATTAACAGACATTTTTGTTATCAAATGATCGTCATCTAATAAGGTATAAATTGGTCCGATGTCGCGTGGTGTGTTGTCACCAATTTCATGTTCATTTTGTGGACAGCGCAGACCGTCAAATAATGTTTTTACGCGGTTGTCTATATCACTGCGTGGAACGCCAACGATTTCAGGATGCATAATTAAAATATCTAATTCTGCTAATAATTTTAAATTTGGGGTAATAATCGGATTCCAATCTATTCCGCCAACATGTCGGGTGGTTATTGGGCTTTTGGTTGCCCCAGGTTCCATGAATTTTGTTAAATTATTCCATGGTTGATGTTCAACTAATTTTTTTAATTGTGGATGAAATTGCATTCGAATATCTGCGATATGTTGTGTACGTCGTTTTGGATTAACAAAAATATCGCCAAAATACAACAGTTTAAATTTCATTTTGTTGCGCCTTTGATTTATACAGTTCAAATATAAAATATTGGGATTTATACATCCTTTTTTCTTGATAATTATACCATAAATTGGTATGTTTTTCATATCAAAAAAGAAAGGAATTTATATGGCTGTTAATAATGAATATACTGGTGATTCAATCAAAGTATTGAAAGGGCTAGAGGCGGTAAAAAAACGCCCGGGTATGTATATTGGGGATGTTGGTGAGGGTGGTTCTGGTTTGCACCACATGATATATGAGGTTGTTAATAATTCTATTGACGAAGCGATGGCTGGTTATGCCGATACGGTGTATGTTTCATTAAATGCGGATGGGTCTGTAACAATTCGTGATAATGGTCGTGGAATGCCGTTCGATGTTAATCATGAAACAGGGCGTTCAGCGTTGGAATTGATTATGTGTGAATTGCATGCTGGGGGGAAATTTGATAACGAAGGCAATGGGGCTTATAAAGTTTCTGGTGGTTTGCATGGGGTTGGTGTGTCTGTTGTTAATGCATTATCAAAATGGTTGGATGTTCGTGTTTGGCGTGCAGATAAAGAAGCGACGATGTCTTTTGCTGACGGGGTGCCAACTGCAGATTTAAAGATTTTTGAAAATAAAACAGGAAATGCTCATGGGACCGAAGTTACATTTTTGCCATCCGCAGAAACGTTTACTGGAATCGAATTTAGTTTTGATGTGTTGGAAACATGGTTGCGTGAACAATCGTATTTAAATGCAAATGTAAGAATTATCTTAGAAGATTTGCGTGGTGCGGAAAAAAAGACACGTGAATTTCATTCGGTTGATGGTTTGAAAGGTTTTGCAACATATTTGGATAAATCAAAAGAGTTGTTGAACCGTGAACCGATTCAAATGATTAAACAGATTGAAGATACGTATATAGAAATCGTATTGCAATGGACGACTGCATATACGGAGACATCTTTGTGCTTTACAAATAATATTCCGAATCGTGATGGTGGAACGCATTTGGCTGGTTTTCGTGCGGGGTTAACTCGTGCAATCAATAAATATATTGGTGAAAAAAGCACGAAAAAAGAAATCAGTTTGTCTGGTGAGGATTTTCGTGAAGGTTTAACCAGTATCGTAAGTGTTAAAATACCCGATCCGAAATTTGGTTCACAGACCAAGGATAAATTGGTTTCCAGTGAAGTCCGTCCAATTGTTGAAAGTACTGTGTCTGAAATGCTGTATGAATATTTGGATGAAAACCCGGCAATTGCTAAATCTATTATTGATAAAATTATCGAAGCGGCAACTGCCCGCGAAGCCGCACGTAAGGCCCGTGAATTGTCACGTAAAAAAACGGGACCTGAACTAGGTGGCTTGCCCGGAAAATTGGCGAATTGTTCAGAACGTGATCCAGAAAAATGTGAATTATTTATTGTTGAGGGAGATTCGGCTGGTGGTACGGCAAAACAGGGACGTGACCGTAAAACACAGGCAATATTGCCATTGCGTGGAAAAATATTAAATGTTGAACGTGTGCGTTTTGATAAAATGTTAGGCTCGGATACTATTGGGGCATTGATTACGACAATGGGGGCTGGTATAGGCAAAGACGATTTTGATATTGAAAAAATGCGTTATCACAAAGTTATCATCATGACCGATGCTGACGTTGATGGACAACATATTCAAACGTTATTAATGACGTTCTTTTACCGGCACATGCCACAGGCCATAGAACGTGGATACATATATGTTGCAAAACCGCCATTGTATGGTGTAACACGCGGTAAACAACAAATTTATTTGCAAAATCAACGCGAAATGGATGATTATTTGATGGATCAATTGGCCACAGATGGGGTAATAGAAACAGCAGCGGGGGCACAGATATCTGGTGCTGATTTAAAACGTTTGTTGGGATTAATTTTAAATATGAAAAACACACTGTTGCCATTGAATCATGTTGTCCCATTACGTTTTGTCGAAGCATTGGCGTTAAATGGTGTATTCGATAACGAAAACACAGTGTCATTTGATTCAGCGGCAAAAATGTTGGATGCCGAAGAATTAGAATTTGAACGTGGTTGGAAAATTTCCGGTGACGAACGCGGTATTACAATTACACGAACATTGCGCAGTGTTACAGAAACACATGTATTGCCACGTGAAAAAATTGCATCTGCAGAAATTCGTTCTTGGTTGCGTTTAGATGGACGTGATGAATTGCAGGAAATTTTTGCAAAACCGACTGTATTACGTGTTAAATCTAAATCGCAAAAGATTTGGGGGGCGTTAACATTATTGGATACAGCATTTGAATACGCAAAAACTGGGTTAAAGATACAGCGATACAAAGGTTTAGGTGAAATGAACGCGGAACAATTATGGGAAACAACAATGGATCCAAATAATCGTTCGTTGTTCCAGGTTAAAATCAATGATGCATCCCAGGCAGACGAAGTTATTTCTATGCTAATGGGTGATGTTGTTGAACCAAGACGAGATTTTATTGTTGAAAACGCCTTGGACGCAAATTTAGATGTGTAATCTGATCAAATATAATATCAGCACACCACAGGATGTGGTGTGTTGATTATTTAAGTTGACAATAAACGAAAAGTGTATAAAAATATACTTTGTTGTGTTTTGTGGAATTTATGTTTAAACGGAGTATTGATTGCGAAAAATATGCTTGTTTATTTGCAAAATGCACTAATTATGGAGTTTATAAAAATGATAGAACTGAAAAATGTAAATGATGGAACCGGTTGGGCGCATGTTGATGAATATGAACTTTTAGAATCGCTTGTTAAAAAAAACATAGCGACGCCTGAACAAAAAAAACGTTATGATCAATTGAGACAATATAAACAAGATTGCGAAGCCAAAAGAAAATGGCAATCATGTGTTGATAATTATGAAACAGATACACATGGTGGGTGGAATAAGAATCGTTCTGGTTGGAAAAATAGACAAAGATAAGAAACGATGTTTTAGAACGGGGGCTTTTTTACAGGCCCTGTTTTATTATACAATTCACACGAATATAGAAAATATAATGTTGGGATTATTTTCAAAATCTTGGTTGGAATATTTAGAAAAAGAAATCCGTAAGATGGGGATGGATTCTGATGCACAAAGTTTTGATGAAATTCGTGAAAATTTACTGGAACGAAAAATATGTAATCCGGATGAATTTGCTCAACATTGTGTATATGTAATATTGGCGGGTGGATTTTCACAAAAAACAGCAAAAAAAATATATGCAAAAATTATAGAAAATATTGATAAAAATAAAGATGCGTCGTTTGATTCATTAATTGGATTATTCAATAACAAGAATAAAATAAATGCAATTTGTAAAATTTGGAAAAATCGTGAAATTTTATGTCGTGATTATTATAAATGTAATGATTTAGATTCGCGTTTACAATTTTTACAAAAATTGCCACATATTGGGAAAATTACCGCAAATCATTTGGCCAGAAATTTGGGCGAAGATGTTGTTAAATATGATATATGGATTCAACGACTTGGATGTTTATACGCCGGAAATCAACGTATTGCAGAAAAAATAGATAATGGAAATTTAGATTCAGATGTTCGTTCGGCATGTGATAAAATGTTTGCACATTTAGTTAATCAAACAGGTTTACCACGTGGATATATTGATGTTATATTGTGGAAGGCTTGTCAAATTGGATTAATAAAGGATTTATGAATGGATGTAAAAATTGAAACGTCATGGAAAAATGCGTTGGCGGATGAATTCAATCAGGAATATTTTATAAAATTAACAGATTTTGTTCGTGGTGAATATTTATCTGGTCAGTGTATATATCCAGAACCAAAAAATATATTTAATGCATTTAATTTGTGTCCAATTGATGATGTACGGGTTGTTATCATTGGTCAGGATCCATATCATGAACCGGGCCAGGCCCATGGCTTATGTTTTTCTGTTTTACCACCAACACCAATACCGCCTTCATTGATTAATATTTATAAAGAAATTGAATCTGATTTAGGACACCCATCATGTACATACGGCGATTTAACAAAGTGGGCCCAACAGGGGGTATTATTATTAAATTCGACGTTAACCGTGCGTGCACATGTCGCGGCATCGCATGCGGGACATGGATGGGAAAAATTTACAGATGCAGTAATTCGCACAGTCAGTCATAAAAATAATATTGTTTATATGCTGTGGGGCAGTTATGCCCAACGTAAGGCAGAATTTGTTGATAAAAACAACAATTTAATTTTAAAAAGTGTGCATCCATCGCCGTTGTCAGCCCACCGTGGTTTTTTTGGTAATCATCATTTTTCACGTGCAAATCAATATCTGGCAGAACATGGAAAAAAGATAATAGATTGGTAAAATATTATAATTAAAAAATATAAAAATACCGGTTTTTACCGGCTTTTTATGTTAAAAATTATATGTTATGCTTGCCCCATAAAATGCGTATGAATAATTTTTATGATCTGTATTTCCATTTGAAAAATGTTGAATAAATAATTCCACGCCGCTTTGATTTGTAATTTTATATCCGAACGTTATTTTAAATTGAAATAATAATTTTGACCCTTCGCGTTTATTTTGTTGGGCCTGAAAACCAACCCCCGCACCGATTGCATAATACCAATCACATCCCCATAATAATGCAGCATCTTTTGATAAATATGCAATTGGTATTGTATATTTGTCCCATTGCCAACCATATTTTTTACCACCGCCAATGGTTTGGCTGATATTAATTGATTGGCGGGCAGGTAATTTAAAAAAAGTTGTTTTTTGTGAATATTGAGTATTTATTATATTAAATGGGACAAATTGTGATGGTGGGGGAATTAAAAAACCGCTGTTGACGCCTTGGCCGATACCAATCGTAATTTGGTTGTCAAATGTTCCCATAAATGGATTTTGGGCCATTGTTGTACGTATAATGCACACCACAAAAACGGTGGGGATGTATTTTATACAGCAAATAATACGTGATATAACCATCATTTTATAAATGTACACAAAAAAACACAATACATGCGACAGGAAAGAAATCGTTGACGATTTTTTTTTTTGCTATAATTACCAATAAATACAATATATGGGTGTAACAGGATGAGAAAGATCAAACATTTAATACCGTTAATATCGGTAATGGCAACACAAACATCTGTGGCTGCGTCAGAAAACCTAGCGAATGCAATAAATAATGTGCGTAATAATTGTATGGGGATATCTGAAGAGTTAAACCAGATAAAAACACGTGCGGGGATAAATACAGCAATAACCGCTGTTGGAACGGGGACCGCAACGGGTGCATTAATTGTTGGTATTAAAAAAGATAGTATTGATGATGAACTTGAAAAATGGATGTTGGATGCAATAAATGAACAAAATGGGGGCATAGTTGAAAATCAGGAAAAAGATAAAAAAATAGAAGCCTTGAAAAATGTCGCAATTGAAAAATCAAATAAATTAAATAAATCGAAAAAATTAGGTAACATACGAACCGGTTTAATGGCAACCAGTACGGCCACGAACATAGCAGGTGCAGTAATATCCAGCAAAAATCAGGTTAAAGATGATTTAGCGAATATGATAACAAAATGCATTAAATCGGTATCCGAATTATATGACACAAAAATGCAGGCCTATTTAGATAAAAGTGCCGATGAAACAGAAATCCAATATGCAGAAAACATAATAAATGCATGCAGTGGTATAAAGAGTATGAATTTATCTGGAATAAATAAAAAGGCCAAGGGTGCCATGGTATTATCTGCAATTGGTGCAGGAACTGGTATGGCCGGAACAATAACATCGGGTATTGCCAATTCAGATAAAATCCGTTCGGATGCCAGTGAAGAAGGTAAAAACAAAGAGCATACATTAAATACAACATCAAATATATTGGCGGGGGCCACGGGTGCGGTATCGTTGGGGGCAACAATATTTAATGCCACAGAAATAGGTGCGATAAAAACAGCATCAGCAATTGCAGATAAATGTGCGGAGGTATTGAAATGAAGAAAATATTAATGGCTTTGTTAATGGTTTTTGTATCAACCAATATGGTCTTGGGGGGTGAAACCGAACAAGAAGCACGTCGTAAATTGCGAGAAAAGGAATTTCCAGATAAATTTTATAAAGTTCCATATGCTTGGGATAGGTTTGCTTTAACGTCGTTAGTATCAGATTTGGTTCAAGAAGGAGCTGAAGATTCTTTAAAAAGTATAGATGATTGTTATATAAGAAATATTGACAAGAACGGTTTAATGAGAGCAAGCGTAGAACTAAAAGGATATTTTGATTGTGTTATTAATCAATTGACGGCAAGCAATGATAATAAATATACAGAACGGCAGGCAGTCATGACTCAAAGTCTGATAAATATAATTATTGATGTTCATATAAAACGCAAGATAATTAGATTAAGACCTTTGAGAAATCAGGAAGAAACAAAAATCGCAAGAGAAGAATTTATGAAGTTTTCAGAATCCTTTTGTAAAGATAATGCGTATACAAAACATGCCCAGGGGATAAAGTTTAGTTTAATTAATAAAATTGGAAAAAAATTCTCAAATGAACGGTTGTGTGATTTAGTTATTCATGACAACGGTATGCCAGATTTTGTATGTGAAACGCAAATAGACTACAAAGGTGATAAATGCAGCGTAAAATGTAAAAATGTTCGCTTAAACTATGTTGATAATATGGATGATTTACGTGAATTGATCATAGATAAAGAAAATTGTGAAGTAAACATACAAGCATTGTGATCAAATATATAAACAAAAAAAACATCCACCGAATGGCGGATGTTTTTGTTTTTACCCCTTTTTACGGATTTGAATGTGAACCTCGCGTAATTGTTTTTCAGTAACACTTGTCGGGGCCCCCATCATTAAATCCTGACCACGTTGATTTGTTGTAAATGCAACGCATGAACGCAGGTTCTTTTCACCTAATATTAACATAATCAAACGGTCAATACCAAATGCACATCCGCCGTGCGGTGGTGCACCATATTGAAACGCGGTGTACATTCCACCGAATTTTTCACGAACAATATCCTCGGAATATCCGGTTAATTCAAAACATTTAACCATGACACGTGGGTCATAATTACGTAAACCACCGCTACAAATTTCGTTACCATTCAACACCATATCGAATTGTGCTGCCTTGATTGATAATGGATCACGATTTGATAATTCATCCAATGTTGCCATTGGGTAAGAAAATGGATTGTGTGTAAACGCAATTCCTGTTGGTGATTCTTCATCTGCCTCAAAGAATGGAAAATCTTCTATCCAACAGAATTTATATTCATTTTCATCAATTAACCCCAAATCTTCACCCAATTTTGTACGGATTTTACCGGCAGCCTTAGCGGCGGCATCTGGCATGTCACAAACAAAGAATAATGTAGATTTATCACCTGCAATTTTATGCAATTTTGCAACGCGATCTGCATCCAATTTTTTTGCAACCGGCCCTTTGGGTTCATCGGCAAAAACAACGTATCCCAAACCGCCCAACCCCAATTCTTTGACGGCAAATTCGCCTAATTTATCAAACCATGAACGCGGTTTATCTGCAGAATCGGGGGCCGGGATTGCACGAACAACCGCCCCACCATCAATGGCATTTGCAAAAATACCGAAATCTGATCCACGGAAAACATCGGTAACATCACTGATTATAATCGGGTTACGCAAATCCGGTTTATCCGAACCATATTTTAACATTGCATCATCAAATGAAATATGTGGAATTTGCGGATCAATTTTGGCATTCGGAACAAATGTGCGAATTAATGTTGGAATTAATTCATTCCCAATTGCCTGAATATCTGGCAAATCAACAAATGACATTTCCATATCCAATTGATAAAATTCAATCAATCTATCGGCACGCAAATCTTCGTCACGAAAACACGGTGCAATTTGAAAATAACGATCAAATCCAGAAATCTGCAACATCTGCTTAAACTGCTGCGGTGCCTGTGGCAATGCATAAAACATTCCGTGGTGAACACGACTGGGGACCAAGAAATCACGTGCCCCCTCAGGCGATGATGCAGTTAAAATTGGTGTTTGAAATTCTGAAAATCCCATTTCCCACATTTTATCACGCATAAATTTTATAACCCGGTTACGCATTAAAATATTGTTATGCAATGAATCACGACGTAAATCAATATATCTATATTTTAAACGTAAATCTTCGGCCACAGTGTCATCATCACCAAATACAGGGAACGGCAAAACATCAGCATTGGTTAAAACATCCCATGACGTTGCCTTGATTTCAATTTTACCCGTTGGGATTTTATCATTAACCGCATCCGCATCACGTGCAACAACCAAACCTGTTATTGTTACAACCGATTCCGGACGAACGCGTTCTAATGCCTCATCCCCACCATCAAATACACATTGGGTAATACCATAATTATCACGCAAATCTATGAACAATAACGATCCGTGGTCACGTTTACGATGAACCCATCCAGACAGGGTAACAGTTTCACCAACATTTGATGCATTTAATTCGCCACATGTATGCGTTCTGTACTTTGATTTCAAAGATACCATTTCTTTTCACCTTTTTATTTTTTTACAGGTGCAAAATCATTTATGGGATTCGGCACCATATTCAAAACATTTTTATTTCAGGGGCGCAGTCTTTTATTCCGCGCGGTGCCACCCTGATTTATAACTTTGGTTGTACGCATTTCATTCCATGGTCGTCAATCATATCATCACAAAACCGCACAATATTTACAGATCTGTATTATAAACATAAAAAATTACGTGTGCAAGTGATAAAGCCATTTTTGAATTATACAAAAAAACACCCACAGTATGGGCGATATATCTATGGTGCCCTAAGCAAGAATCGGACTTGCGACTCGTCCTTACCAAGGACGTGTTTTACCACTAGACTATTAGGGCGATCTGATTACCCACGTATTATATGTTTTATGGGGTAAAAATCAAGAATAAAAAACGGGCAATACGCCCGTTAATTCTGGTAGCGGGAGAGGGACTCGGACCCCCGACACGTGGATTATGATTCCACTGCTCTAACCAGCTGAGCTATCCCGCCAATGGCAATCATTATAACAAACCATTTTTTAAAATCAAGATAAAAACTAATCCGGATTAATCTATCTTGGATGAAAACTCCATAATTACATATGACATAATGCCCATATTCAATGTTTATGGCATCAAAGACGGGACTTCAACGATTCATTTTTTGTGTCAAATTTGATTTGAAATTACATCATACAATAACCCAAAATTAAAATTTGTTATGTGTGTTTACAAAACCACGTAAAAAACTGGGGTCCATATCAGTCATGATTTCTGTTAATGAATAATTACGTTTTCCGATTGAATCAATTATCAACCGTATAGGTATCGGTGATGGTGATGTTCCACGCATTTTTATGTTTAATTCGGTATTCATTTTATTATCTATGATTTCCAAATTTCCGATTGCATCAACATGGCGCATTTGTAATTCCAACGGATGTGTCGTTTTGAAATAATCGTGTTTGTATTTACCTATGATATGCATTTTTTTTATTTGACTTTTTCCGGATTCTAATGCGGCTGATAATGCATATTCGGCATTAAATTTGGTTATATTATTTGCGGATGCATAAAAATCATCGATGCCGATGCCATCTAAATATCCACCGTCAAATAATATATCCATATCCCCGGCCAGATTATAAAATATATCGTGTGCGATATAACCGTTGGTTTGTAATTGTATGTCGGCGGTAATCGTTGAATCATATACACTGATTGGATATGATGTTTTTAAAAAATTTCCAGATGTTTTAAATTTATTTAATTGTACAGATATATCATATGTGGATGATTTTTTATTTATTGTCGCCAATAAACGACCGCGATTATTATCGGCAATGGAAAATGTCTGTACGCCCGATTTTAATGAATACACAAAATTTTTATAATCTGTTCCATTAAAAATTAAAGTATCGGCAGACAATGATATGGATACTGGAATTTCAAATGGAATTAATATTGGTGATTGTGCTAAAAATTCAATTTCCGCATAATTATCAATAAAATATTGATTGGTAAAAGTATCTAAATTTAATACCGGCGTTTTTAATGTTATAACATTACCGCTGGCACTGCCGGAAAATATATGATTTGCAATTTTTATCTGCAAACCAGAAATTGCATCATCAGAATATGTGCCAGAGATAACATAGGAAAAATCATTAACAGATTGTGTGTCAATATTTGACAACCAATCTTTGATATTTGTGCCAGTTAACACAAAATCGTGATTTTTTATAATTAAATTCCATCGTTTGGAATATGGGGTAAATTTTATTGCATCGTTATCTATGATAAAATCCCCAACCTGATCCATCATGAATTCTGGGATAAAATATAAACCTGTATTGGCCCACCGTAATGTTTTACCGCGGGCAAATCTATATTGTAAAATATCTTTGTTGTCGGGATTTATATCAATCCAACCGCTGGCATCCGAAAAATCAAAATCCAAATGTCCACGATTTCCAATTTTGTTTAAAAACTGTGAAATTTTTTCCAGTTGTGGCATTGGTTGATTTGATTTTAATGATACGTTAAAAATACCATTGTCTACACTTATTGTGCCGTATATTTTATCAAATGTAAACTCTGAACACATCCATTTGTTGGGTGTACCATTAAATACACATGTTGCAGTATGACCATTAAATGGGGTGGATATTTTTATATCATGGGCACCATTTGCATTAATATATCCACCAGAAATTTTCACATTGTCAGCCAAAATGTTTATAATATTCAAACTGTCTTTCGTGCCATGAGCCTGAATCAAAATATGTTCAAAATCATATGGCCCAAATGATAAATTACCATATAAATCTAAATCGAATTTCGTGTTGTAGAATAAATGTGTTGGCTGTAATAAAAACGATATGTCGTATTTTACGTTTTTACCATGTAAATTTATTTCACGTGCACCATCAGATGATAATGTAATATTACCAGTTATGTTTTCCATTTTTATATTATTGAATGAAAAACCGTATTCACCATCCCAATCAAAATCCATGTCTAAATTTGTTTTACCAATTGTTGGATTATCAAATTCAAACCATTTATTTACATTAACCTGATTAAATGACATATTTCCAGATGCAGTTCCATTTGTAAATAGTCGTCCAGTAATATCCACATGATCATTATTGTTTTTAATGTTAAAAATATCATCATGAAATGTAATTTCATATTTATGTTGATTTGTTCGTACAATTCCATTTAATTGCCCATTGTTTAATGTGCCACGAATAATTTCGTATTCTTTGCCTTTAAAATGTGCAACTGAATTTTTTATTTCAATCGTTTTATTTGTAATCGAAGCATCAAAAGAATTTATTTTAATATTCGCCCCATTTACAATTATATTACCATTTAATGGTACCTGACCAAGATTTATCAAACTAGAAATAGGAGTCCGCATCATTAACGAATCAATACTGCCCATTGGTATTATAACATTATGTGCAACAATCGTTGCGTGGCCCAATAAACTGAAATTTATATCACCATTTATTTTAACATTGACCCCCGTTTGTTCTGTAATTGCATGTTCTATATTTGGTTTAAATTTATTAAGGTTTGTCATTGGTGGAACAATTACCAATGCCAAGATGCATGCGGACACCACAGATAATGCTGTCCATATAATCCTGCGTTTATGTCTGGGTTTTAATGCCATTCTCTCTTTCCTTGTATTTTCATTATAATGGATTATATTAAGTGTTGTGAATAAAAAAATATTTGATCTTAATAGTACTTACAGCCCCATGGGGGATCAACCTGCAGCAATTTCTGAATTAGTTTCGGGGATTTGTGATGGGCGTCGTTCGCAGGTTTTGTTAGGGGTTACCGGATCTGGTAAAACATTTACAATGGCAAATATTATTGCTGAATTGGGACGGCCTGCATTGATTATGGCACCAAATAAAATTTTAGCGGCACAATTATATACAGAAATGAAATCTTTTTTCCCAAATAATCACGTCGAGTATTTTGTTTCGTATTATGATTACTACCAACCAGAAGCGTATATGCCAACCACAGATACATACATTGATAAGGATGCATCAATCAATGAACAATTGGATCGGATGCGACACAGTGCAACACGTGCCATGTTGGAAGAAAAAGATGTTATTGTTGTATCCAGTGTATCGTCAATTTATGGTATGGGATCTCCAGAGCAGTATGCAGGGATGAAATTGGTTGTAAATGCTGGGGATATGGTTAGTATAACTGATGTTATGCGATCATTGGTTGATATTCAATACAAACGTAATGATGTTACATTTGAACGTGGGGAATTTCGTGTGCGGGGCGATACATTGGATATATTTCCATCGCATTCACAGGACCGGGCATGGAAATTATCTTTTTTTGGTGATGAAATTGAAGATATATGGGAATTTGATACCTTGACTGGGGCAAAATTACATAAATTAGACAGAATTGCCATTTATCCAAATACGCATTATGCAACACCAATGCCCAGTATTTTACAAGCAATTGGAAATATAAAAAACGATTTGGAACAAAGGTTAAAATATTTTCATGAAAACATGAAATATATCGAAGAACAACGTTTACGTGAACGGGTGAACTTTGATATAGAAATGATGGAATCAACAGGATCATGTCGTGGTATTGAAAATTATTCCAGATATTTGTCGGGACGGGCACCAGGGATGCCACCACCAACATTGTTTGAATACTTACCAAAAAATGCGATTTTATTCATTGATGAAAGTCATGTAACCGTTCCGCAAATTGGCGCGATGTCTCGTGGCGATAGGGCGCGCAAAGAGACATTGGCTCAATATGGTTTTCGTTTACCTGCCTGTGTTGATAATCGCCCATTGACATTTGATGAATGGGATGCATTGCGGCCACAAACTATATTTGTTTCTGCAACACCAGCACAATGGGAATTGGAACAATCTGGTGGAATTGTATCCGAACAGCTTATTCGCCCAACGGGTTTATTAGATCCTGTGTGTATGGTTCGTCCAACCGAACATCAAGTAGATGATTTATTAGAAACGGTAAGGGGGGTAACGGGACGTGTGTTGGTTACAACGCTGACAAAAAAGATGGCCGAACAGTTAACAGATTATTTTGTTGAAAATGGTGTTCGTGCACGATATTTGCACAGTGATATTGAAACACTGGAAAGAATCGAATTATTACGTGATTTACGTTTAGGAAAATATGATGTATTGGTTGGAATCAACCTGTTACGCGAAGGTTTGGATGTTCCAGAATGTGAATTAGTTGCAATTATGGATGCGGATAAAGAAGGCTTTTTACGATCAACACGTTCGTTAATTCAAACCATTGGACGCGCGGCACGTAATGCGAACGGGCGTGTAATATTATATGCCGATAAAATGACAGATTCGATGAATGCGGCGTTGTCAGAAACCGCACGGCGGCGTGAGAAACAAAAGGCATATAATACAAAATATAGTATTACACCGACAACTGTGACAAAGGCAATATTTAACACCGTTGGTGACCAAATGGATAAAACAGATAAAAAACGTAAATTTGTATATGATAAATCTGGCGGTGTAATGGATGCGGAATCGTTGCGTAAACAAATAAAAGAATTAACCAAGAAAATGCATAAGGCTGCGGAAGATTTGGAATTTGAAACAGCGGCAGATTTACGCGATGCGATACATAAATTAGAAGATGATTTATTATTGTTGGAGTAAAAAAATGCAGGAAAAAACAATCATTACGAAAAATATCGATGAAACACATGTGTTTGCCCGTAATTTTGCACACGAGCTGCATGCCCCCATAACAGTTGCGTTACATGGTGGTTTGGGGGTTGGTAAAAGTGAAATATCGCGTATAATTATACAAACGCTACGTGGAACAGATACTGTTGTTCCCAGTCCAACATTTACAATTGTTCAGTCATATGATGGAATTTCTCACTTTGATTTGTACAGAATAGAAGATGTATCTGAATTAACAGAAATAGGTTTACAGCATGCCATTGAAAATGATATTACATTGATTGAATGGCCGGAAATTGCCAATGATATTTTACCTTATAATGCAATACATTTATACTTAAATGAATGCGGTGACGGGCGAAAAATTCTTATAAAACAGGCGTAATAAATTTGTGTTTACCAATTTTTTTATACCCTTTTTAATAAACTTTGAACAGCTAATGGAAAATCTGATGCCGTGGCTAAATATGAACCACTAACCAATAAATCGGCCCCTGCGGCCCAACACATTTTTGCTGTGTCCGCATTTATTCCACCATCAACCGAAATAGTATATTTTAATCCGTATTTTTTTCTGGTTGCGGCTAACATAGAAATTTTTTTCAGGCATTTGTGTTGAAATAATTGTCCAGATGCGCCGGGAATGACTGTCATAACCATAACTTCATCCAATTCGCGCAATATTGATTTTAAAATTTTTGGTGAAGAATCTGGATTCAATGCGATCCCAACGCGTTTACCCATTTTATGGACAGTTTGAATTGCTTGACGCAAACCAGATGTCTTTGTTGATACAATTACTGTATCGGCACCAGCATTAATAACATCTCGGGCCCATACAGCCGGACATTCTGTCATTAGGTGTACATGCAGGTGCATGTTTGTATGCGTTCGGATAAAGTTTAATTCTTTGATACTGCCTGCCATTTTTGGAACATACAACCCGTCCATAATATCAACGTGTAATGCCCCAATTCCAGCAGACATAAACATAGAATAAGTTACGGGATTTTTCATATCAAAACAAATGGTACTTGGCATAACAGGGATTGTATGTCTATGTTTGTGAATACGGTGTTTGGGTTTTAATACAGACAATATTTTTATAAAAAATGTCTGTAATTTTTTACGTCTTGTAATATAATCTTTATATCGTGGTGCTTCATTATTCCATACATGTTTTGCTAACGCTTGGACTGATGCATAGGTATACGAATTTATGTCAATATTTTGAATTGGAATACAAAACATATTTTCAATAAAAATGGTTGCCCCGTCTGCTTTGGCGCCACCACCGGTTAAAATAATTTTTTGTGGTTGATATTTTTTTATATCTGTACCAATTAAAGATTTTATTTCGGCACATAAATCCGTCATGTATGGGACGATAATATCATTTACATCTGCACGTGAAAAATCATATTGTTTATCAGCCGGTGTAAAACGATCTGTATTGTTTGGTAATAAACGGGCATTATTACACTTTATACGTTCGGCTTCATTCCAACCCAAATTTAATTTTTGTGAAATTATATCTGTTAAATCCGCGCCACCGCGTTTTATTTTTTGATGGCAAAGGGGGCCACGTGCAGTCCAAATTGATACAGATGTAAATTGGGCACCAAAATCTATATACATTACATGTTGTTTTGCAGAACGATAGACCGAATTTTGCAAAAATTGTGGATCGTAAAAAAACTTTGGCTGAATATGCGAACTGCGCAATACATCAGATAATTGTTTCATTTCTTTGTTTTGATAAAATATCGCACTGAACAAAGAATCTAGTTTTGTATCTGTATATCCAATCGGAACTGGTAAATCAGATTTTTTTGATGTGTCATATCGCAAAGGAAACATATGCATACAAAAAAAATCATCTGGAACATGTATTTGCAAAATCTGATTTAAAACATCATTGTCGGTAATTTTATGTTCATGATTCCATGTTATGTTTTGCGGAATTATTTTAAATATTGATTGTCCAAAATTCCCTGTGATATATGCAGAATCAAAATGTGTATTAAGTTCATGTTCTAATTCATCAATAACGGATTTTATTGCATAAACAGTATCATCACTAATTACTTCATGCATAGCGATACGATCAATGGTCCCCGAACGTATATGTTGGGCGATACCGCGAACACAACTGCTGCCGATATCCAAACACAAAAAAGAAGAATTTGTAAAATTCATATACTATTTCACCAATATTCGCACATCATCACGCATATCTATTATTTGTATGTCTTTATTCAATATGTTATTGTTTTGGTGTAAAACTATCAAACTTGCAATTGCAGATTCTGGATTTTTTTCTGGTAACATAACCGTCGTACCACCGGTTGTTATTAAATTCCAACGACGGTCTTCGATCCATTCTAAATAACCCAAATATTGTACAATTCCATGTGCCGCAGCGGTAATAGCAGATATATCACTTGGTAATTTGCCACGGAATAATACGGATTCGTTGGTATGTATGTCGCTTGGTTCTTTCACAATTGTTCCGTCTGCGGACAGGGGATAAAATTTTTTACCATCTGTCCATACGGCAATTGTTTTATAAAAAGACACTGTTACATCTAAATTTCCATCTGGACGGCGGTGAACCGCTGAATTTTTTACCCCAGGAATCATTGCAACGCGTGCATTAATCTGTTGCAGATCAATGGTGTAAGAATTTATTCCCGGTGTAACCGCCGCAGCCGACGCGACAGCAGTTAAATCTGTATTTGTGGTATCTGCATTGACGTATATTTTGTGGACTTTGGCCATACGGGATTGACCACGACAAGTTATTATAACTTTTGTTGCAAAATATGTTGCCAAAACGATTGCCAACACAAAATACCCCCAAAAACGGATTGTTCTTTTCATGTTTTGGATTATATCACAAAAATATAGTATAAAACAAGGGTAGACCAATAAAAAAGTTATTAGCTGCCACGTAATAAATATCCGCGTCTAAACATACATTTGCGGTATGCTCCAACTGATTTAGATGTTGTGTTTCTGGGAACACTTAACAGACTGCGTTGACTTGTATCGCGATATTCATTTGACTGAAATGTTACCCATAACCCATCCCAATCCGGCATAATTGCACTTTGGTTTGGTGCAATTAATTTTGCAATACGTGATCGTGGTTGGTATGCTGGTTTGTTTATCCCTAAACAAGATTTGTGATCGCGAACAAACTGTTCTGTCGTAACAGATTCGTTTTCCCAATTTAATATTGTGGCATCATCGATACTGCCTTGATTAACAGATGCGCATGCTGATAATGATAATGCAAATGCCAAGTATTTTAATTTCATACCGTACATTATAATTTAATTGCCTTAGTGGGGCAATAGTTTTTATAATACAAAAAACAGTATGGGGGCATAGAATGGCAATAACTGTTCAAAATTTTATAAAATTGGCAAATTTTTATAACCAAATGACAATGGTTATGTCTGCAATTTGTGTGGAAAAGGGCGGAATTTCAATGGAAAATTATGTTGGTCGTTTTTTTGCGGCTGATGTTTTAGAGTATATTGCAGAATATGGACGCCGCTTGATGCAAAATAAACAAGAAACCATAGGTTCTGATATTATTAATGTGATTGAACGTTTTGTACAAAATTATGAACGTGTAAAATCTTTAACAACCCCAACGCAGCGGCCAATCCATGAAATGACATTGGAAGAATTTGAAAGATTGATGAATATTTAGTAGTATTTGATAAAACAAAGGTAAAATTATGAAAAATGTTAACAAGTTTTATGGATTATTTGCGGTACTGATAGTTATTTTTGGTTGTGTGGCATGTAATAACAATCGTAATGTCGAACCGTTATATGACACGGTTACGGTTGTTGAAAATTTGGTTATTGATGAAAATTCCGTTCCTATTTTTCCGAAAAAGGCTGCGTTAACAACGGATACAGCACGCAGATTTGCAATTGATTTACCAAAACGTTGTGATGTTAATTGGGATAATCAGGCGGTCGTTTCAGTTGTTCCTGCCGAAAAAATAGAAATTATTCGATTGGGTGTTGGGGATAATTTACCGGATTTGCAGGTTTCAGATTATGAATTTCGTGATTTGACTGTAAAACGTGCGTTGGAAAAATTATTGTCTGGTACAGACATAGTGGTTTCAGAAACCGGAAAAATGATTGAAAAAATATCTGGTTCGATTTCGTCTGGTTCGTTATCTGATGCGGTTGAATTAATGACAAAAATGGGACATGTGTATTATTCTTATGATGCGGAAACGTCCGAAATTAATTTGATGCATCGTGCAAAATGGATGATAAAAATGCCGCAAAATGAAAATATAATAATGGCATTATTGGATGCGATGCATGGGGCGGATTTGCGTAATTTATTGGTTGATTGGCATGATAAAACAGTTGTATTCGAAGGAAATTATCAAACAGAACGTGAAGTTTCAAGAATCATATCTGATGTTGCGGCAAAAAAGTACATGATTGCATGGGATATTGATGTGTATCGTGTATATCCGCGTACAGATAATCCGATTGTCTGGATGAATTTATTACCAGCATTTGGTGATAAAAATATTAAAATGTCTATTCCGGGTGTTGTTGGCAGAACGTTGGTTGTTGGACCAGAGATCAATACAAAAACATTACAAGAATTTATGTCGCAACAGGCAAATGTAGTTTTAATTTCTCAGGGACAATTTGTTATACCAAACGGATGGCAATCGCGTTTTGATATTGGCCAATGCAGCAAAGAAGATAGATTGGAAACAGATTTGATTATTGGTGCAACGGCAAAATATGGTGATTTTGGTACGCGTAAAAAAATTGATGCAAAAATTGTGTTGCGCACCAGTAACGGCGAATTGGCATCATTTAATGTTCCAACCAGTATCGGTGATAATTATGTTATTGTTGGTATTCCGACGCATTCATTTGTATCAACACCGGAAACGTTAATAAATCCATTTGCGGAATTAGTCGTCTTTATGTCGCCACGTGTGATATCAATTGTTGATGCCGGACAACAAAATACTGATAGTAAAACACCATTGGTTGGTGATGCGTTACGTGCATTTTTAAGTGAATAAGGTGGTATAATTATGTTTTCAAAATTAGAACGCAAGATTGCTTTTAGATATTTATCCGCAAAAAAACGTGGTTTTGGATCTGTTATTTCGTGGGTATCTTTGATTGGAATAATGCTTGGGGTGGCGACATTGATTGTTGTGATGTCTGTAATGGGGGGATTCCATGAAACGTTGTTGACACGTATCGTTGGGATGAATGGCCATGTTGTTGTTTATCATCAAGATGGGGCAATTAAGGATTATGATTTTTTAATTGATAAAATGCGACAAAATAAAATTGTAACCGCAAATGTGATGGCGATTGTTCCCATTGCCGAAGGGCAGGTTATGGCTTCGGCGCGTGGAAATAATACAGGGGCAATGATTCGTGGTATTCGTACATCTGATTTATTAAACAATGTTGCAACAACAGCCAAGATTTATGGACAACCATTGGATAAAATAACAGATGGACAATTAATTGCCGGTGCATCGTTGACACGTAATTTGGGTGTTACAATGGGGGATAAAATTTCATTGATATCTGCAAATGGTGCGACGCCGACACCATTTGGTGCAATGCCGCGTATCATGTCGTATCCAGTTATGTCATCATTTTTTATGGGAATGTATGAATATGATTCTGGATATATTTTTATGCCGCTTGAAACCGCACAAAAGTATTTGAATATTTCAGATGCTGTTACGCATATTGATTTATTTTTGAAAAATCCAGAAGATACACGCACAGTAGTTGACAGTTTATCGCATTTATTGCCAGATGGTTTTATTATTCGTGATTGGCGTGATTTAAATCGTGGATTTGTTGGTGCATTACAGGTCGAATCAAATGTAATGTTTTTAATACTGTTGTTAATTGTCATTGTTGCTGCATTTAATATTGTATCGTCTTTAGTTATGTTAGTTAAAGATAAATCGCGTGATATTGCCGTTTTGCGTACATTCGGGGTGTCCAGACGTTCTATGATGAAAATATTTATTTTATCAGGGACAAGCATAGGATTGGTTGGGGCATTGTTTGGGACTGTATTTGGTGTTATTATTGCAATTTATATTGAACCAATTCGGCATTTCTTTCAATGGTTGACTGGACGGGATTTGTTTCCTGCAGATTTATATTATTTGTCTGAATTACCATCAAAGTTGGTTCCATCGCAGGTTGTTGGAATTGCATTATTGGCAATAGGTTTGGCGTTTTTGGCAACATTATATCCTGCATGGAAGGCATCAAATACAGATCCGGTTGATGTTTTACGAAATGAATAAATTAGGGTAAGATTATGGCAAATATATTAAACTCTTTATCTCAGGTACGAAATGATACGGCTATTTTGTCTGTTCGTGACATAAATAAAACGTTTGTCGAAGGTGGACAACCGTTGCAAATTTTACGTGGTGGTGGTTTTGATTTACACCGTGGGGAAATTATTGCGTTGGTGGGGCAATCAGGCAGTGGTAAATCTACATTGTTGCAATGCATTGGATTGTTGGATAAGCCAACCAGTGGCAGCATTTTATTAGATGGAACGCCCGTTCATAAAATGGATGAGGAAATGCGTACAATGGTCCGGCGTAAAAAAATAGGTTTTGTATATCAACGACATAATTTATTATCAGATTTTACTGCGTTGGAAAATGTTATGTTGCCAATGTTGGCCAATAATATTGGTGCAGATGCAGCAACTGCCCGTGCAATGCGCTTAATGCGGGCAACCGGGGTTGTACATCGTATATCACATTTACCGGGGCAAATGTCTGGTGGTGAACAACAACGCACCGCAGTTGCACGTGCGTTGGCAAATGCCCCGGAAATTTTGTTGGCCGACGAACCAACAGGAAGTTTAGATCCGGCACATGCAGTTGCTGTATTTGATATGTTGCTGGAAATGGTGCGTAAAAATAAAATGGCTATGTTATTTGTTACGCACGATATGACATTGGCGGAACGTGCAGACAGAAAAATTACAATCAAAGATGGTTTTGTGGTATAATTATAATCAAACCAGAGGGAGAATGATGATAAAAAACAACAATACAAAACAAAAAATTTTTGCATTTATTGCACTGGGTGGATTGTTTGCCAGTGGTTTGATGCTTGGAATGTCGTTTCATTCGCCAGAGGTAAAGCGCATGCGTATGACTCAAAATGAGTGTGATGTAATCGCAAATAAAATTAGTAAAGCTGTTAACAATTCCGAATTTGATAGTTTAGAAAAATGGCAATTAATATATGAACGAAATTGTCACGGTCATATTTTATCAAAAGATACGGCAAATTTAACTGAAAAATCTGATACACGTGCATGTGCCCAAATAGAAGTAATTCAATTAGGAAAATTGAATTCATCTAACGATAAATATGCAGAACACCACATTATAAACAGTGATATATATGCGAATTTATCAGAATATGGATGTCCAGAAAATACCGGTAAATACCGGGAATTGGCGGAAACAGAAAAAGAAATTGCCACTGCGTTGAGAAATGAAAATCCAGAATATAAAACAAATGTTCGTCCATGTGCAGAAATAGAACGTAATTTATCGTACCGCTTATATAATTCAAGCGAAGCACGTGACTATTTAAATAATGCCGATGTTTACAGTACGATGGCCGAACGTGGTTGCCCAGAAAATGCAGAAAAATACAAGTTAAATGCATTGAATCAATTGGAAATAGCGTCTGCGTTAATGGATAAACATGAAATTTCATCAGAACACAATGTTGAATTAATAATAGATACATATAAAAAATTACAAATGCGTGATGCGGCCCGTGAAGTATTGAATAAAATGCAGAAATTAACAGAACCTGCAATTGATTTTATTTTAACAATGGAAAAGGTTATAAATGAATAACATAACAAAAATAATTTTATCCAGCGTATTTGCGTTATCCGTTATTTCACCGGTAATTGCCGATGATACGGTGGATACAGAAATTGTTACAGATGCAGAAAATACGGCATCCACAACAGATCAAAATGTTTCTGTTCGTATGACATGTGATGAAATAAATTCAGAAATCGCACGTCTGCGTGCAATTGATGAACCTTCTTCTGAAGAAAGTGCGCGTTTAACTGATATGCAGGCACGACATAGAAAAAATTGCACCGCCCGTGCGGCCAATCGTGCGGCATTAAATCGCGGTAATCATAATGTTATCAAAGAAAAAAAAGATACGGATTCGATAAAAACGGAATCGGTTTATTCACCTGAATTGTATGCACGTCAAGAAAGGGTATGTGTATTATTGTCTGAGGCAATGAATTCGGAAACCGATGAAGAAAATAAACAAACATTAACAGATAATCATAAAAAGTATTGTATTGATAAACAGGTTGCCCCCGAAGAAACCTTAAAGTTATATGAATTTTTATTGAAACCTAATCAGGATAATGCATCGGAAAATGTGGACGGTAATACTGTTGAATCTGATGATGATATCAAAGCCAAGGCAGCAGCTAATTTGGCCGCTGGATTATGTGAAGACGGGGTAAAACCAAATAAATTTGGATGTTGTGATGGTGAAAAATTCAAAGATTTGGGAAATGGCCAGTTTGGTTGTTGTAAAACCGAATCCGATGGTGAACATTGCCATAATTCATTAAATAAATTTTAATATAAAGAAAGGCTTGCGTTTTGGTAAAAATATTATATAATCAACATGCCTTGAATTTGTTGCGGGCATAGTACAAAGGCTAGTATGCAAGCCTTCCAAGCTTGAAATGCGGGTTCGATTCCCGCTGCCCGCACCAAGAATTTGTTTGAATTCAAATTCTGGAAGATTGGGCGTGCGCCGGAGTCGGAGAGCCGGGGCAGACTGTAAATCTGTTAGCTATGCTTGAGTAGGTTCGACTCCTACCACTCCCACCAAAAGATACACCGCACTTTTTAAGTGCGGTTTTTGTTTGAATTTACAATAATTATGCTAGTTCGGTAATAACGGTTTAAAGAAAGACCAAATTTTACCAATCTTCGAACACCCCAGTTTTCTAATACTTTGCCACGTTCGAATCCACCGAGAGTATTTTATCTGTTTTGCACAAAATCATTTTTTGTTGAAATTATAGATTTTGACTGTAATGCTTGTACATTGTGGACACCTTTTGTAAATGCTGATTTTGTATCAAAATCAATTCCAGCAATTGTTTTCAGCATTTGATACAATTCTTTTATATCTTTTTCTGTTGTATTTTGCATGTCTTGTGGTGATGTCGCGCGAGCAATTTCACACAATAAAGCATAAACCAACATGTTTTTTACTTTTTCTGGATTTATTTTTATCGTATGTTTCTTATCTGGAATTTTATTGTAATATTCAATAACCCGTTTAGTAAAATCCCATGGCATAGATGTACTGGTTGAATATGGTATAAAATCACGATAAACATTACCAGGACCAGCCAATTCAAAATCTATTACAGCCAATTTTCCGGTATCTTTATCATACATTATGTTAGCCGTTCTTAAATCTTTATGAGTCATTACGATAAATTCATCGGATATATCAGATGTGATAAGATACTGTTCAGCTTGTTTTAATCTTGTTTCAACATTTTTTGGCAAAGTTCCTGCAAATTTTGTTATTATATCGTTCGCACTATTTAATTTTCCATTTGTCATGTTTTTTATAGATTCTTTTGGCGTTTCAATCGAAAAACTTTGGTGCATCGCGTTTAAAAACATTGCCATTTGTTTTGCAATATTGTTTTTCTGTTCTTCCGACAAAGATTGATACAAATCTATATTAAAATCTTTACCGGATATCATCTTTTCTTTGATTATCTGTTTATTACCTAAATTTTTAGTTTCAATTATTTCAGGCAATATTACACCGATGTTCATATAATTTGCTTTTATTGTTCTTATAATATTATCGCCGTAAAGTTGTCTTTCCAGGTATCTGGCATCTTGTCCCAGATTTTCTTTTATAACCACCCCCGGTTCATTATCATCTGTAAAAACAGTTGAATGTGCACCTTTGCTCAAAATAACACGCATAATTTGTCCTTTTGCAAAAATTATATCACAATTTTAATTTTTATTCATTTTTCACCTTCGGGTGAAATTAACCGTTTTTAATAACTTTTTCCAATATATACATATGGACCCATTTATTATTTATATATGCATCATCATATTTGATCCCCGTTATTATAAATCTATTCTTTATACAATTAACAATAGATGGTATATTGGTGTGCCTGATTTCTAGTTGTAATTTATGTACGTCGTTTTCATGTGCCCACTTTTCACGAATTTGAGTTAGTTTATTTCCAATACCGTTATTTGTGTATTCATTCAATATAGTCATGCCCATTATAGCGGTTTTACCCATATGATACGGATGTGTTGGTTGGATTTTCAATATTGATACCTATACCAACAATATTATTATCGTCCCATACGCCAATAAAAAGGTTGTCATTACTGTTATAAAGTTTTATCGAATAATCTTTATCTTTTTTGGCTGATCAGGATAAACATTTGTTTGAAGTGCACCAATATCATGTGAAAATTTATCAAAGAAGTCCATAACCGCATCATAGTCATCACCACGTATGCGTCAAAAAAACATCTTTACCGTTTTTTAGTTTAAAATATACAATGTTATTCATTTGTTAGTTCCGTTCAGCAATTGCAATTTTTTCACGTAATTCCGTTTCGTTTTGTTTTATCCAATCAAATGATTTTTCCATAAAATCATAAATATCTTTACGTTTTGAATACAGTCTTTTCATTGTATCAAATATATATTCATTGTTTATAGTTATATCATAAAAATAAGAATATGCGATATCTTTTGGTTGTTCAACTAAATCATTTATTTTTGAATTTCTGATAATTGTTTCAACAACTATTTCAGATAATAACCATTTTAAATGTGGGGCATCGTATTCAATAGAATCATCTTGAAAATGTTTTTGCCAAAAATAAAACCAAACAAAATGCGTTATTTCGTGTAAAGCAACGGACACTGCATATTTAACTTCAAAATAGTGATAAATATCAAAACAATGTTGGGATATGTCACGTGGACAAATTGGGTTTAAACCAATATTGGCTGACATATCGTTTAATATGTTCGTACAATCATTATCAAATGCATCTTTATATGCAAGATTTAGTTTATTGGAAATTTGTTCGGTCCAAAAGTTTTGAAACATTTTAATGGAATTGTTTATTGTTGTCTGTTTATTCTCTTTCTGAATTTTCATCTTTTTTGTAATATATTCAAATCGTTCGGATTCCGATAAAGATTTTGCGTATTCATAATCTAAATCTGGGTAGGCTTCAAACAGTCTTTTTTGCCACCAGTTTGGTGTATTATCTTTTTGATGAAATAATATAAAATCAATATCAGATTGAAAATCTTTTTGTTGCCAAATCAAATGCATTTTTTACCCCCAATTCTAAGTATGATCAATATTGACACATATTATTATTATTATTATTATTATTATTCAAGTGTTTTTACATATTGATATATTTAAGTTTTTTGTGGAGATGTATAATGATATTTATATATTTTTTATTGGTATGTTTTATCATCATTGATTTATATCTAGGATTGAAATTTTTGGAATATTTTATTTGTGCCAATGTGCGTCATCAACCGCCATTTGTTCCCAGTGTTTCTAAATTACGCAGGACATTGGTCAAAGAAATTAAAATGCATTATCCAAACGCAAAAAATATTATTGAAGCGGGTTCTGGATTTGGTGGTGCTGCCCGTTATATTGCACGACATTGTAATTGTAACGTTGATGCTGTGGAAAATATGCCGTTTACAGCATTTGTTTCAACCGTATTAGATCATTTATTTTTTGTATTGCCCGTTCGAACGCATTGGGGGGATGTATTTAAATATTTAGAACATACAAATAAAAAATATGACATTGCAGTTGCTTATTTGGGCCCAGATATAACCAAATGTTTGGCAAAATATAAAAATAAAATAAATGTGATAATTTCTATGGATTTTGAAATACCGGATTTACAACCTGTGCGTGTAATTAAACTGAAGTCCGGTTGGACAAAATATCGCGGAATAAAATACCCGCACCAAATATTTGTATATGAAATATAAAATGTTTTTAATAAAAATACCGGCAAATGCCGGTATTTTTATTCTGAAATTTCAACAGAATCAATGTATGTTTTATTGACTTTTTCTGCCATTACCGATTGGAAATCCGGTGATACAATTGTATCACTGTCATCTTCAGGCAATACCACTATATTTTCTTGAATTTGTGTTTTGGATACGGTTGATTTTACATTTGTTCCAAATGTTTTTGATTTATATATTGCCTTAAAACGGTCTGGAATGCGGATATAATCCAGCGGATTAATACCAGTTGTTTGCAATGGCATAGAAAGTGCTGGTGTTATATGACGTGAATCAATAGTATACATTGGTTGTATGAAATTTTTTGCAGCATTACGGACCACGCGTGGCATACCTGTACCATTTAATTCCATTATTCGTAACCCACGTTCATTGTCACCGTTTGGACGCAATCGCACTAATCCTGCGGATGTTAAATAACCGCTGGGATTTAACAAATATTCAGCGTTATTTTTTTCAGAATACAACATACCAATCGCCATATTTGTTGCGTCATAACCAAATGCCGACAGGTGATTTGGTGTGTCACCAGATATCAATTGATATTGTTCTGTAAACCATGCAGATATTTCTGGTAATGCGGCGTATTTTGCACCAGACATTGTTATATCGCTGGAAATATCGGTTCCATCCCACATTGCTGTGCCATAAAAATTTGCATCGTGTGTATTAATACCATAGTAACGTAAAAATGATGCCAGTGATTTTGTGTCAGATGCATTACCCAAAAACAAAATGGCATTAAATGGTAATTTTCCAAGGGTGTCGGATTTTGACAGTTTGTCCAATTGGTCTGTTAAAGATAACTTTTCGGCTACACTTAAATCTTCCTTGGTTAATATATCTGATAATATTTCTAATGCGCGTGTATTTGCCGCCGTGCGCGCTTCATTTATGGTTGCATTAAAGGTTGCATTTTTAATAGATTCTGAATTGTTTTCTTTGTAATAAAATATACCAGATAAAACCATATTTTTATCCGCAGCTAATTTTTTTGCGACACCCGCCATTAACCGGCCGGATTCTGTATCTGGTGCTAAAATAATAAAGTTATCGACTCTATCTGTTTGCATTTCTTTGACAATTGCTTCAACACTGTTGGCGGGCATCAATGCCATTGTCATAACGCCATCGCCAATGGCTGTTGCATCGGATGTAAATGATAATACCGGTGTATCTGGCGATTTAATTTCATGCAACAAACGAACATTACCGGCAAAAACCGGTCCAATGATTACTTCTGGTTCATCCATTATGGCTGTTTGCATTGATTCACTGGATGTGCTGTCATAAAATTTGATGTTCAGATTGTCTGGAGCACTTTGCAGTGCGGCTGTTTCTACAGATGTGCGTATTATCTTACCCACTGACGCATTTTTGCCACTTAATGGTAAAATTGCTGCTATTTTATGTGTTTTATTTGACATTCTTTCGGCCGTATACGTTCCGTACAAGGCGGCACTGGGCTCTGTCACCATGGTCGGGTCATATTTCCCATACTGATCTGTCCAAGTTTTATTATGGCCACCGCATGCCACCAACCCCAATGTCATGCAAATACTAAAAAATCTGTTTATATACATTGAAAAATCCATTCTTATTCGGTATTATTTTACTACAAAAGGATGATAAATGCAATCAGGGCTTTATATTGTTGGAACACCAATCGGGAATTTATCAGATATGTCGCCCCGCGCAATAGACATATTACGTGGTGTGGATTTAATTGCAGCCGAAGATACGCGTGTTTTTGGAAAGTTGGCAACACATTTTGATATTAAAACCCCACGCATTTCATGTCATGAACATAATGAACGTGATGTCGTTCCAGAATTAATTGAAAAATTACAATCCGGAATATCCGTGGCGACGGTATCGGATGCTGGAATGCCTGGGGTCAGTGATCCTGGTTTCCGTTTGGTTCGGGCTGCACGTGAAAATGATATACCTGTATTTGTTGTGCCAGGTCCAGTGGCTGCAATTTCTGCATTGGTTTTATCTGGTTTTCCAACAGATCGTTTTACATTTTGCGGTTTTTTTGATGAAAAAAAATTACGCGAAGACAACAGAATTAGGCATACGATTATTTATTATGAAAGTCCAAATCGTATTATGTCAACCATTGCGGCAATAGCACGTGTAATGCCAGAACGCCAGATTGCAATTGTTCGTGAAATAACAAAAATTCACGAACAGACAATTATTGGATATCCTGCAGATTTGTTGCAAATTGAACCACCACGTGGTGAAATTGTAATCGTCGTTTCACCGGCCCCGGAACATAAAATGTCAGACAATGAAATTGCTGAAATTGTTAATGATATTGCAAATACTTCGACTAAGGCTGCGGCTGCAGATTTAGCAATACGTACCGGTATATCAAAAAAGGAAGCGTACAAGCGAATGTTGAAGCGTGGGGGTGATAATGATTAAATTTGTTGGTGGTTTTGATAAAGTTTCAGATTTACCAAATACGCAATTTGCAGAATATGCATTTATTGGACGTAGTAATGTTGGAAAATCTTCGTTGATAAATGCGATTGTGTCGATGCCAATTGCCCGTACATCAAATACACCTGGGCGGACGCAAACATTGAATTTATTTAATATTGATGATCGGGTGATGGTTGTTGATTTGCCAGGGTATGGTTATGCGCGTGTATCGCGAACAGATGTAATGCGATGGTTGGCCAGGCTGGAAGAATATTTAACAACACGTCGTCAATTGCGCAGATTATTTATTTTAATTGATTCACGCATAGGGCCACGTGATGCGGATTTAGATTTGATGGATTTTTGTGATATACATGCGATTCCATACCAAATTGTTTATACCAAGAAAGATAAACGTATTCGTGAACAAAAACAAACAATATTGTCACATGAAAATCATGGGGCAATGGTTCCAGAAATTTTGGAAACATCCGCGGAAAAAAAGACTGGTCTTGACAGTATAAGGAAAACACTTGGCATCAAATAATAATATTTTTTGTGTATCAAATCCTGCACATATGGCATCGGCGTTATGGCAAATAATTTCGAACAGTAACGTAAACATAGCAGATATGTTGATATTTTTACCGTCACGTCGTGCTGTACGTACTGTTGAACAAATGTTGGTTGAAAAATCTGGTGGGGCATTAATATTACCACATTTATACGCATTGGGTGAGGGGGCGGATGATGAAGACGCAACAGATATTTCAACAAATGAAATAATATCAAATACAGAACGTTGTGTTATTTTATCGCGTTTGTTGGCGGCCGATGCGTCTATTGGAAATTTTGCCACAGCGTTGCCATTGGCACGTGATTTGGTTCGCATGACAGATTATTTGGAAAATGAAGGAATTGACGCTTCAACGATTGATTGGGGAAAATTGGTAGATGAACGTTATGCGGCACATTTTCAACACAAAGCAAATTTATTAAATATTTTAACCAGGGTTTTACCGGCATATTCATCGGATCGTATAACAACATCTGCGGCAAGAAATAACGGTATTCGTGAATGGATATCGCGATTGAACGATTTTGGATTAGTTATTGTTTGTGCTTCAACGGCCAGTGTTCCTGCTACAGCAGATTTGATGCGTGCAATTGCTGCATGTCAACATGGACGTATAATTTTACCTGGACATATTGCTGGCGATACAGATGATTTTTTGCGTGATACCAATCCGTACAATTCAGAATATAAATTTTTAACATCTATTGGTGTGCGTCCAGATGAAGTTAGGTTAATTGATGTTGGAACATCAGCGGTTGATTTTTTAACGTATGCGTTTGGAAATAATACAAATCACCCCGATAATGGTCATGATGTATCGCATTGCCATTTAATTGAATGCGTACGTGAATCAGAAGAAGCCAGCGTTGTTGCAGAAATTTCGCAACGTGCAATAAATAACGGAAAACGGGTTTTGGTAATAACACCAGATGCAGCAGGGAATCAGCGTATCGCCACCGCTTTGGCGGCCCGAAATATTAGCGCAGATTTTTCTGGTGGAATATCTGGAACTGCGACGTTGGCGGGTCGTGCGATATTAAATGTTTTTGATAATTGGATTGATGAAAATAAAACAGATGTTTTTGAAAAATTATATTCGAATGCAGGAAATGATTTATTCAAAATGATTGTTGATATGGTATCAACAATGTATGAAATATTTACACCTGCATTTGATGTTGCCGATGATACATCAATTCAAATTTGGCGTGCAATCCGTGATATGTCTGATTATATTAAACGTGCCAAGATAAATTTAACATTGGTCGATGCACGGGCATTTTTATTGGATGCAATCGGTGGTGTTTGTGTGCGTGCAACCATGAATCCGGATGCATCTGTTGTTGTTTTGGGGACAATTGAATCACGTATGCAAACGGCCGATGTTGTAATTTTGACGGGGTTAAACGAAGGGATGTTCCCAGCACGGGGGTATGAAAATTCGTGGTTACCACGTAATTTGGCAATGCAAATAGGATTACCTTCACCAGATCGCAAGGTTTCATTACAATCGTTAGATTTTATAAATTTATCATGCGGTCCTCAGGTTTATTGGTTGCGCAGTTGTGTGTCAGGTGGTGTACAAACGACACAGTCACGTTTTTTATCACGTGTTATTGTTCGTGGTGTAACGTTTGATACAGGTGCAGGAAATGATATATTGAACACGGTGCGCGCCTGTGACGATGTACAGCAAAATTTATTAGATTATTCCGCACCAACGCCACCCGCTGATTGGTCAGATATTTATGTAACGGAATTAGAGAATTTGATACACAATCCGTATGTTTTTTATGTTCAACATATATTGCGTTTGAGACAGTTGGATGATTATTGGACGGTACCGGATGTGCGTCATTTTGGGAATTTAGTTCATGATGTTATTGAACGTGCACGTGATTTTTCACCAAATGCGCTGGTTTCTGAAATGGATAAACGGGCAAAACAATTGTTGGGGGGCGATAATATTGTTTTTCATTTTTGGCATAAACGATTTGTTGAAATGGCCCCTGTTGTATCAAAAATTTTATCTGCCAATGGAGGATATCCAGAAATTGCTGGGGCGGTAAATATTGCTGGACGTTGTGTTCGGGCCCGTGCAGACCGAATTTGGGATGGTGTTGTGTTGGATATTAAAACGGGTGCTGCACCAACCGAAAAACAGTTGTTGCTGGGAAATATGCCACAATTACCATTAGAGGCATATATGATGCAAAACGGTGGATTTAAAATAAAGTCAACATCACATTCGTTAACCCCGATTATGAAAATTTTACAATTAAAAAACAAAGATGTTCGTGTAATTGAATATGATGCAAAAGATACAGCCCAGATGATTAATGCTGCGGTTAACAAAACAACAGAATTAATAAATATGTATTCTGCAGGAACCGCCCCATATGAATATCGTAAAAATACAGACCAAAAATATAAAAGATATGATGATTTTGCCAGAGTTAATGATTAATGTATAATAATATTGACAAATGTTTTTTTTTGCTAGAATTAATAAGCAGATAATTTATCAAAGGGGAAATTATGAATCAAAAAGAAAAATTCGGGGCCGGTGTTGATGCTGTTGAAGACTTGTTGGATAAAGAAATGATGCCAATGGTTGAACGATTATTGGAGCATGCCAAGCAAATCAGTAAAAAGACAGAAAAATATTCAGATAATAATTATGTAGATGAATATAAAATTGATGTTGTAGGCGAAAAACCTGCGTTCTCTATTCGTTACTACAGTTCAGAATCTGTATTTGTTTTAGATTTACAAGATGGTAAAAAAGGTTTTATAAGATTACCCAAAAGAAGTACTGATACTATTGAACGTTTACTTATTGAACGGATGGATATTATAAAACGTGATGAAAAAAAGATAAATGTAGAAAACGATTTGAAACGTGTATCTGCGTACTTACAATCAATAAGACAATAAATTAAAACGAATGAAAAAACATACCGTCCAAGTGAAGGAGCGGTATGTTTTTATATTAATAAAATTATTTAATTTCTAACATTAAACCGCAATGATCGGTTGGTTTTGTGGCTAAACGCGGGGCTATATCAATTTCACAATTTTTTATTAATTTCATTGCAGTCGCATTTGCCAAAAAATAATCTAATCGTAATCCCATTTTTTTACCAACGGTGTCCCCACCACGATAACCGTACCATGTATAATCAATGTCGGTTGGATGTAAATAACGCCATACGTCTGTCCACCCGGCATTCAACCATTGTTGCATTTCATTACGGGCCTGGGGGGCTGCAATTGCGATACCAACATAATTTGCGGGTTTCCAAACATCAACATCGGTTAATGCAACATTAAAATCACCGCCGATTATAACCGGTTCTTCAGACTTTGCGTATTGGGTAATATATTGACCAAATGCCTGCATCCATTGCATTTTATATGGAAATTTCGGTGAATCGATTGTGTCACCATTTGGCATATACGTATTAATCAGACGTATGCGTCCATCAATTACACATTCTAAAAAACGCGAATTAACATCTGCATAATTTGGCATTCCGAACGTTATATCTTCAATAGAATGTTTTGAAAATGTTGCAACACCATTCCAGCTTTTTTGTCCGAAAACCTTTATATTATACCCATATTCATCAAACAGATTGTGTGGAAATGCGGCTGTTTCCACCTTTAATTCTTGGACCATTATTGTGTCATATTCGGCCTTACGCAGGATTTCAATGAAACTTTCTGCATGTGCCCGTATAGAATTTATATTTAAAGTAAGTATTTTCATATTTGCAATCTTTTTTCTTAGGATTATAATAACGATTGTCCAATATAAAAACAACAAGGAAATTGTTAAAATGAATATGTATCAGTTATTGGAGAAAGCAGTTGCAACATGGCCTGATAATTTGTTCTTGGTTCGTGAAGAGATTACTTTTTCGCAATTTTTAAATTTAGTAAAACGCCGTGCGGCATCGTTGCATGCGGCCGGTGTTCAGCGTGGTGATATTGTTGGTGTTTTATCCCATAATATTCCACAGTTCCCTGTAACATTATTTGCAATATGGTATTTGGGTGGGACGGTATTATTGTTGGATACAAACTTAACACCGTTTGAATATGATAATATGACATCAACCACCGATTGTCATACTGTATGTGCAGAAAAATCATTTTTCTATAAAACAGATAAATTTACGTTTTTTGATATTACGTCAACAGACGGTGATGTTAATCCAGAATTGTCAGCTGCCCCATTGGAAACATTGGATGTTGCAACGCTGTCATTTACATCTGGTTCCACTGGCAAGCCAAAGGTTGTTCCATTAACGCACTTTAATTTGATTGAATGTTCAAATTCGTTAGAAGAAATGAATTCCTATATTCATGCCGGTGATATCATGTATGGATTTTTGCCGATGTATCATATATTCGGCTTTGCCGTAGAGATATTGGCAACATTGCATTTTGGGGCCGGTATGTTATTACAACCAACCGTTAACCCAAAAGAAATAATGGCCGATTTTGTAAAATATCGTCCACAGATTATACCGGCGGTTCCACGTTTGTTCGAAGTTATCCGTAATCGGATTATCGATCAAATTAAATCACAGCATAAATGGTGGTTGGCATCTTTGGTATTGAAATATGGCGACACGTTGAACAAAATTGGTCTGGGATTCTTGGTTAAAAAAGTTCAAGATCCAGTCCGTGCAATCTTTGGTGGTCGTGTAACGGTTATGATTGCCGGTGGTGCCGCCACCAAGCCAGAGGTTGAAACGTTTTATGAACGTTTGGGAATGCGTTTTATTCAGGGATATGGTTTAACAGAGACTGTGGGACCAATTTGTATATCGAAACCCGTTAAAAAACGTTTCCCATTTGCGTTTGGTGCACCAACATTGAATAACGAATGTGAAATTCGTGATAAAAATGAAGAAGGTGTCGGTGTTCTGTGGTTACGTGGTCATCAGGTTTTTGGGGGATATTTAAATAACCCGGGGGCAAATGAAAATGCGTTTGATGAACGTGGTTTTTTCAATACAGGCGATATGGTTCGTATGGATAAAAATGGTGAATTACATTTTGCTGGACGTAAAAAACAGGTTATTGTTTTGGATTCTGGTAAAAACGTATACCCAGATGAATTGGAGGGTCTGTTTATCACAATCCCAGGTGTAAAGAATGTTGCGGTATTTGAACATGTTGTCAAAGACAAAACCGTCACATACGCAGTGTTTAGCGTTGATGAAGATATGACAATGGAAAAATTATCGGCGGCGGTTGCGGTGGCAAACAAACGTGTTGCGTCATATAAATGGGTAACCCATTTTGCGATGACAACTGAAGAATTGCCATTAACTAGTACGCAAAAGATAAAACATCATGTTGTTCGTCAGAATCTAATTGATGGAAAATATCAAATACGTAAAGAATAAAAAATACCGGCAATTGCCGGTATTTTTTATGAAAATAATGTTGACGTTTTTTTTTTTTTTTTGATACAATCGTGTGCGTGAAATTATTATCATTTTTCTGTTTTTTTGTAATGGTTTTGAACGCGGTTTATGCGGGTGTTGGGGACGCAGATAACAGATATTATGTAACACGTGAAATGCAGGAAAAGTCCCCGTATAACAGGTTTGTAAAATTAAGTTCAGGTATTGTTTTTAAAGAGACAGGTAAATTTTTGTTAATAGGTACATGTACTGCACAATATATTTCACAAAATCTAATTTTATCAGCGGGTCATTGTATTTTAACAGAAAACAAAGTGAAAGAAATTTTTGAAAAAAATGAAATGGAATTTAATAAAGGTCAACATGAAATAGGTTATAAGATTAAAACTTATAATAAAAGCGGTGTAGAGGTATTGTTGGTTGATACAGATTATCATGGAAATGCGATAAATGAATTGGGGGATTGGGCTGTTTGGATGATTCCAGACACTTATGGGGATGGATGGGGATATAGTGAAAGTGAAAATTATTTTGATATTAAAATTCCAAAATCAACAACGGATGTGATAAATGTCGGGTATGGTTGGGCAAAAATATTTTCAGATGATGAATTAAATAGAATTCGAACAATTTATAATGAATTGGCAATAAAAAATAATGAAAAAGATATAAATATTGTTGGCATAGCTGATTTAGAACAAGAAATATCAGTCCAATTGGGAACGGAATTAAGAGATGATAAATTGAAGGCAGGTAAATGCAAAATAGTATTTGAAGATTGTAGTAAAATATTGTCAGAATATTCATATTTAATGGATAAAAAATTATTAAATAAATTTTCAAAAGAAGCTGTAACTTCTGTTTCAAAAGAAAGATACGAAAAATTTATTAATATATGTAACAAGCAGGGGAATTTAAGACATTCAACATATTATCCTGATATTTTGGCAACAACATGTGATGGGTGGCAGGGAAATTCGGGTGGTGGATATATATCCGATGATGGAAATTTTTTATATGGGACTTGTTCTTATGGGGCAGATGGATTGACGGATTCAGCCAATACAGATTATATGGTTTCGGCAAAACAATTTGATGAAAGAATCAAAGAACTTATCAAGAAATATGATGTGAAAAATACCAATGAAGAAAATTTGGCTAAAATACCGACAAATTTATACGACGGTATTTCAAAAACGGAAAATTTAGATGGGAAAACGCAGAAACTAAGTTATAAAATGGATGTCCAAAATTTGGGTGATGAGTTAACAAATGCGATGTCTGATATTCCAAATATGTCGAATCAACAATTATTAAAATTTATTGATAAAATGGCCGAATATCAAGAAAAGAAAGAACGTATTGAACAACTGCAACAGGCATACGACGCAGCACGCGCCAAAGAAACCATTACGGCAAACAAAGCACTGGGGGCGGCATCAATGGCGGCATCGGGTATTGGTGCGATGGAATTGGCATCTGCAATGGCTGAAAAACGTGCCGATGAAGATGCCGAGGCCGATATGACTGCATATTTGGCCACGTTCCGGTGTGATTATGGTGATGGAAAATCATTTAAGGGCGGTGAAACAGAAATTCAATTACCGGGCGGTAATGCATTAATTGGTATATATACCGAATATATGCAATTGGCGGCAGATTTAAAAACACGTAAACAGGCATTGGGTATAAAACCTGGGATTGAATCCGAAGTTGTATTGGATGCATCGCAAACAGGCTTGTACGATGATGTATCGGTTGCACCGGCCGAAGGGGCGTTTACATCCATTTATCGTGCATTAACCAATCCAGATGGTGCGGATGCGGAAAAATTAGATGAACAAAAATCAGATACAAAAACGAAACGTAATATTGGAATTGGTTTAACCGCAACTGGTGTTATTGGCGGGGCGGTTGGTGATATGATAATAAACCGTGATAAATCAGATGATAATACAAAAAAATAAAAATGCCCCAGAATTGGGGCATATAAATTATCATTTACCCAGACATAATTGGCCAAATGTTGCATCCATAACATCGGCGGCTGTAATTTGGCCCAATATTTTACCAATGCTGTTTGCTGCCCTATGAACATGTTCGGAAAATATATCATAATTATCATCGGACAAATTCAATGCATTTTGTAATTCATTTTTCGCATCGGTTAATAATGTAAATGTACGTGCGTTTAATATCAAATCATTTTCTGTATTATCCATCAATGCATGTATTTTTTTACGTATTTCATTCATAAAATCTGTAATGCCATCACCCATTTTGGCAGATACATAAATTGCATTTTTATTTTCACGTGTTGTTAATAAATCAGATTTATTTATTACAATAATTTCATTCGTATTTGGTTGTATGTTGTTGTCAGAACAAAATACCCGGATAATTAAATTTGCGTTTTCTATTTCTTGATGTGTTTTTTCAATGCCAATTTGTTCAATTATGTCCCCACCATCACGCAGGCCGGCCGTGTCTGATAAATTTACTAAATATCCATCAATGTCTAAATTAACAGATACGACATCACGTGTAGTTCCGGGGATATCAGAAACAATTGCACGATTGGCCCCGGCTAAATAATTAAATAATGATGATTTACCAACATTGGGTTCGCCTGCAAAAACAATATTAAAACCGTTGTGTATGGCCCGTGCCGCGGTATGCCGCGATAATGATACGGATATTTCATCATATAATTTTTGTGTTTTATTACGCACAATATCACCAATATTTTTTGGCAAATCGTCCGCATCGTAATCCAATATTGCGGCGGCATACCCATATATTTCAATCATCTGATTTCGCCATGTGTTGTATATTTTGCTGTCCCCACCGGTCAAAGAACGCAATGCACATCGCCTTTGTTGGTCGGTTGTTGCATCTAATAAAGCCGCCAATCCATCAATATCGGTCAAATCCATTTTATTATTATAAAACGCACGTTTAGAAAATTCGCCACGTTCGGCCATACGGGCACCAAATGTTTCGGACAGATATGTAAATATTTTTTCTATTACTGCTGGGGCACCATGCGAATGAATTTCAATAACATCTGTACCGGTAAATGATGCGGGGGCTGCAAAATAAACCAAAATAACCTGATCAATTAAATCACCGGATTCGTCGCGCAGATTTGTAAAATATGTCATACGTGGCAAAAAATCAGAACGTCCAGACATACGAATAAACATATCGTGTAAACTATCACCAGATACGCGAATTACTGCCACACCAGATTTTCCATGCCCAGATGACAGGGCAAAAATAATATCGTTATTCATTTCATTTATTTCCGCTAATCAATTTTAATGCCATTGGGACTAATTTGGTTACATCCGCCCCTGGATTTTCAGATACCAATTTCTGTGCCATATCAATTATATCCAATCGTCTGTACCCAAGTGATTCTAATGCTGCCAACAGGTCGGGCAGGGCACCGGTTGATGCATCTTGTGCAAATTCCATTGACGTCCCAGATGTAATTTTTGATTTTAATTCAACGATTATTTTTTCTGCAACCTTTTTCCCAACCCCCGGTGTGGTGGCAATTGTTTTTGCATCACCCGTTGCAATTGCCGACAACAGTGTATCCGTTTTAATTGTTCCCAATATTGCCATTGCAACTTTTGGACCAACGCCGGAAACGCCGGTTAATTGATTAAATAAATTTTGTGCAGCAATGCTGGAAAAACCGAACAAACGGATAGAATCTTCGCGTACAACCGTTTCAATCCATAAACTAACTGTATCTTTAGGTTTTAAATATTCTGGCGTAAAAACCTTGTATCCAACCGGCCCCGCCATCAAAATAACAAAACCATCACCAATATAATCAATTGTGCCTTGCAATTTTCCAATCATTTGTTATCCTTTTGATGTAATTTTAATCTAAATAAAATAAAAGGTCAAATATGAGTGGTCACAGTAAATGGCATAACATCCAACATAAAAAGGGTGCAGTGGACGCCGCACGCAGTGGTTTGTTCACAAAATTGGCACGTGAAATAACAATGGCTGCAAAATTGGGTGATAAAAGTCCAGACAATAACCCGCGTTTGCGTTTGGCGATTTTGCAGGCACGTAAAAATTCTATGCCAAACGATAATATTAAACGTGCAATTGATAAGGCATCAGGCAGTAATACCGAAAATTATGTAGGCGTTCGCTATGAGGGTTATGGACCGGGGGCGGTTCCTGTTATTGTAGAAGCCTTAACCGATAATCCACGTCGCACAGTTCCAGAAATTCGTAATATTTTTGCTAAAAATGGCGGCAATATGGGTGAAGAGGGCAGTGTTGTATTCATGTTCACACGTGCCGGTCAAATCATGTATCCTGCCAGCATTGGCAAAACAGAAGATGAAATGATCGAAATCATTATGGATGCAAATGCGGATAATTTGGAAACGTCCGAAGAAGGTTTTATTATTACAACAAAACCAGATGATTTTATTACAGTTCAAAAGGCATTGGCCGATAAATTGGGTGAACCAGAAAATGCGGAATTAACATGGTTGCCAAATATGCCAATGGATTTGGACGATGAAACATATGCAAAAATTGAAAAATTGGTTGATGCATTGGACGATAATGATGACGTTCAAAAAGTGTTTACAGCTGCTGCATAATAATATTTATGCAAAAATTGAAAAATAAAAAATGTCGCAAATGCGGCATTTTTATTTATAATACCATGGTATAAGGAAGAAAAAATTGAGAATAATTGGAATTGACCCAGGATTATTACATACAGGGTGGGCTGTAATTGATACAAATGGTCCTGAATATCATTATGTGGCCAGCGGTGTTATATTGCCAAAGCCACGTGATGAATTTGCCGTGCGTCTGGCGACAATATTTCGTGGGGTAAATGAATTGTGTGAAATATTTAAACCAGATGAATGCAGTATAGAGATTACATTTGTAAATAAAAATCCAACAACAACATTGGCATTGGGACATGCACGTGCGGCGGCGATCGTTGCGGTTGCAAATCATGATATACCGGTTAATGAATATGAACCAAATAAAATTAAAAAAACATTAACATCGGCCGGACATGCAGACAAAGACCAGGTGTATAAAATGGTTCGTATGTTATTACCCGCGGCAAAACCAAAAACACCGGATGAAAGTGATGCAATTGCGATTGCACTGGCACACGCTAATATGAAAAAATTCAAATTTTAGGAATAATTTATTTATGATATAATATATGTCGTAAGATAAAGGATGAAAAATGAAAAACGACAGTACAGATATGCATACGCACATGTTATCAAAGCAACGTGTGTTGTTTCGTGCATTTTTTATTAATTTGATATTGGGATTGATTGTTTGGTGTTTAACGTTTATTCCGTCATTCGTATATATGGCCGTAATAATCAGTGGTATATCACCAATAACAATGTATTGTGCAATGATTGCGGGGATTGCGTTATGGCAAATGTTGGGAATTATTATGTTTTTGGTTCCTGCAATATCTCTGTGGTGCGAACGCAGAGTATTATTTAAATAAATTATAAAAATACCGGCGTTTGCCGGTGTTTTTATATATAAAATTATTTTCTAAAACTAATTTTTCCAACCGCATCACGCCCAAAATATTTATTAATTTTTTCAGTTATTTCACCAACGCGATAAGATAACGCCAATGTGAATGCGGGGTTTGTTGGACGTAACACTATGGAAAAACGCCCATCACGCATTTTTTTTATTGCAACCGGTACAGCGGTTTGGGCAATATCAAGTCCCATAATATCAGCCCACCGGTTTACCAAATCAGAATCAGATGCACGAATGCCGAACATTTGCATCAAACCACCCATGGCCCCTGCAATTGTTTGGGGCCGGGCAATGCGTTGATAAATTTTTTTACCGGTTTGGTTTGACATACTTATATACCTTTGGCATTAAGATATACAATGAACCTTGGCTGTGCTGGCTGTGGGCAAATTTATATGCGGTGTCACCGGTACCAAAGAATATATCGCCGCGAATCCATCCTTTGATGGCGTTACCTGTATCTTGGGCGATCATTAAACGGCGGAACTTACGTCCATCAGACAATGTTGTATCAACAAAGGCGGGGATTCCCAACGTATAAATATCTGTATCTAATGCAATGGAACGTATTTTTGATAAAGGTGTTCCAATTTTTCCAATAACATCAGATGAATTGGCTTGACGGAAATACACATATCGTGGATTTTTATAAATTACATCACGGGCTAAACTGGGGTTTTTCTTTAAATATGTCCATACCGCATCAGATGTATACCCACCATCTGGGCGAATGCCGCGACTGCGCAATTCTTCTCCAATAGATTTAAAGGTTAAGTCGTTTGTAGAGGCAAAATTTAATTTAACGTTCGTTCCATCTTCTAACTTTAACATACCACTGCCTTGGATTTGAATGTTTTGAACATCGACAATGTTGGCCCAATACAAAACACGACCGATACGTTTTTCAACAATTTCTTTTTTTGAAACACCTTTGTATTCACGACCATCGGTTGGAACATCCATTAATGGTTCATTACATTGTGCTGTTTTTGTTCGACATGCCGGGATAATTGGAGAATAATAACCGGTAAATGTACCTTTTTTAGAACCAGAATCAGTTATCAGATACGGTTGAAAGTTTGTTTCAAACCATGCACGTACAGTTGCAATATCAGCCGATGCAGATGGTAACATACGGCATTTTTCTTGGAACAATTCTTTATCTGGTATCACCCGGCCAGAATATTGTATTTTGGCTTTGCATGAATTTCTGAACGCTTGTAATGCATATCTAACATCATCATCATGCCAGCCAGGTATGTCTGAATATGAAACCTCACGCATATTTGATGGAATTACAGAATCATCACCTGTTTTAGTTGATATTGATAAATCACATGCGGACATACAGACGATGGCAAATATGGCCAACATGGAACGAAAACTAACGAATTCAAAAAAATGTTTCATAATTTATAATCCCCCACTTGTAAAAATACGTCTCTGATGTTATATTATCATAAAATGCGGAAACAAGTCCAGACCACATTTTCCGATTATTTAAGGCAAGGAGTAAAAAATAATGGTAAATTTTAATATAATCTCTCAATTCTTAAAGGATCTTTCATTTGAAAGTCCAAATGTTCCAGAATTATTTTTTAATAACAAAGATAATGGCCAGGCAAAGATAGAAATTGGTATTGATCTTCAAATCAAGGGGGCAGATAACAATTTGTTTATGGTTGATTTGATTGCGCGTGTTCATTCAAAATTGGAAAATGGTGATAAAACTATATTCATGATTGATTGTACATATTCTGGATTGGTTCAAATGGGTGAAGAAAAAGATGAAGAAAAGAAAAAACGTACATTGATGATCGATGTTCCGACATTGTTATTCCCATCTGTTCGGGCATTGGTTTCACGTATGACATCTGAATCAGGTTTTCCAATGTTTACGATGCAGCCAATTGATTTTGAACAAATGTATGAACAAAAAAAGGCTCAGACCCAACAACCGGCAAATGCATAAATTAAACATTTACGTAATTAACATCCGCCAAATGGCGGATTTTTTCATATTTTGTATTTTAAATAAAATATGGTAAAATCAGCATCACCATGGCCAAAGACAAATATATTTACGTTCGTGACAATATCAGTGGTTTTTCATTTGCCAATCTGGGGTTATTTACCGGGTTTGCGGATGGTATTTATAATGCGGTATATTCATTGGTTTTATTGGAAATATTCCGTTCCAGTGCATTTGTTGGTGTTTATGTTGCGATATATGCTGCGTTTTGTATGATTGTGGGCCTGTTCGCAAATGAAATTTTTCGATTATTTTCAAAAACGCGTATATTTTATTTTTCTGTTCTAATGTTGGCATTATGCTATGCAATGATGGGATTTTCAATTAGGCCATCAACATTTATAACATTGGATTTTACATCCGGTGTTGCGGCAACCTTGGTCAGTGTTTTGATCCCGTTATTTATGTCTGATTTTTCACATGGAATTGGTATGGCAAAATTAAATTCCAGATATCATTTATGGGTTAATGTTGGGGCTTTATTTGCACCAATGATTGCTGTAACCATTGCAACATATTTTAATAATCGGGCGGCATTTTTTGCATCCTCAATAATATATTTTGCATGCTGTATGGTTTTTGCATATTTTAATATAATTCAACCAGATAAGCGTATTCATCGTGTTAGTCCACGCCGAACATTTCGTGCATTATGGCGTAATACATTGGCATTTTTCAGATTCCCCGGTATGTCCCGTGCGTATGCGGTAAATTTTGGATATTATTCATTGCGTGCAATGCGTTATTTGTATGTTCCAATTGTTGTTATTGAAAATGGTTTTTCTAAAGATACATTGGGATTGGTGTTGTCATTGGGTATAATACCATATTTATTATTGTCGGAATTGATGGGACGTATGGTTGGATGTCTTGGGAAAAAGATATGGTTGGTCACAGGATTTTTATCATTTGCGATACTTTCATTATTGGCAACGTTTTCTGTTGGTTTTCCACTATTGATGATATTTGTTGTATGGCAGGTTTCTGGGGCATTAATGGAATCTGTACATGATTTATTGTTTTTTGATGCAACGCGTCCGTCTCAACAATCACGTTTTTATGGTGTTTTTAGAACCAGTGCCAATTTACCAAATGTGATTGCACCGATTTTGGGGGCTGGATGCATTGCAATATTTGGTACAACATCCGCCGTGTGGTGGGTAACTGCATTTATTGGTGGGGTATCGGTATTGATTTTGGCTGGACATAAATAAGTGCAGAATAATACCAATTTTACGCTTGATATGAATATTATTTTAATTGCAACAACCACAAATTCCTTGTATGATTTTTACATTAACACAAAGGGGAAATTTAATGGCAAAGAAAGAAGCGATTAAAGAAAGCGCGACAACCGCAAAGAATCCGGCATTGGAATCCGCATTGGCCCAAATTCAAAAGCAATTTGGTAAAGAGGCTATAATGAAAATGGGGGACGGAACCCAACAAAATATAGAAGCCATATCATCCGGATCATTGGGTTTGGATATTGCATTGGGGATAGGTGGGTATCCACGTGGACGCATTGTTGAAATTTATGGACCGGAAAGTTCTGGTAAAACAACATTGGCATTACATGCCGTGGCCGAAGCGCAAAAAACTGGTGGTACATGTGCATATATTGATGCTGAAAATGCACTGGATCCGTCGTATGCCAAAAAGCTGGGGGTTGATGTTGCGAATTTAATTATTTCGCAACCGGATTCTGGTGAACAAGCATTGGAAATTGCCGATACATTAATTAAATCGGGGGCTGTTGATGTTGTTGTAATTGATTCTGTTGCGGCCTTGGTACCAAAGGCCGAATTGGAAGGCAATATCGGTGATTCGTTTGTTGGGACGACTGCTCGTTTAATGAGTCAATCACTGAAAAAATTAGCGGGTTCTGTTTCACGCAGTAATACGTTGTTGATTTTTATTAATCAAATTCGTATGAAAATCGGGGTTATGTTTGGTAACCCAGAAACAACCTCTGGTGGTAATGCGTTGAAGTTTTATGCGTCTGTGCGTCTTGATATTCGCCGCACTGGTCAGATTAAAGATAAAGAAAATATCGTTGGAAATGAAACGCGTGTAAAAATTGTAAAGAACAAAGTTGCACCACCTTTTCGTACGGTCGATTTCAAAATTATGTATGGCGAAGGTATTTCGCGTGTCAGTGAAATTTTAGACATGGGTGTTAAATACGATTTAATTGACAAAGCGGGCAGTTTTTATTCATACAATAACGAACGCATAGGTCAGGGCGAAGCAAACGCCCGTCAATGGTTAAAAGATCATACGGATGCCCAGAAAGAATTGTTGGATAAAATTATGGCGCGTTCATCTGGTATTGCCGAAGAGATGACAACGGGACCGATGGATGATGACGATGCTATTAATGGTGAAATGTAATGAAAATAAAATATCCAGCATATTATGTACTGATGAATCAACTGATATACATATTTCAGGGATATGTTCTGAATCCGTTTTGGCGGAGCAGGAGTTGTTTTCGTGAAGTAAAACGTAATGCTAATGTAAAACGTGTGAAACGTATTTGTAAATCGTTTTGGGATGTTGTAGATAGTGTTCCAAAATATGAAATCATTGATAACGATTCAAATGAAAAAATATTTACGATCTGGCAACAGGGTGAGCGTAACGCACCCACATTAGTTCAGGCCTGTTTTCGCAGTATTCGTAAAAATTGTAAACAAGAATTAGTTGTATTGGATGATACAAATATTTTTG
>JAZLJO010000021.1:0-1040 GCA_045617905.1 Candidatus Enterousia sp.
AACCCCAAAACCGGAACCAACCCCAACGGATACGATTCCGCCGGTTACCCCGAATGATACAATTCCACCGGTAACACCAAATGATACCATCGTTCCAACACCGGGTATTGATACAATTCCACCGGCACCAGGGGGCGATACGATTATACCAGTGCCTGGCGGTGGTACTAAAGAGTTTATTGCAGAGCCTTATAATGGCGTTTGGCATTTTCCTTCAGTGGATTCTATTGAAATTTGGGCAGATATATATGATACGATTATCATTTTCATTAGAGCAACGGATGGTGCGTGGACCCCGATAGGTTATCATGCTGTGCGTGACACTTTAAGTAAACGTTTTAATATTTCGCCGAAGGTTCGCGGTGGCTGGTGGTGGACACCATATCAAATATTACCAGATAGCGATAGTACAAATATTGGTGTAAAGGGTATGATTCGTAGTGATAGCACACAGTTTGCGAATTGGGGTTATGGAATATATCCACAGATTAGTAAAAATAACCCCAAAGCCACACAGCCGCGAGTATATAAGGGTACCATGGCGTTGCTAAGAAACAATTGTCGTGGTGGACGCGTTCGTGGTAGATAAAAACAGAAAAGTTAAAAGCGACACAGAAATGTGTCGCTTTTTTTAATTAAACGCGTTGTATCAACAAATTATTTAACGATGTTCGTCCATTTTTTTTACTTCTTTTAAAGCGGTGCGTAATGATTCACGGGCAATTTCACATATACGCCCAGAAAAAGTTCGCATATTCATGGAATCTGCAAAATTCTTGCTAAAAACACTGGCGATATATTCCAACTGTGCCGGCGATATGATAAAAACATCGCTGGTTATATTGGTTGGTTGTAATTGTCTGACCTGCTCTTTCATAGTATTTCTCCCTTATCTTGTGGCAATTTTGATATAAAATCATCATTGCAAACCTTGTTTATTATTTTTATTGTATTATATCATAAAGTATCTTGACCGCAAGACACAAAATTTGCTATACATATACAAACAAAACAAGGAAAAGTGAAAGAAATGAATATTA